>NZ_JACJVM010000017.1:0-130170 GCF_014212065.1 Aequorivita sp. 609 | reverse complement strand
GCTTCGTACCGAGCAGAAAAAACTTGTAATGGGGGAGATATGCTTTGAATAGAGCCGAAAACTCATCTAAAACTACAAATCTACATCTCTAGCAGTTTTAAGAGGAGAAAGCCACAAGTTCATTTGGAGAGTTGCGGATTTGAGATAAAATCGCGCGGCAGCGACTTAAACTTCTCAACCTAAATCTTATTCAAAAAAACTCTAAAAACAAAAAAAGTCCTCCTGTTTAGGAAGACTTTGTCTTTTGGGTGGAAGACCGGTTTCCCTTCGACTCCGCTCAGGGTAAACTTCTCAACCTAAATCTTATTCAAAAAAACTCTTAAAACAAAAAAAGTCCTCCTGTTAAGGAAGACTTTGTCTTTTGGGTGGAAGACCGGTTTCGAACCGGCGACCTCTTGAACCACAATCAAGCGCTCTAACCAGCTGAGCTACAACCACCATTTTATGTGCTTTAAAACACAACGCTGTTAAGCGGTTGCAAATATAAATCAATTCTTGTTGTTTTACAACATCAAAACATAAAAATTTGAAATCTTCTTTAAAAAAGAATTAAATCAAATCAAAAATAGAATCAACAGCGGGAAATCTTTCTACCGTAAACCCCTCAGCATGCTCAGCTCCAATAAGTCGCCCTAAATCTTGAGCTCTGTACGTTATACTATCTCTAAAATTTGTAGATGTTATTGGGGTTTCAGGTTCGTTAGCATCTTCTTGGTGAAACTGACTTTTATAAGCAAAAACAGTTTCTAATTTTTTATCCAAGAAACCAGTTACATCTACCACAAAATCAGGTTCAATATTTTTCCATTGTATGTAGTGATAAACAAACTTTGGTCGCCAAGGTTTTTGAACCTGCCCTTCATAAATAGTTTCGATTTTCTGTAAACCACTTAAAAAACATGCATCACTAGCCAACTTACTACCTTTTCCATGATCTATATGTCTATCATCAATGGCATTACACAAAACCACTTCTGGTTGATACTTCCTAATTATTTTTATAATCTCCAACTGCGATGCTTTATCATTTACAAAAAAACCATCAGCAAGTCCTAAGTTATGCCTAAAGGTTGCTCCCAAAATTTTGGCAGCATCTGCAGCCTCTTGATCCCGAATTTCTGCCGTTCCACGAGTTCCTAATTCGCCACGAGTTAAATCTAACAAACCTACCTTTTTCCCTTTGTGTATTTCTTTAGCTAAGGTCGCCGCGCATCCCAATTCTACATCATCGGGATGTGCGCCAATAGCAAGGATATCAATCTTCATATAAATTATTTTTTTATTTTCTTAAAAGCACTTTCTATATCATTTTTTAAATCTGCTACCTCCTCTATTCCTACCGAGAAACGCAGTAAACCATCACTTATGCCCTGCTCTTTTCTAGCCTCAGGAGACAACAATCCATGAGAAGTTTTAGCTGGGGAAAGAATTGTAGATTCCACTCCTGCTAGACTCATAGATGGTTTTATCAACCTTAAACTCTTCAGAAATTCACTAACATTTAAGGATTGATTAATTTCAAAAGAGAGCATCCCAGTATAACCTCTCATTTGCTTTTTAGCAAGCTTATAATCTGGATGGGTTTTTAGACCTGGATAATATACTTTATCTACTAAAGGGTGTTTATCCAGCCACTTAGCCATTTTTTTGGCGTTTTTATTTTGGGCTTTTACACGCAATCCCATGGTTTTCATACTGCGCTCCAAAAGCCAAACTGTATAATCGCTAAGGCTACCACCTAAGTTTTTACCGAGGTTCCAAATTACTTTTATATGCGCTTCGCTTGCTGCTACTACACCGGCACAAATATCACTGTGACCACCCATATATTTTGTGGCACTGTGAATCATTATATCAATTCCGAAATCGGCTGGAGTTTGATTTACTGGTGAAGCAAATGTATTGTCTATCATAGAAATAATTCCGTGCTCTTTAGCTAGTTTGGAAATCATTTCTAAATCGGTTATCCGCATCAATGGGTTGGATGGTGTTTCAACAAATATCACTTTTGTATTCTTCTGAATTTTCTCTGAAAAATCCTTTTTTGAAAACCCTTCAGCAAAAGAATATTCTATTCCAAATTTATGAAACTCTTCAACAACAAAATTATAGGTCCCTCCATATAAAGTTTGAGGTAACACTACATGGTCGCCTTGGTGAAGGAATGCCAGCATTGTTGTACTAACTGCAGCCATTCCACTTCCGAAGATAAGTGCTGCTTCACATTTTTCCAACATCGCAATTTTCTTGCAAAGTGCCTCTTGATTGGGTGTATTAAAATATCGCGGATATCGCTTTATCTCAACGTCTTCAAAAGCATAGCTACTCGACATATACAGTGGCGAAATAGCTCCTTTAAACTGTTTATCCTCTACTTCACCTATATGCGTACAAATGGAGTTGAGCCCTAATTTTTCAGATTTCATAGTTTAGTAATTCAGAAACTTTAAAGATATAAATTACAAAGAAGAAATTTCAGAATAATAAAACCTATTTCCAAGAGGCGATATATGCTCAAATATCATCGCTGCTCGGTTATCTACAATTTATGTATTTGCTGCTTCTCTTATAGAATATACTTTCTTTATCTTTATAAAAAATTACAAGAATTAATATTAAACAATGAAATTACTACTCACTAACATAAAAGAATTACTCCAAGTACGTGAAAACTCTCCTTTAAAATTAAGTGGAAAAGAGATGAAAGATCTCCCTACACTTAAAAATGCTTGGGTGTTTTTAAACAATGGGAAGATTGAAGACTACGGTACTATGGACAATCTGAAAGAATATGAAGGTTTTAAACCCCTAGACTGTTCAGGTAAAATGGTGCTTCCGGCTTGGTGCGACAGTCATAGCCATTTGGTTTATGCTGGAAATAGAGAACAAGAATTTGTAGATAGAATTAATGGTCTTACGTATCAAGAAATAGCCGAAAAAGGAGGTGGGATTGTAAATAGTGCGAAAAAACTTCAAGAAACTTCTGAAGAAGAATTATACAATCAATCGGCAACTCGTTTAGAGGAAATAATGAGTTTAGGTACTGGCTCTTTAGAAATTAAAAGTGGGTACGGACTTACTACAGAAGCTGAAATGAAAATGCTTCGTGTAGCTAAAAAACTTTCTGAGAATTATCCAATAACTATCAAAACTACATTCTTAGGTGCGCATGCAATTCCTACAGAATACAAGGGAAACAAAGATGGATATATGGATTTATTGTGTAACGAAATGCTTCCAAAAGTAGCTGAAAAAGGTCTTGCCGAATATGTAGATATCTTTTGTGAGGAAGGTTATTTCTCAGTTGCAGATATGGAGCGTTTACTCGAAGAAGGAAAAAAATACAACCTAATTCCAAAAGTACACGTTAATCAATTTAATAGTATTGGCGGAATTGAATCGGCAGTAAAACACAAAGCATTAAGTGTAGATCATTTAGAAGTAATGACGGATGAAGATATAGACGCTTTAAAAAACAGTGATACCATGCCAGTGGCGCTTCCTTCTTGTTCATATTTTTTAAGTATCCCGTATGCACCTGGAAGAAAAATGATTGACGCAGGGCTTCCTTTAGCGCTTGCAACCGATTACAACCCTGGTTCTACGCCAAGTGGAAACATGAATTTTGTGGTGGCAACCGCTTGTATTAAAATGCGACTAACTCCAGAGGAAGCTATTAATGCTGCTACAATCAATGGAGCATATGCAATGGGCTTAAGTGATACTCATGGAAGTATTACAAAAGGAAAAGCGGCAAACCTCATCATTACAAAGCCAATTCCATCTTATGGTTATTTGCCTTATGCATTCGGAAGCAATATGATTGATGCTGTTATAATTAATGGTAAGGAAGTAAAATGAATTTAATTAAAATTTACTCCGAAAAAGATGCCGCTCCTTATATCAATAAGCGCGCTGGTGAAACTAAATTTGGTGAAAAAGTTGGTTTCGTTGATTCTCTTGAAAGCTTAAAGAATCATTCGTCTAATTACGTTTTACTAGGTATCCCTGAGGATATTGGCGTTCGTGCAAATTATGGGAATCCAGGAACTTCAAAGGCTTGGAACACTGCATTAGGGAGTATTTTAAATATTCAGCACAATCACTTAACAAATGCTGAGAATGTTATTCTTTTAGGGGAAATAGACTGCGACACTCAGATGAAGCAGGCAGAAAATATTTCAAAAGCAGATAAACATTATGCCGAAAAACTTGGTGAACTTGTATTTCAAATAGACCATAAAGTAGCCGAAGTTGTAAAAGCAATAGTTGCAGCTGGAAAATTCCCGATAATTATAGGTGGAGGCCACAATAATAGTTACGGAAATATAAAAGGAACTTCTGAAGGATTAAAAAAACCTATAAACTGTATAAATTTTGATGCACATACAGATTTTCGTGCCTTAGAACACCGCCACAGTGGCAAC
The DNA here is from genome assembly GCF_014212065.1 of Aequorivita sp. 609. Taxonomy (NCBI): domain Bacteria; kingdom Pseudomonadati; phylum Bacteroidota; class Flavobacteriia; order Flavobacteriales; family Flavobacteriaceae; genus Aequorivita; species Aequorivita sp. 609. The sequence goes on along the minus strand of NZ_JACJVM010000017.1, from coordinate 125,743 downwards.
GGATTTTCTTATGCTTTTGAAGAAGGGTTTTTAAGCAAGTATTTTATATTCGGGCTTCATAGAAACTACACTTCTGAAGTCGTATTTGCTTCGATGAAAAACAATCCTGAGAAAGTGAAATTTAATCTTTTTGAGGATATAGCAATTAATCAAAACAAAAGCTTTTCTGAAGCATTAGCCGAAAGTGAAAACTTCTGTAGTAATGATAATTTTGGGATTGAATTGGATATGGATGCTATTGAAATAATGGGAAGTAGTGCAATTACACCAAGTGGTTTTTCAGTAACGCAAGCGCGACAATTCGTCTCCTATTTCGCTAAAAACAAAAACGCGAGCTATGTTCATCTTTGCGAAGGTGCTCCTTCTGCTGGGGTTGCACCAAACCAAGTTGGAAAGGCTATCGCTTATTTAGTAAGCGATGTGATTTCTTAATCCGTTTTAAAAGATAATACAATAAAAAAGTCTGTTAGAACGAATACTTTGCAAATGCTTGTATTTTAGTTCTAACAGACAATAATTTATTTTTTCTCACAAACTACACCCCAAATTGGCAAGGCGGGTTTTGAGGAGTTTATCTTTACTTTATCGTCGCTTATAACGGTAAAGTGTGAAGCATCACCGTACTGAGCGTCAAAAATTGCAGCTAGCGAAAACTTTGGTTTTACAAAATTTAAAGTCTTCCATTTTCCATCAGATGTGTAAGTTCCCTTTTCAGAAATTACCACAGGTTTGTCGTTTGAACCAGGCTGCGGAATACTTTTAAAGTCGAATAAAAAGGTGTTGTTCTCATAGAGTTTTAAAGATACTGAAGCCACGCCGTTACCTAAACTTTTGTAAGATACAACTTCACTTTTCCCTAATACAATTTCCTTAGCGGCCTTAGACGATTTCATAGCGGTATTTTTAGATCCACAGGATGAAATCGTTACTATTAAACCAAGCGCAATAAAATATTTCCACATAATTTATCTAATTAGTTTTTTGTATTTAATACGTTTCGGCATCAAGTCGCCGCCTAAGCGTTTCTTTTTATTCTCTTCATATTCACTAAAGCCTCCTTCGAAATAATACACTTCACTATTACCTTCAAAAGCTAAAATGTGAGTACAAATTCTATCTAAAAACCAACGGTCGTGGCTAATTACTACAGCACAGCCAGCAAAGTTTTCTAAACCTTCCTCTAACGCTCGTAAGGTGTTAACATCTAAGTCGTTTGTTGGCTCATCAAGCAGGAGAACGTTTCCTTCTTCTTTTAACGTCATAGCTAAATGAAGTCGGTTTCTTTCTCCACCAGAAAGCATAGATACTTTTTTGTTTTGCTCGCTACCACTGAAGTTAAAACGACTTAAATAAGCTCTAGAGTTTACTTGTCGGCCACCCATCATAATAAGCTCTTGCCCATCGCTGAAGTTCTCCCAAATGGTTTTTTCAGGGTCTATATTAGAGTGTGTTTGATCTACGTAAGCAATTTTAGCAGTTTCACCCACTTCAAAAGTTCCTTTGTCTGGGGTTTCTTCCCCCATAATCATCTTAAAAATGGTTGTTTTACCTGCTCCGTTAGGACCGATAATACCTACAATCCCTGCCTGTGGTAATTTAAAGTTTAATTTTTCGTAAAGCAGTTTATCGCCAAATGCCTTGGAAACATCTTTCGCTTCAATAACATTTGTTCCTAATCTTGGACCATTAGGGATGTAGATTTCTAACTTCTCATCCAATTGCTTTTGATCTTGACTTAAAAGCTTGTCGTAATTCTGTAAACGTGCCTTTTGTTTTGTTTGGCGACCTTTAGCTCCTTGACGAACCCACTCCAACTCACGTTCAAGCGTTTTTTGACGTTTTCCAGCTTGCTTTTGCTCTAGTGCTAATCGCTTCGATTTTTGATCTAACCAAGATGAGTAATTTCCTTTCCAAGGAATCCCTTCACCTCTATCTAGTTCTAAAATCCATCCAGCAACGTTATCTAGGAAGTAACGGTCGTGAGTAACGGCAATTACAGTTCCTTTATATTCTGCTAAATGATGCTCTAACCAATGAACACTCTCTGCATCCAAGTGGTTGGTAGGCTCATCGAGTAATAGCACATCTGGTTCTCTAAGAAGCAACCTACACAATGCTACACGACGTCTTTCACCTCCTGATAGTACACTAATAAGCTTATCTGGCTCTGGAGTACGTAGCGCATCCATTGCTATTTCTAATTTGGTATCGAGTTCCCAAGCGTTAGTCGCGTCAATTTTATCTTGAAGCTTTGCTTGTTTATTCATCAACTCCTCCATCTTATCAGGATTCTCATACACTTCAGGAAGCCCGAACATGTCGTTAATCTTATTGTACTCATCAAGCACGTCAACAACTTCTTGCACTCCTTCCTTTACAACTTCAAGCACAGTTTTAGATTCGTCTAGTTTTGGCTCTTGTTCTAAGTACCCTACTGTATATCCAGGAGCGAAAACCACATCGCCTTGATAGTTTTTTTCTTCTCCTGCAATAATGCGAAGCAATGTAGATTTACCACTTCCGTTTAAACCAAGAATACCAATTTTGGCACCGTAGAAGAAACTTAGATATATATTTTTAAGTACAGGAGTCTGGGCACTTTGATAGGTCTTTGTTAACCCAGACATCGAGAAGATTACTTTTTTATCGTCAGACATAATTATTGATTGTAATTTATTATTTATTGTTGAGATTACTCTCTATTATTTTTTTTGTCGCAAGCGCTATAAATGTGATTTTTAAGCACTGAAATTGATTTATTTAAAACTAGAAACTAATAACCATTTAATGAAGATTCAGAAGTCTTAATACAATTAGCATTTGTCCAGTGTGATACGCAGTGTGTTCAATTACGAGGAGCAATTCGCGTAGCAGTGTTTGTTCTCCTTTTCCATTTTTGACTGCTTTGGTTAGTTGATTTTTCTCATCTAAAAGGAAGTTTTTTAAACGTTCGCGGTCTGTAATATATTCAGCTTTTAGTGTTTCCCATTCTTCAGCATTCTTACATATTTTTTCTTTGGGCCAATAAAAATCTGGCCATTTTGGTGTGATGTAGTCATCAGAACAGGTGAACTTTACAATGTCTTTTTGAGTAAAAACAATATGAAAAAACAATTCATAAAAAGAGTAAGGCAAATTGGCTGGACGAGTATTGATATCTTCAAAAGAAATTTTATCCAACATTTCCATCACGGGCATAAAGGCCTCTCCACCGTATAGATGCTTTGAAAGTCTTTCTCGTATTAGTTTTTCTTCAGACATAACATTAAACCGAAAACAATAAAAAATTTATATAAATTAAACTTTTTACTGATTACAAATTGCTTTTTTAAACTCTCCCTTTTAATGCGTTAAAAACCCAAGCAATAGCAAAAAAGCCGATACCTACTGAAGCGAAGCCCCAACCAGCAATATCATCGTACCGAAAGGCACCTAAGCCAATAAGAACTAAACCTACTACAATCATTATAAATGTGGCCCATGCCAATACAGTGTTTTTGTTCATTCCCATAGTTTGTTAATTAGAGTTTTTAAATTTTGGGTAAAAACAAATATCGGGAATATTCCATAGATAATCGTTAACAAAATGTTGTAAGTTGAATAGAGAAAATTGAGAAGTTACATTCCTCCCCTATTTTGAAGTATTACATGCTGAAAATCTACGAGTTAATACGAGTTAAAGCGTATCAATAATTTGAAGTTTTTATCCGCACCTAGCAATGCTATACAACTGAAGATTTTATATTCAATAAAAACAGAATTTAATTAATATGAATTTTTTCTGAAGAAATATTCGGCTTCTAAAGGTTTATTAGGGATTCTAGTATGTTCGTGTTTTTTGAACCAAGATACATCCAAGCCTCTTTCGTGTTCTAGATTATATCTACCTATTACTTCAGTTTTTACATAATTCCAACCTGGTTTAAAATTTAAATTGTAAACAACAGTTGTTTCTGCATCAATAGTGTTTGTACCATCTCTTCTCGCTTTTACAGTAGTAGTTTCATTTCCTTTCATCGCAGCTTTTTCATCAACATAAACCAAGTAAACAAGGTATCCCTCATCCCCTTGTGTTAAATTGCTTTGATTCGTTAGATTATAAGTAGTTCGCACCGAATTACCCATAGTTAAATTACCTATAGCATTGCCATTCTTGAGAACCTGAAATGATGTATTTGAGAAATAACCAGTATTTCCATTTTCATAATTAAAATTTGAAATATCAGTAATGTCGAAAAAAACAAGGTTTCCCAGATTATCTAATTTTCGTTCTGTTTTTAATTCTGAGGGTAAATTAATATTAACTTCTCCTGAAGCATTGATAGTCCCCACTTTTATGGTTTTAGGATGCATATCATTTCCTTTGATTTTGAATAACATAACTAATTCTACCGCTCCTTCTTGCCAATTATCGAAGGAGTTGTTTTTACTCATAATAGTATTTTTCCAATACCAATCTTCTTGAGATTCTTTAATTTTCGAATCCCTTTTATTTTCGTTATCCTGAGTTTTATTGTTACTGTTTATTGCTTTCTCAGTGTTTGTATGGGTATCGTGATTTACACTTGTATTAATATCAGAACTTTTACTGTCTTTACAGCTAGTGAGATATATTAAAGCGAGAAATATTATTGCGATTGATTTCATAATATTAATTTCAATGATTAACTATTTGTCTTGATTTTAACTTTACAAGATGGTTACAATCCGCGATATTCGTTTCTATTAATAGTAAATTGATGTTTTTCTATAGCAGTACACAGTATATGCATATCATCTCTGTTTTTTGAGTTTGAAGTAAACTCCATCTCCATAATCGTTGAGTTCTCATCAAATGGAATGTCTATAGTATTTTTGTCGTCACCTATGGCATTAACACTAGCTAGCATTCCTAAAAAACCAATTGGAGCTTCATTTGTAATATAAATCTTACTTGTACCCTCCTCCTGTTTTACCAAATATCCTTTACATTTATACCCTAAAATGGTCTTGCCTTCAATTGGGATATACTTCATACCATCACCTTTACTATTACTGCCTTTTTGATTAATCATTTCTTGCATTTCTTCTTGTAAGGGCATATTCATCTTCATTGCCATTTTTTGTCCATTACTATTCATAAAAGTTATCATAGCTTGATTTTCTATATCGTAAACAATAACACTATTGTTTTGACCTGCTACTCCAGTTCCGAAGTAACTCGCATTAGGTGCAGCAAAATATTTTAAATTAGAAGTGTTTCCGTCTGAGGTTATTTTCATATCTAATGAATACTGAAAGTTATAACTATCAGGAATTCCATCCATATTACCTCCGATTATATTCGGATTTCTGGTTTTCTTTTTAGTTTTGGATTTCTTAGGAGTTTTTTTCGTTTTTTTTTCTTTATCACCTTCAATTACCCCATCAATAGTTTTATTTGTTTGCTTTGAAACTTCTCTATCTGTTCTATTTAATACAGTTCGCTCTGCAGTGCTTTCAGCCCTTTTAGCTATTTTATCTAATATTTGAGCCTGAATATTGGTTCCTATTAAAAGGAAGACAAATGCTATAATTATGTTTTTAGTTTTCATAAGTAATGTTTAAATCATTCTACATCACTAAGCTAAAGACATACATGTTAAGTCATTATCACACATGTTTCAAAAGTTCAAAGAAATGTGTCATTTTCCGAAAACACCTGAAGTAGAAGCAAATTATTGCTTTCCCATTGGGAATTTGAAGTATATAAAAACAAAAAAGTCGTCTAAAACAACATTAGACGACCTTTAATAAATAGTGACGAAAATCTATAAAACTGAGATAATCGCTTGTTTCATTGCTTCAGCTCTTTTTTGAACCTCTTTTTCAGTCCAGCCAATTTTAATCAATGAAGAAATTGTACGGCTCATCACTGCATGACTTTTGGAAAAATCGGTATTGTTTAAGTCTTGCATTTGGTTTTTCACTTCCGAAGAAAGGTTGCCTAAGCTCTTTTGATTTCTTAGGTGTTCCCAACCATTTATGTAATGCCAATTATTGGTATACCAATAAAAACAAGCATCGACACCAGCATCAGAAAGTGCTTTATGGGATTTTTTCGTTAAATCTTCATTCGGCAGGAAAAAACTCAAAAAAGAATAATTTTCTTCTCCACCTTCAGGCACTTTTCTAAAAGTCACGCCTTCGATAGACTCTAAAGCTTCGCGAAGTATTCTGTAGTTTTCCTTCTGAGTATTTAATATTCCATCTAATTTGTCGAGCTGTGCCAAACCGACTGCCGCATTCAATTCGGATATTCTAAAATTGTATCCTAGAAAGGGATGCGATTCTGCTCCACGGTCGTTACCAACGTGATCGTGGCCATGGTCTTGATAATGATCTGCGTTTTTTGCGTATTCTTTATTATTTGTGATAATTGCACCGCCTTCCCCACAGGTAATAGTTTTTACATAATCGAAAGAAAAGCATCCTAAATCACCATAGCTACCTAGGGGTTTTCCTTCATAAGTACCACCTAAAGCTTGGCAGGCGTCTTCGAGGAGAATTAAATTGTGTTTATCGCAAATTGCTTTTAAGGTTCTTAAGTCTGCCATAGAACCGCACATATGCACAGGCATAACGCACTTTGTTTTTTCAGTAATTGCAGCCTCTACAGCTTTGGGATCAAGCGTTAAAGTTTCATCGATATCTACCAAAATAGGAACAGCGCCCAGCGCTAAAATAGATTCAAAACTTGCTACAAAAGTAAATGTTGGCATGATTACCTCATCCCCAGCACCAATTCCAGCTGAAGCCAAAGCTACAGTTAAAGCCGCTGTTCCGCTAGAAACTAATTGACAGAATTCTGCGTCCATTCTTTTTGCGAAAAGAGATTCAAATTCTTTGGCTTTCCAATGATTGTTTCGCATTCCGTCAAATCCATAGCGCATTAAAACACCTGTTTCCAATACATCATTTACTTGTTTGCGCTCTTCAGCGCCAAAAATTTCAAATCCTGGCATGTTTTATATTTATAATAATTAATATTTTTTGAAAAAGTTTAAAGGGGTAATTGACTTAGTATTTCAACTGTAAACTTACCCTTCATATTCTATTTGGTCATAGTTTCCCGATCCCTTTGACTTTATTCAAGCTAAATTTATTTGAACTCTATCGTTAATTCATCAACTCCACGACGCACTTTTTTAAGATTTATAAAAAAATCAGACTCATCGCGATATCCAATTGGCAATACAATTACAGATTCTAACCCTTGTTTGTCAAGACCTAGTAAAGCATCGTATTTTTTTGATTCAAACCCTTCCATTGGGCAGGCGTCTATTTTCTCGACGGCACACACCGTTAGTAGTGCTCCTAGTGTTAAATAGAGTTGGTTGACCATCCAATCCTTTATTTCTGAACTATCTTTTTCTGTAAACGAATCGATTAGGTTTTTTTCAAAAGGTTCTAAAATAGTCCGTGGAGTTTTTCGCAAGCCTTCTACTCTTTTAAAATGGTCTATAATAAACTCTTCATTTATACTTTTTTCAATGCATAAAATTAAAACGTGAGAAGCATCGCGTACCTGAGGCTGATTATATGTAATCGGCATTAACTGCTTCTTAATATCGGAGTTACTAACAACTACCAATTTTAAAGGTTGCAAGCCAAAAGAAGTTGCAGTAAGATTAAATGCCTCTTTTAAAACATTTAGTTTTTCTTCAGTTAATGTTTTAGAAGGGTCAAATTTTTTTGTTGCGTAACGCCACTGCAATTTTTCAATAGTAGTAGAAGTCATTTAAAAAATGAATTAATATTAAATGCAAAAATAGCGATAAAAATTTTGAACTTTTATCGCTATTATTCCCCCACATTTTATAGTTACTCTTCTGAAAATTCGTAATGAGCTAATTCATTATTCATATTTAAACTTAAATTTAATCTTCTGTGGTAACTACGAAAGTATAAGGTGAGCTCCAATGTTCAGGATTAAGTTCATCGTCTGCAACAACACTTGGAACTCCTTGACCAACTAAGCGATGTCCTTCTAAAAGATATTCACCCGGTTGTAAAATATTTCTAGATTGTATATAATACGTACTTCCAGGGGCATGTAGTTCACCCGATATGGCTTCACTATCTACAGATATAGTAGATACACCTCCATTATTATTTTTTTGGAAAATCCTAAAATGCATATGAATATCACTAGGGCATTCATTCAACGTTAATCGTAATTTAGTCGCTTCATTAAGGGTTATTTTGTACCAATCATAGGTGGATGGATCATAAATACCCAAACCGCCATTAGTGTGTCCAGCTACTCCAGAGGCTGATATTGTTTCGTTTTTTGGAACAGCCTTTGCTTGTTCAAAGGAATTATTAGGCTCATAGCAGTCGATTATACTTTCATAAGACCAACTTACGGTATATTGCCAAGGATATTGGTCACTAGGTGCATTTTCACAATCTGTAGTTTCACCAGAAAATAAGGTGCCTGGCTGACCAATAACTCTATAGGTTCTAATTTGGGTGCCATTATTTCCAGTTTTTAATGCGCTAGAAAGCTCATCACCAGCGAAAAGATTAAAACACGGCACAACAGGTGCATCCGTCTGAACTGTAATGGCTGCAATACCGCCATTTACATCATGGCTTGGAATAGACATAATCGAAAAAGCATCAATTTCATTAATTTCCTCCCATTCACCCTGAAAGTTACCGTTAAAGATTGTAGGGTCATATGGAAGACAGTCATTAGCTTCAGTATCAATAATTTGTCGCACCCATTTTTGTACATTACCCGACCCGCTATTTCCAACTGAAATACGAAGGGTGTCATCTACGCCTAATTTCATAGTAGCATCATAATAATTATTATCACTTCCCAATTCCTTATAATCGTAAGTGTTATTTTGTTTTGCTACTATTGTTTTCCATTTTATATCTCCTGTGTTAAAAGTTGAACTAGCTGGGTTTACAACCGTACCTGTATTATCTACAACATTTACTAACATTCCGTTATATTCAGGATTATTGCCTCCTACTCTATACCAATCTCCTTGAATGTTATCTAAAGTATATTGTGGCGGCGCTGTATCTTCATTATCAGAGGAACAACTCACTAAAAGTGACAGAAACAGCAAACAGATAATTTTCATTGAATTTTTCATAATTTTTTTAATTTAGTTAATAGTGATTTTAGATTTTTTGAAATTTTATACTTTTAATTACTTTGTTTTTATTGAGGATTTTTAACACATAACTCCCCACTTTCAGATGATCGATACTCATATATACTTCATCAACTTTTTTATCATCTTGAATGGGAGTTTTCATATAATGTGGTTTTCTTAACCAAAGCTAAGGTGAATTAAAAGTGTACCATAGAAGGTATGTACCAAAACATAATACTTATGTTTCAACAGCAAGAATTACACGGTTAAATATTAGTTATGAGATATTTGAGAGATACTCGTTCGGTGTGCAGTTATACATTTCTCTAAAACATTTACTGAAATAAGAAGGGGTATTAAATCCAACCTGATAAGCAATTTCTGAAATCGTCGCGTCGGATTCTTTAAGCAGACCAATGGCCAATTTTAATCGTTGCGAGCGAATAAATTCACTTGCAGACATTCCCGTAATAGCCTTAAGTTTTCGATGAAGCTGGGTGCGACTCATAAGCATAAGTTCACCAAACTGATTGCTGGTAAATTCGGGATTAGTAATATGTTCGTCAAGAACTGTTTTTAAGCGGTTTAAGAAATCACTTTCGGCCGAGGTAATAGCCAATTCTGGATTTATACTCAGGGTTTTACTGAAGTGTTTTTGAAGTTGCCTTCTGTTTTCAATGAGCTTTTCAACTCTTAATTTTAGTTTCTCACTGTTGAATGGCTTAGTAACGTAGGCATCGGCCCCAGTTTTTATACCCTCAATTTCGTTTTCTTCGCCCACTTTGGCCGTGAGAAGTATTATTGGGATATGACTAGTAAGCTCATTTGCTTTAAGAGAATTGCAAAGCTCTATCCCACCAACTTCAGGCATCATAATATCGCTAATAATTAAATCTGGAACTTTTGATAGTGCCTTTTCTATTCCTAACTGTCCATTTTCAGATTCAATAATGCGATAGTCATTTTTAAATATAGAAACTATAAATGTGCGAATATCCGCTTCATCTTCTACAATTAGCAATAACGGTTTATCTTTTTCTGAAACTTTAATTGAAGGTTTTAAAGGGGTTTCGCTGTTTGCCATTTCATCCGTCGAAATAATTTCATCGTCGCTAAAAGATTCTTTATTAATAGGAAGAGATACGGTAAATTGAATCTTATCATCGTCTATGTTATTAGCGATAATACTTCCTTTAGACAGTGTAACCAATTCTCTAACTAATGCAAGACCAACCCCCACTCCTTCCGAAAGTTTATTGTCTTGATAAAATCGGCGAAAGAGTTTGCTTAAGTCTTTTTTTCCAACAGATTCACTTTTATTAATTATGGATAGCACCAAACTTTTATCCTGCCTACTTACCTCAAACAAAATTTTACTTTCTTGAGGCGCGTATTTTATAGCATTAGAAAGCAAGTTGGATATAATCTTTTCTATCACATCCTTATCATACCACACACACTCCAAACTTTGAATTTTACTAGAAATTGTAATGTTCTTTTCTGAAGCTTTATATTGAAAAGCACTGATTAACTGTTTTAGCAATATGGAAAGATTTCCTTGCTTTACTGCTAGTTTTCGTTGTCCAGAGTCTATCATCGACAAATCGAGCATCTGTTCTACCAAACTCAACAATCTATCGGCATTCTGTTTTACAAGTGAAAGCTCCATTTTATCAGTTTTTGAAATCTTAGGTTTCGAAAGTTGGTTTTCTATCGGACCAGAGATAAGTGTTAATGGCGTTCGGAACTCGTGTGAAATGTTTGTGTAAAGTTTTGTCCTAAATTCCTCAAGCTTTTTCAAGCGCTCGGTTTCCTCATGTTCTAATCGCAGCTGGTTTTTTATTTCCCATCGCCATTTTAAATATCTGTATAGGTAAAATCCAAATAGTAAAAACAAGAATATATAGATAGCTTTCGCCAAAATGGTTCCATACCAAGGTTTCAAAATTGTAAAGGAGTACGTTTTTGGGGTAGTATTCCAAACTCCATCATAATTACTCGAAATAACTTGAAACTCGTAATCATTGGGCGGCAAGTTGGTGTAATGCGCTATATTGCTATTACCAGAAAATATCCAATCTTCATCGTTGTTTAAAAGTCGATACTTAAACTGATTGCGCTCAGGTTGTGAAAAATGAAGTGACGAAAATGTAAAGGTAACTGTGTTTTCGCTGTGTTTTAAATTCAAATCTGGTGAAAGTGCTCGGTTTTTATTAAACACCTGAATACCTGTAATAACAGTTTTTGGCTTAATCGGGTTAAAGGTTAGCTGACTCGGATTAAACCAATTTAATCCCTGCAAACCTCCGAAATACAAGATTCCATTTTCATCCTTATAATAAGCGCCAGTATTGAATTCAAATGCCTGCAAGCCATCATAATTACTGTAGTTTTCAATCACTGAAATTGTATTACCATCAAATTTCAACTTTGAAATTCCTTTATTACTACTCACCCATAAATACCCTTCTTCATCGGGAAGAATACCATAAACTACATTGTTTGGCAGTCCCTCTTTTGTTGTGAGATTCAGAATAGTTTCATCTTCAGGATGGTAGATTTTTAAACCATCACCATTGGTGCCAACAAAAAGATACGTTCCATCAAAATAAAGCGACTTTATATAACTGTTTAAAGATTCAATTTTTGCTAACTCTTTTGTCACTTTATTTAATCTAAACAGACCGTCATCTTCGGTGCCTATCCAAAGATATTTGTGGCCTCCACTTTCCACGGTTCGAATATTGTTTGTAGTGATGTATGAATTATCAATTGTGAATTGATTGAGAACTCCTAAATCTTTATCAAACTTAATAAGTCCGTGATCGCGTGTAGCTAGCCAGATAGCTCCCTTTTCATCTTTGTAAATTTTCCAGATGGTATAGGAAGCTGTTTCCTTAAACGAAGTAAAATTTCCCTCGGAATCCAACAATTGTAATCCTTCCGATTGATGACCTATCCACAATTGACCATCGTCATAGAAAAGACTCATAATTCTATCACCTAAAAGTCCAGAATCTTTAGATCTGTAAGTGAAATAATCTTGCTTATCGATATTTAATCGAGTTAAGCCCTTTCCTGAAGTTCCAACCCAAAGGTTATTTTTATCATCTTTACTTATAGCTCTGATTACATCTACATTCACGTTAAGCGGAATCTGGTCGTTAGTGAGTACGTTAAACTTCACCAAATACTCATCATAATAACTCAAACCTGTACCATCTGTACCTAACCAAATTGCGCCTGTATTGTCTTCATACAAACACAAAACATCATTATAATGCAATGCATAAGGATTGTTCTTGTTTTCGGTAAAATTTTGAATAGTCTCATTTTCAAAATTCACTAAATAGGCACCTTGACCATAAGTAGCTATCCACAACTGATTTTTCTTGTCTATTAAAAGATCCTGAATAATTAAATTTCCTGGAAGTTTATAATCCTTAAACCCGAGAAACCTACTCGGTAAACTTGTGTTTTGCTGTTTTATAAAAAGTCCTTTTCCGTAACTCCCTATATAAAGAGTTTTGTTGGTGGATTGAGCGAGTGCACTAAAGTTTGTAGCAAGAAGAATTTCTTGAAATTTATAGGTATCATTTTTTATTTCGAAATAGCCGTTTGCAGTAGTTGCTAAGATAGTTTGATTGTCCGTTTGCAGAAAATCGTAAATAGTATGTCGAGCATCATTTGAATTTAAAAACTGAAGGGTGTCTTTTGTTTGTCTATTAATTTTATAAATACCATTTTCAAAAGTCCCTAAGTAATAGTTATCTGAAGTATCTTGAATAAGCGTGCTAATATTTTCGAGGCTGGGTATGATTTGAAAACTATCGGTCTCAGAGTTATACTTTTCTAAATTTCCAGAATTAGAAGTTATCCAAATATCTCCGTTTCTTGCAACGTAAATTTTCCCTAATTTACTATAGGTTGCACGAGTAACATCTTCAAATTGAATATCGTAATGAGTAAAGTCGCGTCCATCGTATTTGTTAAGTCCGTCTTGAGTTGCAAACCATATATACCCTGTACTGTCTTGTGCTATACTTACCACACTATTTTGCGATAAACCTTGTTCTACGGTAAGTTCTCTAAAGGCTACTTGCTTTTTACTCTGCGAAAAGACAAAGTTTGTCAAGAATAATGTGACAATTAGCGTAAAAATCTTCATTTGGTATAATTAGTTCCTTAAAGTTAGTGAAAAATTTACTGCGTTTATGTTTATGCAAGATTCTTATTTTCAAATTGTTGCAAAGTCTTTTATTTCGCTGCATTAGTTAACTAAAATTTTAACAAATAAAAACTTTAAAAAATGAATAGGATATTTAAAAAAGCTTTTTATATTTGCAGTCTCGTAAGCAAAACGCTTATGAAACGCATACCACAGGAGAAATGGCAGAGTGGTCGAATGCGGCAGTCTTGAAAACTGTTGAGGGTCACACCTCCGGGGGTTCGAATCCCTCTTTCTCCGCAAAAAGCCCCGTAAACTCAGTGTTTACGGGGCTTTGTTTTTTAGGGGGCATAATTAGAGGCATAATACTTTCTTCATATACTTTGGATCAATAACGGATCAAGAACAATTGTTGTGTTTATGCAAAAATCCTTGTTAATCTATACAGAAAGAATTCTACGTTTTTCACTCCTCTAAATTGTGCCCTAAATGCTTTTATCTTTGCATTGAATGATTCTGCTGCTGCATTTGTACTTCTGTTTATAAAATAGTTTAAGATTGATCTATAATTTAGTGTTATCGTGTTTGCTATAGTATTGAACGCTCTAAAGCCTGTGTTTTCTACATCTTTGTACCAATGGGCCAGTTTTGTATAAGCTGTTTCTATGGATGTTGCCGTGTTGAATATATTTCTAAGCCCTTGGACCAAGTCAAAGGCAATTTTTATATCAGGGTATTGACTGAATAATATCTTACTTCTGTGGCATTGGTTATCAGTCCAGTTAGATGGGGGTATCACCTACGAACATCTTGGTGAAAAATTGATTGAAGGTAGAAATTATGACATCGTAAAAATTACATTCGATTTAAATGGTAAACCAGCCACTGATATTTATCAACTTTATATAAATAAGGAAACATCACTAGTGGACCAGTTTCTCTTTACTGTAGCAGATTTTAACGTAATGGAGACACCTTATTTAATGAAACTTGAATATGAAGAGATAGATGGTATTCTATTGCCTACAAAGCGAAAATACAAGAAATCCAATTGGAACGCTGAGGTAACTGAGGAGCCTTGGATTCTAGTTACTTGGTCTGATATTAAATTCAATAACGGCCTTACTAAAAAGGATTTTAAAAAGTAGCTGCACGCTACTTGTAACATAAACTTTTTATAGATTTAGTTCTTTTTTTTTTGTGAGAGCTAAGTTTATAAATAAATATAATGAGGGACGCAATTAATAAAAAAGCGTCCCTCGTTTTATTTTACAAGATGATTAAAAAGTAACACCTCACTCTATCTCTTCCGAAACCTCTCCGCACCTCAGCATACTGGCTCCATAGTACGGGTTCAAGATACCTTCTTCAGTACTTAGCCAAAATGCACCTTTATCGTTATTAACCATCGGACAAAAATCAACATATACTTTTTGATTTATACCGAAGGTTTTTACTGCGTTTATTAAATAGTTCGATAATTTTTCAAAATTATCTCGTTGCTCTTTAATATCAGAAGTTTTAGAGATTGCTTCTGCAGCAGTTTGAAGCTCCTTTTCCAATTCCATCCAATGACTGTGGCCTGGCTCTTCATTTAAAAGCTTCATATCAACTTTTTGTATGCTTTTAAGTAAATCTGAAGCCGCTGTTTTAGGTTTTTCTGAATCATCATTTACCAAGGCTTTTTCAATTACCATATAGTCATCAAAAACTGCTTTTAACTGTTTTTGAAATTCTGAAGATACTTTTTGTCTTCCGATATCGGCTATTTTTTTTGAAGTATCCTCCTGAGTGTGATCCTGTGAATTCATCATACTCTTTTTCCCTTGAAGTTGTGCTGCCGCATCTACGGTAAATGTACCATTAACAACTACCTCTTCTCCATTTTTAAGTCCATCGGTAATTATATAGTTCTCACCATTTTTTACGCCCAAGCTTACTTCTCGCATTTCGAAAATTGGTTCGTTAGGATTTGTTTTCACATAAACTAATGATCTATTTCCCGTCCAAAGTACCGCTGTAGCAGGAACGCTAATAGTCGTTTCATTCCCTACATTTTTTGGAAGATTTACTTTAGAAGTAACAAACATTCCAGGTTTAAACAAGCCTTCTCTATTATTTAAAGTTGCTCTTACAGAAACAGTTCTAGATTGAGTATTTAAAATTGGGTCGATAAAAGATACCGTAGCTTCAAACTCTTTGTTTGGATAAGCATTAGTGGTTACTGTAATTTTCTGACCTTCTTTTAATTGAGAAATCTGGTTTTCGTAAGCATCAAACATAGCCCAAACTGTACCTAAATCACTTACTCTTACAATTGGTTGCCCCTGCTTAACATAGTCGCCTTCTTCCGCCAATTTTTCTGAAACTGTTCCAGAAACCGTTGCGTAAATAGGGAAGTTATCACGTACTTTTCCTGATGTTTCAATCTGATTGATTTGAGCTTCTGACAGCTTCCACAATTTTAATTTATTTCGAACTGCTTTATACAATGTAGGTTGCGATTCTTTCATTGAGGCTGCTGTTAAAAGCTCTTGCTGAGCAGCAACTAAGGATGGAGCGTAAATTGTTGCCAACAACTGACCTCTATTCACTTTTTCACCCGTAAAATTTACGTTTAATCGCTCTATTCTTCCTTCAAAATAACTTGCTTGTACTGCATTAGCTTCTTCATTAGGCATAATTTTCCCAGAAAGAGACATACTATTTTCGTCTTCATCCACAGCATTCCCCATTTTTACAGTTTGAATATTTGCCAATGCCATAGCGTTTTTGGTCATTCTTATTTCGTTTAATGAAAGCCCTTCAGCTCCCGATTCTGCGGGAATTAAATCCATCCCACAAATTGGGCAGTCTCCAGGTTCGGGTTGCATAATTTGAGGGTGCATAGAGCAAGTCCACATTTCGTTAGCTGCAGATTCCCCTGAATGTTCGTGACCACCTGTTGTAGATTTAGCATCTCCACCAAATAATAGAAAGCCACCTAAAAGCCCAACAATTAAGGCTATCGCTATATAAATAATATTTTTATTCATCTGATTCTTTATTTTACTTATTGTTTTCTAATCGTTTAATCATAGCTTTCATTTCGGCTATTTCCTTTTCTTGGGCTTTTATAATATCGTTTGCGAGTTTTTTTACCTCCGGATCTTTTATATCCGCTCTTTCACTAGTTAAAATAGCGATAGAATGATGTGGAATCATTGCTCTAAGCCATAATACATCGCCAACAATAGGACTTTGAGCTCTAACCAAGCCAAGAGCAGATACAAACAGAACTAAACTCCCCAATAGTATTGCAATGTTCTTTTTCTTGTTTTTATACATTTTTCGCATAAAAAACCACATAATTACCGCCATAGTTGAAATACCTAAGCAAGACATATAAAATCTTGTAATACTAAAATACACGTGGTCTATCTGGTAAGTATTCAAATACATAGTGATGTACATAGCTATAAAAGAAGCAGCGAGCATCAAAATGAATTTTGTGTAATTGTTGGTTTCTGAATGTTGCTTTGAGTTTTTCATAATATTAATTTTTAATTTCAGATTTCATACTTCTTTTTAGCAATTGTGCGTTTGCAGCGGCGATAATCGTGCTGATACTCATTAACGCAGCTCCAAAGGCAGGACTTATCATAAGTCCAGGGATAAATCCTGTGGCCAATGGTAAAGCCACTACGTTATAACCTGTTGCCCAAACTAGGTTTTGAACCATTTTCCGATAGGTCGCCTTTCCAAACAAGATCAAGTTGACGATATCTTTTGGATTGCTGTCCATTAAAACGATGTCTGCAGTTTCAGCAGCTACGTCCGTACCCGAACCAATAGCGATCCCTACGTCGGCTTGTGCCAAGGCGGGTGCGTCATTTACGCCGTCTCCAACCATAGCCACAAATTCGCCTTTTGCTTGAAGTTCTTTTATTCTGTCGAGTTTTTGATCGGGCAACACTTCCGCCATATAATCGTCGAGCCCCAGCTTATCGGCCACGTTCTTGGCTACTATTTCATTGTCGCCTGTGAGCAAGGATACTTTTATATTGTTTTTCTGAAGGGTTTTAATAGCGCCATAAGAACTTTCTCTAATTTCATCTGCAAAGGTTATAAAGCCAATCAACTCACCGTCAATAATGGTGAATATCTTGGTTTCAATTCCTTCCTCTATATCTTCGGCAACAGATTTTTTTAATTGTTCCAACAATAAAAATCCACCCACCTGCACTTTTTTGCCATTTACAATTCCACTTACACCTACACCTGCCGTGTACTTAAAGTCGGTTACTGAGGGAATATCCAATTTATCCTCTTTCGCCCTTCGCATTAATCCTTTGGAAATATGATGCTCAGATGGACTTTCAACGGCGGTGGCATATCTTAACAACTCTGTTTTGTCATAGTTTGAAGATAATGAAACAATGCGCGTTACTTCGTGTGAACCCTTGGTAAGTGTTCCTGTTTTATCAAATACTATAGTCGTTATTTTTCGAGAAGACTCAAAGGCTGTTCTATTGCGAATCAACAATCCATTTCTCGCTGAAATACTTGTTGATATTGCGGCAACCAAAGGCACAGCTAACCCCAAGGCGTGCGGGCAGGAGATTACCATAACCGTTACCATACGTTCCATTGCAAATGCCATCGTTTCGCCCAATGCCAACCACGTAAAGAAAGTTCCAAAACCTAACACTAAAGCGATGATGGTAAGCCATTTTGCGGCTACGTCTGCCAAGCGCTGGGATTTTGATTTCTGTTTTTGGGCAGCTTGCACCATATTTATCACTTTTGATAAATAGGCATCTTCGCCAATACCTTTAACTTGTACTTTTACAACCCCATTTCCATTTATGGCACCGCCGATAACCTCATCACCCACGGTTTTGGTAACGGGTCTGCTTTCGCCAGTGAGCATACTTTCATTAAGGTCACTTTCACCTTCAACAATTATCCCATCAGCAGGAACTTTTTCTCCGGGTCTGATCAGAATAATATCGCCTTCGTTTAGTTCACTTATTTTCACTTTTCGCGTTTGGCTCCCTTCCACGAGGTTTGCCTCATTTGGCATTAAGGCCGCCAGAGCTTCCAAGGCTTTGCTGGCCCCCAAAATAGACCGCATTTCCAGCCAATGCCCAACAAGCATCACTACGATAAGCGTTGCCAATTCCCAAAAAAAGGTTTGGCCTTCGAATCCCAAAATAACCGCGGAACTATAGAAATAAGCTGCAGAGATAGCGACGGCGATGAGCGTCATCATCCCTATCGATTTGCTCTTCAACTCGCTTATCAAACCTGATAAAAATGGCCACCCTCCATAAAAATAGACGATGGTCGACAACCCAAAAAGCACATAACCACTGCCCGGGAAAACCCACTCCACCCCTAGCATTCTCTGAATCATTGGTGATAATGTTAAAATGGGTATCGTCAAAATGAGCGATATCCAAAACCTGCGTTTAAAATCGGCTATCATCATCCTGTGATGGTCGTGGCCCATATCGTCGTGATTGTGATTGGAATGATCCATTTCTGCTTTAAGCTTCGATGGATTTGGATGATTGGTACGTTCTTGGTGTTCCATAGTCTTGCGCTTAATTCATTGAGTAATTATTGTAAACTGCCTTTTATGGCCTTCATATAATTTATTACCTCTTCTTTTTCAGAATCAGAATACACAGCATCTCTGTGAAGCAAAGTATATGAGAAGAGCGGCATCTCGTCATCTTCAATTTGGCTAATAATTGATTTTAGCTTGCTGTTCTTTCGGCGGTTGGAATATTCGTCCCATTCACTGAAATTCAATTCTTTTTTTCCTTCTACTACATGATCCTCTAAAAACCAAGCAATGGGTTGCACTTTGTTGTACCAGGGATAGGCCGTATTATTGCTATGACAATCATAACAGGCTACTTGCAACAATTTGCCGATATTATCCGGAGTATTGTTTACTGTTAAAAAATCGGTTTTTGGCACAAATTCGCTTTGGTTGCGTTCTGAGGGTATAAACTGAATTCCCACAAAAGCTACCAGTAAAATTAGCGCTATGATTTTTAGGAGTTTTATCATTTATTTTTCTGTAAAACCTACAAGGAACCCCGCTGAAGGGCGGGGAATACCTTGCAGGTTGTAATTAATTTATCTCCTTTTGCACTTTTCCACACTTCATCATTTTGCTTCCGAAATATGGATTTTTAATTTCTTTCTCCATACTTAACCATGCGCCACCACCATCAGCGTACATCGGGCAAAATTGCTGGTATAAGGTGTTTTCCGTGCCAGTAATTGCAACCATATCTGTAACATCCTTTGTCAACATTTGGAAATGTTCGCGTTGATGAGCCATATCGCTTCTACTAATATGCTCTGCGTGCTCCGTTGCTACTTCAATAATATCTTTCAACTCCGTTTGTTGTTCAGCAGTAAAACTACTCACATCAAAAGCTTGCAAAGTATTTTGAAGCTTCTTACCTGCATCGGCAGCAGCTTTTTCATCCGTCGCTACTAATGCGTCTTTAAGCGTCATATATTCTGTCAACACTTGCTTAGCTTGGGAGTTTTGAGTGTTGGAATCCATCCCAGTATTAGAGGCACTCATATTGTCATGGTTCATACCTTCCTCGTGATTCATTTCAGAATGCATACCTGTCTCTTCGTTATGCTCCGTCTTTCCGTCTTTACACGACATTGCTGTTAGGCTTATAAAAGCCATTGCAATCATTGCTGTTGTTACTCTTACTTTCTTCATTTTTATTTTGATTTAAATTAGTACTCGTTTTTAATTGATTTATAATTATTGATTAAAACCTCATCGAAAGACCGCCACCTGCGCCAAATCGGTTGTCATAGCTTGCCATCAATGAAAAGTCTCGTGATAAATAATATTCTATTCCTGCCTTCCAAGTAACTTCATTCATAAAATTATCTCCCATAGGAAGGTCGTTCACCCATCCAAAATCTGCTTGATATTCATAGCTACCAAAAATGGCAGTCCGTGGGAAAATGAGGATTTCTTTACTCAGACTTATTTGCGGTCTTAATTTGCTGTCAATTCGAACGTCAAGATTGAAGAGGTAGGGCGTTAAAAACCTAATTCCTGCAATGGCGGTGGTGGATATTTCATCTAGACTATCGTCCATTTCGTTTTCAAAATTCACACCCCCAAACACTCTAAAATAATCGTGTAGATAACGTTCATAACTTACTTCGGCTTCCAAATTTTGGTTCCAACCATACTCCGCAGAAATATTAAATTGATTTCGAATGTTTGAAGCCACAAATTTAAATTCCGCCATGTGCGAAGCAGCGTCAAGGGTAGACCAAGTATAAAACTCGTCTGCCTCCTTAATTAATTTTTTTACGGGATATGGCTCCATTCGTGGATCACGAGGAGTCTCATAACTAACCACTCTCGCCATTCCGCTCATCATATGATATAATATATGACAGTGAAAAAACCAATCGCCATTTTCATCACCGTCGTTGCCGCTGAATTCTATGGTTACTTCTTGCATAGGCGCAACGTTTACGGTGTGTTTTAAAGGGGAATATTCTCCATTTTTGTTTATGACCCTAAAAAAATGTCCGTGAAGATGCATTGGGTGGTGCATCATGGTTAGGTTGTTAAAAGTAATCCTGGTAACCTCCTTGCCACTTATTTTTATGTTATCCGTTTCGCTTAAAGGAACCCCGTTTATACTCCAAACATAGCGTTGCATATTCCCTGTTAGATTTAGTAGTATTTCCTTAATAGGAAGGTCCTTATCATAATCCGTTTTTTCTGGGGACTTTAGATAATCGTAGTTATATTCTGCAAACATGTTTATTTCATCCATAGTTGAATGATCCATGCCCGCCATTTTTGAAGGCGAATCTGATCTCTTCCCTTTATTGGAATGATCCATCTTGGAATGATCCATTTCCATCCCTGCCTTGGTTTTAGATGAATCCATTTTCATTTCCGTTTTAGAATGGTCCATTTTATCATCCAATTCAGAATTTTTAGACATACCTTCCTGTTCCGTAGGCGGGTTCATATGGTCCATTTGCATACCATACTCTTCCTTCATTTTATATCGCTCATCTTTTTTGGGACGGAATTTCAAGGCATGCGCTCCCATTTTCATATCCATTTTTGCCATTTCCTGCATCATCTCAATCTTGTCTGGTTTAGCGATAACTTCAGCTGGCAAAATCTCTCCGTCACCAAAATAAGCTGTGGTGGTTCCCGAACCGTCCTGTGCCATTGCCCGTAATTCTATCTTTCCCTTTGGAGGAATCGTAATTATAAAGTCATAGGTTTCAGCAGTGGCAATAAAAGTTTTGCTCTGTGCAACCGGAACCACGTCCATTCCATCTGAAGACACCAATAAAGGAGACTCTCCACCAAATGTCATCCAGAATTGTGAGGATGCGGAACCGTTTATAATTCGTAAACGCACTTTATCTCCAGGTTTAAAATTGGGATATTCCACAGATTGCTCTCCGTTAATCAAAAATGCTGGATAATATACATCGGCTATATCTGCGCCTCCCATCCGTTGGCGCCAAAAATCTAGCTGTGCGCCAAATGCGCCACGAGCTATCACTTTATTTAATGGTGTTGAAGTACCTTTTTTCATCTGGTACCATTCGTTGCCACGCTTTAAGTTTTGCAGTATACTATGCGGATTTTCATTGGTCCAATCGGATAACATCACTATTAAATCGTGATCGTATTCCATTGTTTTTTCCTTTGGATGAATCAATAAGGACCCAAAAACCCCACTTTGTTCCTGCAGCATGGTATGCGAGTGATACCAATACGTACCCGATTGCCTAATAGGAAATTCATACTTAAAAGTTGTTCCTGGTTTGATTGGTGGCGTGGTTAAATAAGGCACCCCATCCATAAAATTTGGCAACAACAATCCGTGCCAGTGAATGGAAGTCTCTACCTTCATTTCGTTTTTCACATAAATAACGGCGTATTCACCTTCCGTAAACTCTAAAGTTGGTCCTGGAATAGTTCCGTTTACCGTCATTCCCTTGACTGATTTACCTGCTTTGTTGACCATTTCTTCCTTTATAACAAGCGTATATTCACGAACTGGTAAATTATCAGAATTGCCTTCAACCATTTGCGCAGTCATTTGACTGCAGCCTATTAATAGGAGAATTGTATAAAATATTAAGTTATTCATTTTCTAGACCTTTAGATTATTAATCGATGTTGATAAAGTATTCTGTTAACACCTCTTATTTAAAATTTAAATGAACGGGATATAGTAATTAATGATGCTGCTTTGTTTAAAATACTCTGCGACAGCTTCAATGCGCTTTATTTGAAACTGAAGTTGTAATTCCTGTACATCTAAAACTTCATTAAAATTGATAGTGCCTGTTTCGTAATTCCTCAATAGAATTTCATTTGCATTTTCTGCTTGTTTCAAGTTTTTATCTTGAGTTTCAAGCCGGATTCGCGCTGCATCTCTACTTCTTAATGCAGTTTGAAGTTGTGTAAACAAACTGTTCTGCGAGGCTTCTTTTTGAATGTTTAGTTCCTCATACCTCAACTTGTTCTGACGCGCTACAGACTTAAACTTCTTATTAAAAATCGGAATAGAAAGTGTTGCCATAGGCATTACCATATTCGGGGCTTCATTAAAAAGCATATATTCTACCCCTACTCCAAAACTCGGTGCGCTTTCTTTTTTATTAAGAGCATCGGCTTGAGAAACTACTTTGTTTAACTCTTCAAACTTTACCAATTCGGGGTGGAAATTTAATTTTTCAAAATCTATCGCTACCTCTTTTTCTGGAATAGTTAAGCTATCAACAATAGGAATATCAACAACTTCTTTTCGATTCATAATCTTATTGAAAACAGTTTGCTCTGAAGCAAAATCCTGTGCCAATACCATTTTCCTTTCGGCTAAATCATTCTGTCTCATTTGAAGTCGCAATACAGAAACAGCAGACGCTTGTCCTACTTCCACAGATGTTAAAGCCATTTGCTCATAAACCTTTAAAAGCTGAATATTAGAATCTAATACCTGTTGTTTTTTTGCTATTTCATACAAACGATAATAGGATTGCGACAAGGCCAAGGCAATTTTTCTTTTAGCGATTTCAATCTCAACTAAATCTGCGTCCGCCATAGCATTTGCATATTTTTGACGTGCTGCAATAGTTCCAAACCAAGGCAGCATTTGCATAACCGAAAATTCTGCTTGTTGCATCATAGGCATATTTCCTTCTCCAAACATATACCCTCCTGAAAACTGAGTATCGGGTAAGGCATTAACCTCAGCTATTTTTTCAGTTGAAATTGCATGCTGCTTTTCCACCGCTTGAATATTTGGGTTGTTTTCTAGGGCTTCTTCAATATAGGTTTGCAAATTTTGTGAATAACCTAAACCACTCATCAACACTAAAAAGATTAAAGATAGAAGTTGGATGCTGGAAGCTGGAAGCCTGAAATGCGACTTTAACATTTGTGTATTCACTTTTACTTTTATGAAATTTATTTTATTCATAGCTTTTCCAGTTTTGATATAATTTGGTAAACATTTTTCCTATTTGTTCATTGCGTTTAGTAAATTCGGAATGCTCTTCTTTTTCTATATAATTACAAGCCAAGGCATAGTCTTGCCAATCTTGGGTTTCGGAATTCGAGCTTAATGCCTTTATAAGCTGCTGTTTAAAAACTGCTTCGTATTGTCGTTTTCCCCAACCTTCATCAATGTTAGCTGATACAGAACGCGAGGAGCGCACGATTTGTGAAGTGAGTGAATATATTTCTTCATTCGGAAATTTTCTTGTTCGCCAAAATATATCCATAGCCAACGAAAACGCTTCCTTATGTACCTGTAAATCCTTGTACGATTTTATCATAACTTCTGTGTTTTTTAAAGAACATTTAAAATTCCTATTTCTAATTTCCAACCTCCAACCTCCAACTTCCAAACTCTAGTTTTCTTTAATAATTTTTAAACGTTTTTTCAATTTTGCTTCTCGTCTCCAGCTGAATAAAATTGGAACTACAAATAGGGTAATTAGTGCAATTAACATCCCACCAAAACTTGGAATAGCCATAGGAATCATTATATCGCTTCCCCTACCTGTAGATGTTAAAATTGGTAATAAGGCAAGAATAGTAGTAGCCGTAGTCATCAAACACGGACGGATACGCTTCAACCCTGCTTCTAATACAGACGCTCGGATTTCCTTTACGCTTTCCGGTTCATTCTTATCAAAAGTTTGCGTTAGATAAGTTGCCATTACCACACCATCATCAGTGGCAATTCCGAAGAGGGCTATAAATCCTACCCAAACAGCTACACTTAAATTGATAGTGTCCATCTGAAACATTTGCCTTAGGTTTTCACCAAAGAAATTGAAATTTAAAAACCAATCTTGTCCATAAAACCAAATCATTAAGAATCCTCCAGAGAAAGCCACTGCAATTCCAGTGAACACCATTAACGAAGTAGATACCGACCTGAATTGGAAATAAAGAATTAAAAAGATAATTGCCAACGCTAAGGGAACAATAACTGAAAGTGTTTTCTCAGCTCTAATTTGATTTTCATAAGTTCCCGTAAACTGATAACTAATTCCCTTAGGGACTGAAAGCGCTCCGCTGTCTATTTTCTCTTGAATTAATGCCTGAGCGTTTTCAACCACATCAACTTCTGCAAAATCGTTTAGCTTATCAAAAAGTACATAGCCTACCAAGAAGGTGTCTTCACTTTTAATAACCTGCGGCCCTTGCTCGTAACGTATATCCACTAGTTCTCCTAAAGGTACTGGATTTCCTTTTCCTACTGGCACATAGATGTTCTGAAGGTCCTGTGGGTTAGCTCTTAGCTCTCTTGGGTAACGCACGCGTACTCCGTATCGCTCACGCCCTTCAACTGTTTGCGTTAAAGGCATTCCCCCTACAGCAACTTGCAATATTTGTTGAACCTCTTCAATAGAAACTCCATATCGCGCGAGACGCTCCCTTTTAATGTCTATTAACAAATAAGGTTTCCCAACAATACGATCGGCAAAAACGGCTTCTACTTTTACCCCTTCAGCGTGTTTTATGATTTCTTCAAGTTCAAGTCCGAAAGCCTCAATCTCTCGTAAATCCTGACCTTTCACTTTAATCCCCATAGGCGCACGCATTCCTGTTTGCAGCATCACCAACCTAGTTTCAATAGGCTGCAATTTGGGAGCAGATGTCACCCCTGGGATTTTGGTAACTCGTACAATTTCATTCCAGATATCATCAGGAGATTTTATTTCAGGTCTCCAGTTTCTATAAAACTCCCCGTCGTTATCGGGTATAAGGTCTTCTGATGTTACATTGAACGCAGAAGAAATATCTCTCCCTTCTTCTGAAGCGTTCTCGACTGCGCTCGAACTGAGATATGTATTGGGGTTTTCGACAAGACCACCTTTCTTCAGCTCGAAAAGTCCATCTTCATTAACTTTAAATCTCTGTCGTTTTCCTTCGTCGTTTATTGCGTATTCTGGCTTGTATAAAATGATATTTTCATACATCGACAATGGCGCTGGGTCTAAAGCTGATTCTGTTCTCCCTGCTTTTCCTACAACTGTTTTAATTTCAGGTATGTTTGCGACGGCCATATCTAATTGCTGCAAGACGCGTTTATTTTCTTCTACCCCAGAATGCGGCATTGAAGTTGGCATCAGCAAGAAGGAACCTTCATTTAGTGATGGCATAAACTCTTTTCCTGTATTTTGCCAAATAAGAACTCCGAAAACAACGATTAGCGTTGGCACAGAAAGGAAAACTATTTTATTGCTTAGTGCCCAAGTTAGAATTCGAGCGTAATATTTCTGAAACACCCAAAACACTCCAAGAAGTCCAAAACAGATAAATCCTACAAATAAGAGGTTCCAAAATATACTTTTATCTACACCAAGAGGACGCCAGAATTCAGCTAATAAAAAGACTACTGCTAGTGCTGAAATAAAGATGTTTATAATATTGGCGCGTTCGTCTGTAAGCCAGATTTTGTCAGAAATTTTAGAAGCGATTCTTTTATCTTTTAAAAGTCCTGTAATTCCGAAACCGATTAAAATAAGACCTAACCAATAGCCAAAAACTATGGCGGCAATCCCAAGAATTATTAGAATTCCGTTAATTAAATTAGAAGTAACCTTTTTAAAGTTTTTTCTTCGGAATAGATACGCTGCAAATGGAGGAATTAAAAATAACGCAACCATAAATGCCGCTACTAGTGCCGCTGTTTTGGTAAAAGCAAGTGGGCGAAATAATTTCCCCTCTGCTCCTATCATCGTAAATACCGGGATAAAACTGATTATAGTGGTAAGGACCGCAGTTAATATAGCGCCTGATACTTCTGCGCTCGCATTATAAACAACCGAGTTGATTGATTGCTTTACACCTGTTTCTGAAAATCGTTGTTTTTCTTCCTCCAAATGCCTAATTATATTTTCAGAAAGTATTACTCCAATATCCACCATAGTACCGATGGCAATGGCAATACCAGATAAGGCAACAATGTTAGCATCTACATTAAAGAACTTCATGGCGATAAACACCATTAACACCGCAACTGGCAATAATCCGGAGATAAGTATTGACGCTCGAAGGTTAAAAACCATTACAATAATTACAAAAATTGTAATTAGGATTTCTAAACTTAAGGCTTCGTCGAGGGTGTCTAATGTTTCCTGAATAAGCTCCGATCTATCGTAAAAAGGAACCACGGTAAGCTGCGAAATAGTTCCATCAGAAAGTTCTTTTGAAGGCAATCCTGCTTTAAGTTCTTCAAGTTTATCTTTTACATTATTAATAACTTCCATAGGGTTGGCTCCGTAACGAGCAGTAACAACCCCACCAACAACCTCAGCACCTTCCTTATCCAAAATTCCTCTTCGCGGTGTAGGTCCTAAACTAACATTTGCAATATCCTTGATTCGGATAGAAGTGTAGTTTTCGGAAGTAACCACCGCATCTTCAATATCGGCTACAGACTTTATATATCCCAAACCACGCACTAAGTACTCAGCCTGGTTTATTTCCATGGTTTGAGCACCGATGTCTTTATTACTTTCTTTTACAGCTTTTACAATTTGTGATAGACTGATGTTGTATTGCCTCATCAACTCTGGCTTTACATCAATTTGATACTCTTGAACATACCCACCAATGGAAGCAACTTCTGAAACTCCACTAGCCGATGACAGTGCGTATTTTACATAGTAATCTTGAATGCTTCGCAGTTCGTGTAAGTCCCAACCACCGGTTACATTACCATCTTTATCTCTACCTTCAAGCGTGTACCAATAAACTTGTCCTAAACCTGTTGCGTCTGGCCCTAAGGACGGATTTACATTTTCTGGAAGTAAGCCAGCTGGAAGGGAGTTTAGCTTTTCTAAAATCCTACTTCGGCTCCAATAGAATTCTACATCTTCTTCAAAAATGATGTAAATGCTCGAAAATCCGAACATAGAAGAACTTCTAATGGTCTTTACTCCAGGAATTCCTAATAGTGAAGTTGTAAGCGGGTAGGTTATTTGGTCCTCAATATCTTGGGGAGAACGCCCTTCCCATTGAGTGTAAACTATTTGTTGATTTTCGCCTATATCAGGAATGGCATCCACGGCTACAGGGTTACTAGGCAATAAGCCCGTATCCCAACTAAAAGGTGCATTTACAACACCCATGCCTACAAAAAGTGCGAGTAACAATACTGCAACCAGTTTGTTCTCTATGAGAAATTTTATGCTTTTATTTAGCATTTGAATTGATTATTAAACAGTTAAACTTTGAATAAAATCCTAAGAAGTCAGGAAAATAAAATCAAGAATCTTGTCCTAGAATGGTAAAACCATAGGACAGACTTATCCAAACCCACGATAATTATCGGCGTTGGAAACTGTTTAAAATCAAATTAGGTAAGTCTCGTGAAGCTTCTGTATGTCCCGTATGAGAAAGGGAGGATTATAATCCCTAAACGGAATTATGTTAGCATCTAGATCTTCAAAAAGATTTATATATGAATAGAAAAATGAAGCAACAAAAGTCTGTTGCTCTAAGCTTAATGTATCAAAAGAATGTTTTAACTCATCTTGACCTTCAATCAAAACTTGTTTGTCTGTACAACAAGAGTCTTCAAGAATTTGAATTTCACAATCGCTAGTAGGCACCTCCATATCCATTCCGCAAGAGTGAGCGCTTTGGGTTAGCGAATAATCTACTAACGTTTCTCCACAATAGTGCATATCTATGGTAAACGACATAGTGGTAAACATCACTAAAATCGCCATAAACACAGATACTATTTTATGGAAAATTGAATTCATTGCTCGCAAAGATAATGAAATTGAGATAATAACTAGCAATCAATGCTATCCTAAATAAATTTTGCGCCGAACTGAATATTTCTTAATTTTTCTTAATTCCTTTCTTTTTTGCATCGCCCAAAACCCTTCGGCTCCGCTCAGGACAGGCTTCAACAAAAAAGTCTAGGCTTACGAACCTTTATCTAAATTTATCATTCGGCAGCTAAATTTTATCCCGATAGCTATCGGGATCGCTTTGTTATTTTTTGCTAAATATAAAAATTCATAATGCTCAAACAGCCTAAAATTTTTAACGCTGCACTCATTTCAAATTTTACGATAAATTTTCGATAGGCCAATTTGACATTTAATTTCAACCTCTTTTAATATTAAATCTGTGGAAATATTAATAATACGAGGCAATCTGATAAGAAGAGAGAAAACCTTTAGGACAATTTTGATTTATATTAAAAAAATATCTATAAAGAAAAATTAAGAAGCACTTCTATTTTCCATTTTCTGAAGAACATAAAATACAATTCCACCTAAAGCATAACAAACCACATCCCAAATATCTCCCGTATATCGATAGGATTGTTTTGGAAGATAATATTCAAAAACAACCGAATACAGAACTACTAAACTTATAATTGTAAATAAATCTATGCGAATGCTTTTATCTTTCTTAATAAACCAAGCCGTATGCAACCCAAGCGTTGCTACCATTGGTATTACAAGAAAATCATTTAGGTGATTAAAAACCCAGTTAGGCGCAACTATTTCAAAATATTTCAACCCTTGAACGCATAAAAACACTACTACTGAAAAAAGCACATAGCCATGTAATATTTTAAGCGGAAAGTTGCGCATTAGATAAACAATAACGCTATTAACCAAGCTATAAAGCCGCCAACAACCATTATCACCATCCAGATTGAATGCAATAGGTAGTAAGTACCGCGAATTAGCAGAAAACGATTGTTTTTCCACTTTTCAGTAAAAGAATCCTCTTCTACTTCAGAATCTGAAACAATTTCGGGTTCAATTTTGTTTTCATTATTTGTCGACGGTAATTCCGACTCTTGCTTTTCTAAATTAGCATTTTCGAGTTCGGTATTTTCGCCATTTTCTTTCTTCGACATATCAATCAAAATTCAACTTTCAAAAATACGAACTATTTTTATCGAAAAAGAATGTTATAGTCCTTTTGAAGTTTTTTGAGCATATGCGCTTCGAATAATAGTTTTTAAAAATTATTTAGGGTCTTTATATTTTTCATACATCGACCCAAAATGTGAATTGATAAACAAATCGAATGGAATTTCCTCTTGCTTGATAAAACCTTTGTTTTTTAATTTCCCTTCTGAAACCAAATCCACCACTGCCGAAATACTACAGGCTGTTGTCCAACTTATGGCGCGCCAATCTTTATTATCTAATGTAATTCTGCGATAGGACTCTGAAAATTCTTCTCTTCTTAACTTCCCATCTATCATTCCTTCAACGGCAGCATAAACAAGAACTATGTCTTCATCAACCAACGGCAAGGCATTGTTTAAAATATCTTTAGCAAGTTTTCGGTCGTCTTTTAGAAGCAAATCGTAGAGCAATAATTTCATTCCATCTCTATGTCCTGGATATCTTATGGTTTTATAGTTTAGAGTATCTACTTTTCCTTCCATAGTTTCACACATAGTTCCCAACCCACCAGAGGTTAAAAATGCTTCATATTGACGGCCGTTTATATTTATAATCTCTAGGTCGTTTAAGGAGCTGAGCATTTTACGTTCGCCGTTGTGAATCACTTCAGCGTCGTTTAAGTATTCGTTAATCACCCCTTCTGCACTCCAAGTAAAACTATACCCTAATTGCCCCATCGGATGCAAAGGCAAGGCTCCTACTCTTAGTTTCACCGATCTAACTTCAGAAAACTTACTGTATAATCCCGCTCCTAAAATCCCGATAAAACCTGGAGCCAATCCACATTGTGGAGCCAGCACCGAGTTGCTGTTTTCTGACATTTTTAGGATAGCATTTAAAGTAGGTACATCTTCGGTTAAATCGAAGTAATGAACGCCCATATCAACAGCTGTTTCGGCTATTTTTATATTCAGAAAGTAAGGCAAACAGGAAACAACAGCGTCTTTGTCTTTTAGAAAATCACGTATACTCTTGTCATTGGAAACATCTCCTTTTACTATTTCAAAAGGAAATTTCTCTTTGGCTTCATATTGATCCATTCCTTCCACATGATACTTTGAACTTAATAAAGTAGCCACTAAACTTCCTACTTTTCCCAAACCTAAAACACCTATATTTTTTATCATTTTGTCAATTGTTAGATACCTTGAAAGTTAACGATAACTCCCAAACATTCCAAAGAAAAAAATAGCGGTAAATACCAAATAATTAATCGGAACTGTCTAAATGAAAACCAATTCCTATAAAAAATCGAAGTTTATTAATATTGTTTACATAGGACATATCGAAGTTTACCGGCCCTAAAATAGAATTATATGAAAAAGTTGCCCCGGTGGACATTAAAATACTAGGCTGATCAAGATCTGACCATTTTCCTTTGTTAGAAAACGCATCTCCTATGTAATCCTTAAAATCTCCAAACCCAACGGAAGCAACATTAAAATGTGGTGTTATATATACTTTGTGCATTACATTAATTTGCGTTGCCAGATTAAGTTTTATAAATTGACTCATCACCAACTCTTTGTCTTGCAAGCCAGGGAAAATGTAGAAATCACTTCTAGCAGATCTTAAATTCCCGCCTAAGGAATATTTTGAGTTAAGCGTTAAACCTGAATACAATTTCTCCTCAGTCGATTCGGCATCGTCTATCGTAAAGTGTCCTGCAGCACCGATAATAGCGGTAACAATATTAGACACTGGAAATCTTTTCTCATAATCAACCCCCAATCTAGTAAACCCATTGGTGTCGCCATTGTAATCTGGAATTGTTTTATCTGTAAAATTCACCTTTAAATTTCCAAGCAACGATCTTCCTACCCAACCTTTAAACTCCGAACCTTCAGTAGCAAAAAACACTTTATTCATACTATTAGATTTGTAGTGAGCATAAAGTTCTACATCGTAATTATCATACATACTAAACTTAAAAATATTCTCATTTAAGTTCGGGTTTATAGTTGGTTTTATATTCGTGTTGTGATATCTTACACCAAGCCCCACGTAGCTACGCATAGGACTAATATTCCAATTAACCTGATTGTTAAAGGAATGGTATCTGTTTCTTACATTCTCAACATAGTCTCCTTGTAGATATACTTTTTGCTTTTTTTGTTCGCCATATAATTCTGCTCGCCACCACCAATTGCGATTTTTACTGAAATTCTTTTGATACTGAAGGCGAAGTTTTGGCTGTTCGGCAATATCGGCAGTAATTACAGTTCGTGATGCATCGCCTAATAAATTTCGACCCGTGTAATTTAATACAACTCCAATCCCGTTATACCCATCGTAATGCAAGCCACCTTTCAGTTGATGCGGCGACCTTTCAACTGCGTTAAAGTTTAACTCAACAGCATCACTATTTATATCAATATCGTATGCTATTTGAGTAAAGATCGTCGTTCCCATGGCTCTATTTACACCTTCTATTACTTCATTTACATTATAAGGGGTATCGGTTTCTAAATTTAAATGAGCTTTTACCAAGGCAAGGTTAGCGTCACTCACGCCGTTATAGGTAATAGTGTCAAAACTAAATTTATCTCTTGGTTTTGGAGGATTAACTTTTATCTGTTCGTAGTTTTTCAGCATTTTCGCCAAAGCTCTAAGCGTATCCATCTTTTCTAGTACAGCTTGTTTTCCATTTTCATAAAGAATATTAGCCTTATCGAAATCTGCTGAGGAATAGGAAAGCTTACCGCTATGATCTATTAAAACATCACATAACTCTCTGTTTTGGGGTCTTTTTTTATTACTATTTAGCATAGTAGTTTGTGACATTAAAGCGGGAAGGCTTTGTAACTTTTCCTTTGTAAAAGGCACGTCGCCAACGTCACTACCAATAATAATATCGGCACCCATTCTTTTTGCCACATCTACTGGAAAGTTATTTAAAAGCCCACCATCTATCAAGAGGGTTTCTTTGTAATCTACCGCTTGAAAAACTCCTGGAATAGACATACTAGCGCGCATAGCAAGTGCTAACGAACCCTTGCTTAAAACAAGCTCTTTTCCGTTGACTATATCGGTTGCAATTGCCCTATACGGAATTGCCAAATCGTCGAAATTTGTAACGTCGTAAACTGGGAAGGTTAATAGCGTAATAAGTTCTCGAAGACCCTGGTCGTTTACTAAAAAGTTACCTAGTTTAAGGCTACCATCCATCCAATCCATTTCGATGGCATAGCGTCCAAACTCTGCTTTCTCTTCCACGCTAACATCTTTTAGGGCCACGCCGCCACCAATCAAATTATCCCATTCGGTCTTTTTTAGAATATTTGTAATACTATCTCCAGAATATCCCATTGCGTATAAAGCGCCAACAATACTCCCCATGCTATTCCCAATAATTAAGTCTGGCACTATCCCTAATGAATCTAAAACCTGTAAAGTGGGTACGTGAGCTATTCCCTTTGCCCCTCCACCACTTAGAACCAATGCTACCTTTGGTTTTTTACCTTGGAAAGATTTCTTTTTGAAATTTGTAGAATCCTGCGAGTGAGCTATAAATTGCACAAATAGCAAAAAGGCCGTAAAAAATAGTAATTGTCTTCTCATACTCAATTATATATGTGAATATAGAGAAAAAAGAGATTTAAGCATCGGTTATTGCATTATTTCAACAGAATAACAACTAAATTGTGATTTTTATAGTTTTTTACACACAATTAACTTGAAAGTTTTAAAAAATCATAATCGATTAATTTTATTTTAAACTACTAGAATCCTTTTTTAAAATTCCTCCCAAAACTTATTTTATAATGTATTTTTGAAGTATAGTATAAAGCGCTAATAGAAATTACTTGATGGTTTTTAACCTTGAGTTTCTTAGGCAACAATTCTCAAACCCGAAAGAATATTTATTTTTAGAATGATTGAAGACCTAAAACAAAGCTACGGACATCTTTTTGAAGATGATTTACTCAACGAAATTATGGAGGTTGGGGTTATTAAGGAAGTCCCGGAAGGTTCTAAAATGATGGATATAGGCGATTACGTAAAATCTATGCCGCTGCTAATTTCTGGAGCAATCAAAATTTTAAGAGAAAATAATGAAGGCGATGAGCTCCTACTCTATTATTTAGAAAAAGGAGAAACTTGTTCAATGACTATGACGTGTTGCCTCGGCCAAAAACAAAGTGAAATTCGAGCCATAGCCGAAACGGATGCCAAACTAATAATGGTTCCCGTTCAAAAGATGGAAGAATGGACTTCTAAATACAAATCGTGGCGAAATTTTGTTTTTGAAAGTTATCACAACAGAATAAATGAACTTTTGGCTACCTTGGATAGTATTGCTTTTCAGCAAATGGATGAAAGGCTGGCACAGTACTTACGCGAAAAATCTAGGGTAAATAAAAGCGAGATTATAAAAAACACCCATCAAGAAATTGCTTACGACCTCAATACTTCCCGAGTAGTAATTTCAAGATTGCTTAAAAAAATGGAGCAAATGGGAAAAATTGAACTGGGCAGAAATTATCTAAAAATTTTAAACTTATAATCTATGTGTAACACTTGTTACAACACAGGCTGTTTTAAAAGATTACTTTTGGCGTAAGTTTAAAATTATGGAATTAATAGAAGTTTTTGGATATATAAGTGCCTTAGCAATTGGAATTTCTTTAGGTATTATTGGCGGTGGTGGTTCTATATTAGCCGTTCCCGTTTTGGCGTATTTATTTTCGATAGACGAAAAAGCAGCGACAGCCTATTCGCTATTTATTGTTGGAGCTAGTGCTTTGGTAGGCGGAGTAAAACAACATCTTAAAGGTTTTGTAGATTGGCGAACCGCTATTGTATTCGGGATTCCTTCGATTGCCGGTGTATCTTTAGTGAGGTATTTTGTAATTCCTGTTCTACCTGAAGTTTTGTTTAGCATTGGCGATTTTGAACTCACCAGAAGAATGGGAATGTTTGGCTTTTTTGCGCTACTAATGATTCCCGCAGCTTTCTCTATGCTAAAGCCTAAAAAAGATGTTGCTGTAAATAAGAATACTGAAATAAAATACAACTACCCCTTAATCCTTCTTGAAGGGTTGCTAGTAGGTGCTATTACAGGCTTGATTGGTGCTGGTGGCGGATTTTTAATTATTCCTGCCTTAGTGATTTTAGCAAAAGTTGAAATGAAAGTTGCTGTGGGAACCTCTTTAATAATCATCGCTTTTAAATCACTACTCGGTTTCTTTTTAGGAGATGCGCTAACAATGAATATCGATTGGCCTTTCTTAATGCTTTTCACCGGAATATCATTTGTAGGTATTTTTATCGGTAGTTATTTAAGCAATTTCATCGACGGGAAGAAGCTTAAAAAAGCTTTCGGTTATTTCATATTTGCCATGGCTTTCTTCATTTTCTATATGGAGTTTGTTGTAAAGTGAGAGGTGAGAGGTTAGAAGTATGACTTAGGACGGGAGGACGTAGGACGTTGGACGGGAGGACGTAGGACGTAGGACGTTGGACGTAGGACGTTGGACGTTGGACGTAGGACGCAAGATGTAAAGCTTATTGTTTTCTGTAAAGTTTTTTTCGTTTAATTTCATCTTAATACCTTTTTTTTCAACTTAAGAGTATAGCACAGTCCCCTTTTGTAACCTAGGTTACTGCCCCACATAAATTTCAGTCATATTTTTGAACATAATTAAATCCCAAAGGTTTACTTTAAAATAAAAAAATATGAAAAACTCAATTACAGTACAGAATTTAAAGTGCGGTGGATGTGCAAATACTATCACAAACAACCTATCTAGATTTGAAAATATAAGTGAAGTGCAAGTAGATGTAGAATCAAGCACAATTTCGTTTGAATCTGCCGATACTGAAGAAATATGGAAAGTAAAAGAAAAACTAAAAAGCTTAGGCTACCCATCAGTAGACGACGCTAACTCACTTACTTCAAAAGCGAAATCGTTTGTAAGTTGCGCGACTGGGAAAATGTCTAGTTAGATTTTAGATGAAAAATTAATTACTGGATTCTTTTCTTTAAAAACTCCGAAATTACTTTTTTCAAACCTATAAAAATCAATTTTCTCACCCTTTGTAACCTGAGTTACTGTACTTTATTATTTATTATCTTACCTTTAATAATTATAAGGAAATAGATATTAACTAAGGAAAAAATTGAAAAATTCATTCTGCAGTATTACTCTAGATTTTTAAGAATTAAACAAAACTGAATAAAAGCAAACAAGACTAAAGAAAACCACAAAGTCAAAGAATTAAGTAGAAAAGACACATCTTTTCTCTCTATTCTCTGCTCTTAAAAAAACTAATTATGAAAATAAAACAATTTGAATACGAGCCACTTTCACATTTTTCGTATGCTATTATAAGCGATGGAAAAATGGCCTTAGTGGATCCAGAAAGAAATCCGCAACAGTATTATAAATATGCCGAAGAGAACAACGCTGAAATAGTTGCCGTTTTTGAAACGCACCCTCACGCCGATTTTGTGAGTTCGCATCTTCAGATTCATAAAGAAACTGGAGCAACCTTATATTGCAGCCAAAAGACTGGGGCCGATTACCCACATCAAGCTTTTGACGATGGTGATGAAGTTAAAATTGGAAATGCTAATTTTAAAGCTATAAATACTCCAGGACATTCCCCAGATAGTGTAACGTTTGTAGCTACGGAAGGCGACAAAACAGCAATGTTTACAGGTGACACACTTTTTGTAGGAGATGTAGGTCGTCCAGATTTACGTGAAAACGCAGGTCACGTAAAAGTTAAGCGTGAAGAATTGGCGAAAATGATGTTTGACACTATTCAGAATAAATTCACTCATCTACCGGATAACGCATATGTATACCCAGCTCACGGGGCAGGTTCTTTATGTGGAAAAGGAATGAGTGCAGACGCAACTTCTAGTACTTTAGGAAATGAGCGTATGGGCAACTGGGCCTTCAAAAAACAAACAGAAGAGCAGTTTGTAAATCACTTATTAGACTCTCAACCTTTTATCCCACACTATTTTGGGTATAATGTTGATGTAAATAAAAACGGTGCAAAAAACCTCAGAACTTCTCTAGGTGAAATCGATCTTAAATTAAATGTTACTGAATTAGATAACGATTTATTAATCGTTGACATTAGAGATGAAAAGGATTTTAAGAAGAATCATATTGCTGGAAGTATAAACATTATGGCTACTTCTGATACTTCCAAATTTGAAACTTGGTTAGGATCTATTGTTCGCCCAGATGAGAAATTTCAAATAGTAGTTGATTCTATAGACAATGTTGAAAAAATCCTTCAGCGTACTGCTAAAATTGGATATGAAGCGAATTTAGTTTCTATAAGTACACTTGCGGAAAAAGCTTTAGAAAAATCTGATAGATTAAATGTAGATGAATTCAAGCAAAATCTGAAAGACTATACTATAGTTGATATTCGTAATGAAAGTGAATTTTTGGAAGGGAAGTTTTTCGACGATGCTATTACCATTCCGCTACACCAATTACGCGAAAAAGTAGGTGAAATACCTACAGATAAACCGATAGTGGTTCACTGTGCAGGAGGTTACCGAAGTGCAGCTGGCTCAAGTATTCTTGAAAAAGAATTAAACGCAAAAAATGTTTTTGACCTCAGCGACGATGTAAACGACTTTAAGAATTAAGGTTAATCGATTAATTATTTAGAAAGGACGTTTTAAAAACGTCCTTTCTTTATTTTAATAGTAATTATTACTAAATCATTGATTTCGATTTCATAAATTTGAGTGACCAACTCTCAATCAGTTATGGAAGACATGATTTTTTACGATAGGATGCAGTTTGCATTTACTATCACTTTCCACTATTTATTTCCGCAATTAACTATGGGACTATCCCTGATGATAGTCTATTTTAAATGGAAATTCTTAAGAACTCAAATTGATAAATACAACGATGCTGCAAAGTTTTGGATGAAGATATTCGCTCTTAATTTTGCAATGGGAGTGGTAACAGGAATCCCAATGGAATTTCAATTTGGAACAAATTGGGCTAAATTTTCTGAGCTTACGGGAGGAATTATTGGGCAAACCCTTGCTATGGAAGGGATGTTTTCGTTTTTCCTTGAATCTTCATTTTTAGGATTGTTTCTATTTGGAGAAAAACTACTTGGACAAAAACTTCATTTTTTAACTGGCTTCTTGGTTTTCCTTGGTTCTTGGGCTAGTGGATATTTAATTATTGCAACCCATTCGTGGATGCAACACCCAGTGGGTTATGAAATATTAGAAAACGGAAAATTTGTTCTCAATAACTTTGGTGCATTGTTTTCCAATCCTTGGCTGCTACCCTCATTCTTACACAATCAAATGGGATCTTTAATCACCTCTTCTTTTGTAGTTGCAGGAGTTGGTGCATTTTATATCCTAAACAATAAACACAGTGAATTTGGAAAGCTCTTTGTGAAGACTGGAGTTATTTTTGGTTTGGTTTCTAGCCTATTAGTCGCTTTTCCTACAGGAGATTGGGCAGCAAAAAACGTTGTAAAATATCAGCCAGTAACTTTTGCAGCCATGGAAGGTATTTTCGAAACTGAAGAAGGTGGTTCTGAAATTATCTTAATCGGTCAACCCGATGTGGAAAACAAAAAACTAGACAACAAGATTGCAGTTCCGAATATATTGAGCTTTTTAACCTACCAAAAATGGGATGCAGAGATTAAAGGTCTTAATGAATTCGACGAAAGTGTTTATCCCACAAACATCCCTGGCCTGTACTATTCGTACCACATAATGGTTGGTTTGGGAACTATTTTTATAGGATTATTACTTTTAGCAGCCGTTCAGTTATTCAGAAAGAAACTTTATAAAACTAAATGGATTCTCTGGTCATTGATGTTTATGATTCCTTTTCCATATATCGCAAATACTGCAGGTTGGTACACCGCCGAATTGGGAAGGCAGCCGTGGTTGGTTTACAACCTATTAAGAACCGTCGATGGAATTTCCCCAACTGTGTCATCAGGAAATACATTATTTACTTTACTTGGATTTATCGGACTTTATTTACTGCTAGGGCTATTGTTTTTAATGCTCGCTGGAAAAATTATCTATAAAGGTCCTGAAACCACTAAACTCAACTAACTATGGAATTATTCTGGTATATCGTTTTAATGGCTATGTTTACCATTTATGTGATTTTAGATGGTTATGATTTTGGTGCTGGTATTATTCATCTATTTTATGCGAAAAAAGAAAAAGACAAAAAGGCTATTAGAAATGCTATTGGCCCATTTTGGGATGCTAATGAGGTGTGGCTTATAGCTGTAGGTGGTGTTTTATTTTTTGCTTTTCCAACCTTGTACGCATCTTCGTTTAGCGGATTTTATTTGCCATTGATAATGATATTGTGGTTACTTATTTTTCGAGCTATTGGTTTAGAACTTAGAGGGCAAATCCACAACAAAATATGGGAAGCAATTTGGGATAAAGCCTTTGGAATAGCAAGTCTACTCCTAGCCTTGTTTTTTGGGATAGCCTTAGGAAACATAGTAAGAGGAGTAAATTTGGGGATGGTTACCGACGGAGTGTCTGCGCACGAACCTCATTTTTTCTTTTTACCACTTTGGAATTCAACTTTTAGTCCGCACGCAGAACACTTAGGTATAATTGATTGGTTTACGTTGTTACTGGGGGTAATTGGTGTTGTAGCCTTAGCTATTCACGGGGCAAATTGGATAATTTTTAAAACCAATTCTGACTTAAACCAAAAGCTTAAGCAAGTAGTTTTTAACTTGAATATTGTTTTGTTAATCTTAGTTATTATATCGCTATTTTCTTGGCATATAATCGACCCTAAACCATTTCATAATTTTGTAAAATACCCTTGGCTTTGGATCTTCCCGATCATCACATTTACTGGAATTTTCGGCTTATTTAAAGTCAAAAGCTTTAAAAAGGATGGGTTCGGATTTTTATTTTCAACCTTATTTTTATTTGGCGGATTAGCTACAACTGTATCTTCTATATTCCCCAACTTATTACCATCTACAAATAATGTAAACCCTTCCCTAACCGTTTATAACGCAGCCGCACACGAGTATGGTTTATCGGTTGGTGTTTATTGGTTTGTAATTGCCGCAGTGTTGGTAGCTAT
This sequence comes from Aequorivita sp. 609, assembly GCF_014212065.1. NCBI lineage: Bacteria > Pseudomonadati > Bacteroidota > Flavobacteriia > Flavobacteriales > Flavobacteriaceae > Aequorivita > Aequorivita sp. 609. The sequence continues at coordinate 85,847 of NZ_JACJVM010000017.1, read as the reverse complement.
TTATATGGTTATTCAGTATCGCGTTTTTAAAGGAAAGATGGACGATGTAGGGTATGGAGAACATTAGTAAGATTTAGTATTACTCCATTATGACAGATACATTAATTGCTATAATCAGTATTTTTATTGGAATCCTTGGTGCATTGCTTTTAAGTGTAATTAAGAAGAAATATTCATTGGGGTTCACAGGAAATACAATCGCTGGAATATTCGGGAGTATATTTTTTATTAAAATCTTCGGAAGACTTGGCTTCGACCCTATTTCCATTATGAAAACAGGAGAAGTTAACTATGCACTCTTCGCTATAAATATGGCCGTTTCACTGGTAGGAGGCGCAATTGGCTTATTAGTTACTAAGCTAATTGTGACTAAGATGAATCAGAAAAAATAATTCATTTTTCTACTTTGTAACAAAAGTCACTGTATCTATCCTTTTAAATCACAATCTTTGAAATAATATTTTTAATTATATGAATTTCAGCAGTTACTAATAATCGTATTAATTAACTGATTCATATCATATTCAGTTCAGAAAAAAATATATATTTTTGATACTTAAATGAAAGCCATATTCGCCATATCATTTTCTTTTCTCCTCGCTTTCCAAAGCGTTGGCATTGGCATTCAGGATATATTTTTAATAGGAAAACTAGTACAACACGCCGAATATCATTCAGAAAATTACGGAGACGACTTTTTTACATTTGTTCAAAAACACTACGGTATTGAAAAGGAAAATCATCAAGAACCTGAACACGAAGAATTGCCATTTCAGCATATTTCTTGTCAACACGTTTTAACCGATGTTGTGATAGTTTCATTGGATATTACTTTACCAAAAGTGGAAATAAACATTCCACAATCTCATAAATTTTATTACCAAAATTTATATTCCTCTTTGGAAAAAATTTCAATTTTCCAACCTCCAAAATTCGCATAACTAAATAGACCTTTTGGAAATTATCTATTTCCAATTGCAAGTTTTTACTGCTCCAAACTTGGATCGGTATTCCAACAATTTTCTATTTACTCATACTTCAGCAATTTATCTGTTGAAGTTCAAAGATTAATTTAGTTATGTTATCAAAAATCATTCAATTTAGCATCAACCATAAACTCATTATCGGGTTATTTACCCTTGTTCTGATTGGCTTTGGTGTGTTTTCCCTTACACAATTACCTATTGGGGCAGTTCCTGATATTACCAACAATCAAGTGCAGGTTATTACCACTTCCCGCAACCTTTCTACTCAGGATATGGAACAGTTTATCACCTACCCTGTCGAGCTGGAAATGGCCAACTTACCTGGGGTAGTTGAAATTCGTTCTACTTCAAAATTTGGACTTTCAGTAGTTACTATTGTTTTTGAAGAAAGTATGGGTACGTACTTGCCCAGACAACTTATTGCAGAGAAAATTCAATCTGCATCCGAAAATATTCCCGAAGGATTTGGCACACCTCAAATGGGCCCGATAACCACTGGTCTTGGTGAAATTTATCAATACATTCTAGACGTAAAGCCAGGTTATGAAGATAAATATACCACTACTGAACTGCGTACCATTCAAGATTGGATTGTAAGAAGACAGCTTTCGGGAATTCCAGGTGTAATAGAAGTAAATACTTGGGGAGGACATTTAAAGCAATACGAAGTTGCTATAAATACCAACAAGCTGAATGCGATGAATATTACCGCTTCAGAAATATTTACTGCCTTAGAAAAAAACAACAGTGTTTCTGGCGGTGGTTATATTGAAAAGGAAAATCAAGCTTATTTTATTCGCGGGGAAGGCTTGGCGACTTCATTAGAAGACATTGGAAATATTGTAGTAAAAAACGATAATGGCTTCCCCATTTATGTGAAGGATGTCGCCAAAGTACAGTTTGGTGGTGCTCCACGTTTTGGTGCTATTACCGGAAATGGAGAAGGCGAAAAAATCCTCGGACAGATAATGATGCTGAAAGATGGCGATTCCAATCAAGTAATAAATGACGTACAAGAAAGAGTAGCAGAAATAGCAGAATCTCTCCCTGAAGGGGTTTATATAAATCCGTTTTTGGATAGAAGTGTGCTGATTGGAAAAACCACTTTTACAATCGCTGAAAACCTTATTCTCGGGATACTTATTGTAATTTTTGTAGTGGTGCTACTATTAGGAAATTTCCGTTCCGGATTAGTGGTAGCCTCTGTTATCCCGCTGTCTTTGCTTTTCACGCTCTCGATGATGTATTTATTTGGTGTGGACGCAAACTTGATGAGTCTTGGCGCTATCGACTTTGGAATTATCATTGACGGTGCAGTAATTATAGTTGAATTTGTCGCTTTTCAAATTAGTAAAAACGCTTCAAAACTCAATGCACTTCCTTTATCAGAAAGGCGATTAGCAAAAGATAACCTCACCTGGAATAGCGCTTCAAAAATGATGAATTCTGCCATTTTTGGGCAACTTATTATTCTTATAGTTTTTATTCCTATTCTTTCATTAAGCGGTGTGGAAGGCAAAATGTTTAGACCAATGGCGATGACGTTTAGTTTTGCGCTTATCGGAGCTATGATTTTGTGTTTTACTTATGTTCCTGTAGCTGCTTCTCTATTTTTAAAACCCGAGGAAGCTTCCAAAAGAAACATTTCTGTTCGGATAATGACTTTCTTAAATCGCTTTTACGAACCGTCAATCCGTTGGGCATTAGGAGCGAAAAAACTGGTTTTAAGTATTGCTATTTTAATCCTTGCAGTTACTGTTTATATTTTTACTACTATGGGTGGCGAGTTTGTCCCTACGCTTGACGAAGGTGATTTTGTAATTCAGCCTGTATTAAAAACGGGGACTTCTCTTAGCAATACCATTGATATTACTACTCAAATTGAAAAAATTCTCATTGATAACTTCCCAGAAGTTGATCAAGTGGTTAGCCGTATTGGTGCCGCAGAAGTTCCTACAGACCCGATGTCTATGGAAGAAAGTGATGTTATAATCACCTTAAAACCAATAAAGGAATGGACATCCGCCTCAACTAAAAATGAGTTAGCTGAGAAATTTAAAGAAGCCTTAGCAATAATTCCTGGGATGGAAGTGGAATTCACCCAGCCAATCGAAATGCGTTTTAATGAACTTATTACAGGAGTTAGAGCAGATATTGCGATTAAGATTTTTGGAGAAGACCTCGATATACTAAATAAAAAGGCTAACGAAATAAAAGGCCTAATAGAAAATGTTGAAGGTGCCGACGATATTATTGTAGAAAAAGTTGCCGGCCTACCCGAAATGAATGTAAAATTCGATAGAAATAAAATCGCACGATACGGTTTAAACATTGAAGATTTAAATGAAATGATCTCAATGGGCTTCGCTGGAAAATCTTTGGGAAGCATTTTTGAAGGTGAAAAACGTTTTGATTTAGTGGTTCGTTTAGATGAAAATAATCGTCGCGATCTTTCAAATCTTCAAAACCTTTATGTAGATATTCCTGCCGGTGGAAAAGTTCCTTTAAGTGAACTAGCTGAAATAAAATACTCCAAAGGTGCTGCGCAAATTTCCCGAGACGACACAAAACGTCGCATTGTAGTTGGGGTAAATGTGAGAAGTCGCGATCTACAAAGTGTAGTTGATGATGTTCAAAAAATAATTGACGACAATCTTAAACTCCCTGCTGGCTACACCATTGATTACGGAGGTCAGTTTGAGAATCTTCAAAGTGCAAAAAACAGACTTTTAATCGCCGTTCCCATTGCATTACTGCTGATTTTTATAATGCTTTATTTCGCTTTTAATTCAGTAAAGGAAGCTTTGATGATTTACTCTGCAATTCCTTTGGCAGCGGTTGGTGGCGTGTTGTTGCTTTGGATTCGCGATATGCCTTTTAGCATCTCGGCAGGTGTTGGTTTTATAGCCCTCTTTGGGATTGCCGTACTTAACGGAATTGTTTTAATAGAACATTTTAAAGAACTTAAAAAAGAAGGAATGACAGATAAAAACGAACTTATAGTACAAGGTACAAAAGACCGTTTACGTGCAGTATTACTAACCGCTTCGGCAGCAGCACTCGGATTTTTACCAATGGCTGTTTCAACAAATGCTGGGGCTGAAGTTCAAAGACCATTAGCTACTGTGGTAATTGGTGGTTTGATAACAGCTACAATTCTAACCTTAATAGTTTTACCTGTGTTATTTTCAATTTTTGATTCTGATAAAAAGAAAAAACCTAAAAAGAAATTAGGAAAGTCATTGCCAATTACAATCCTAGTAATACTTCTAAGTTTTTCAGGATTGGCTCAGCAGAATCCGAAGTCATTGCAAGATTTACAGCAAATGGCTTTGGAAAACAATGCTGGACTCAAAGCTTCCTCACTTCAGATGGATGAAGCCAATGCTTTAATTGGTAGTGCTTTCAGTTTTGATAAAACCACTGTGTTTTATGAATTTGACGAAAACAATATGGCGCCCAATAATGAACCACTTAAAGTTTTTGGTGTGGAACAAGACTTTCTTTTCCCAACAGTTTACTTCGCTGAAAAGAATGTAAATAAGCGTCAGTTTGAAATGCAAAGCAAGCAATACCAACTTCAAAAACGCAAAACTGAAGGGATGGTTGCAGCAGCCTATTATCAATATCAATATGAGAAAAATAGAGCAAGTGTTTACGAGAGATTGGATAGTTTGTATCAAAATTTTGCGCACGCAGCGCAACGCCGTTTTGAATTAGGGGAAACAAATTACCTAGAAAAGATAACTGCTCGTGCCAAACAACGACAGTTAGAAACCGATTTCAATCAGACTAAAGAAGATGTATTAATTGCAATGGAGCAGCTAAAAACTGTAGTTCAATCCAAAGATAGTTTGCTGATTGCTGAGCAACCCCTTGAGAAACTTCAACTTTCAATTGCAGCTTCTGAACAACATCCAGCATTAGACTATTATGAAAGTAGAAATAGCTTTTTTAAGGCTAAAAGCGGTCTTGAAAAGCAAAGCTTACTTCCAGATATCAGTCTTTCCTATTCCTTAGGCAGCAATTCTGGTTTGAGTCAGAATCTTTACGCCTATCAAATCGGACTTAAAATTCCGTTGCTTTTTGGCGGAAATGCTTCAAAAATAAAAGCATCAAAGATTGCCGCAGATGTAAGTCAGCAGCAAGCTGAAGATTATAAAATTCACATGAATTCACGAAAAGTGCAGTTGCTCAATGAAGTTTCAAAATATGAAGATGCACTTCAGTATTACGAAACCGAAGGAAAATCACTTTCAGAAGAAATTTTAAAGACAGCCAATATCAGTTTCAAAAATGGAGAAATAGACTTTTTTCAATACATCCAAAGTCTTGAAAACGCTTACGAAATTGAATTACAACATCTAGAAAACCTCAATAAATACAACCAAGCAGTTATTGCTATCAACTATTTAACGCTTTAAAAAATTAATTATGCATTATATAAAATCAATTTTGTTGCTATTAGCCTTCATTTTGGCATCGTGTAACAATTCAGAAAAAGAAGTGGAATCTACTGATTCTACTTCAGAAGAAATTGCAGACGGAAATATTCATCTTTCAAAAGCACAGTTTGAAAACGCCAAAATGGAAATTGGCCAACTCACCGAAAAACCATTTGCTCAAACAGTACAAACCAATGGCGTAATTGATGTGCCACCACAAAGTCGAGCGGTAGTTAGCGCTTTTGCTGGAGGTTATATTAAAAACACACCGTTATTAGTTGGAAGCAAAGTTTCAAAAGGACAACGCTTGGTTACCATCGAAAATCCAGAGTTTATAACAATGCAGCAGAATTATATGGAAACTGTGGCGCAGCTTTCATACCTAAACTCGGAATACGAGCGACAAAAAACGATGTTTGAAGAGAAAATAACTTCTCAGAAAAGTTATTTAAAAGCTGAAAGTGAATACAAAACAGCATTGGCGCGTAGTAATAGTTTAAAGAAAAACCTTCAGATGCTGAATATAAATCCGGCTTCCGTGGCAGCGGGAAATATAGTTTCTCAAGTAAATATATATAGCCCCATAGATGGAAATGTAACTCAAGTTTTTGTGAATACGGGCACCTATGTTTCTCCAGCCGATAAGATTATGGAAATTATGAACACCGACCATATTCACTTGGAATTAAAAGTTTTTGAGAAGGATTTGTTACAACTTAAAAAAGATCAGGAAATACTGTTTTCTGTGCCAGAAGCCTCAAAGGAAACATTTAAAGGCGATGTGCATTTGGTTGGAACTTCTATCGATCCTAATTCAAGAATTGCAATGATCCACGGACATATAGATGAAAAAGACTCGCAGAATTTCACCGCAGGAATGTTTGTAGAAGCTCAAATCGTAACAGGTACCTCAAACCATTTGGCCTTACCTGAAAACGCGATAGTAGAATTAGATGGAGTGAATTATGTATTGCTTATAGAAAACGAAAACAACGACGAATACCAATTACACTCTGCAAGAGTAAAGGTTGGAGCTACATACCAAGGCTATACAATAATTGAGAATGCTTCAGAATTTGAAAAAGATAGTCGTTTTTTAACCAAAGGTGGTTTTGCATTGCTACAGGAAGAAGGTGGCGGTGGGCATGGGCACTGAAGAAATCGAAATTGAAAACGAAAACGAAATCGAAACCGAAGTTGAGGTTGAAGTTGAAAAAGAAAGGACATTACCTGATTTAATACAATTACGAGCTCCTTCCCCTTCGAAATATTTTAAATAATTGTACTAGTGGCATCAAGGGGAAGGTGGCGGTTGGAAAATAGGTGAAGATGAAGATGAAAAAGAAATCGAAAACGAAATCCAAATCGAGATTGAAAACGAATTTGAAGATGTCCCTCGGCTGAGTTTATCCTGGACTAAGCTGGAGTATGACCTGCAAGGTGTTGTTTTGATTTGTGTAAGCAAATGAAAACCTCCTTGTAGGTCTAACGAAAACGAAATCGAGATTGAAATCGAAAACGAACCCGATAGTTATCGGGAGCAAGGTGAAGATGAAGTTGAAGATGAAAAAGGAAGGACATTACCTGATTTAATACAATTACGAGCTCCTTCCCCTTCGAAATATTTTAAATAATTGTACTAGTGGCATCAAGGGGAAGGTGGCGGTTGGAAAATAGGTGAAGATGAAGATGAAAAAGAAATCGAAAACGAAATCCAAATCGAGATTGAAAACGAAGTTGAAGATGTCCCTCGGCTGAGTTTATCCTAGGCTATGCTGGAGGATGACCTGCAAGGTGTTGTTTTAATTTGTGTAAGCAAATGAAAATCTCCTTGTAGGTCTAACGAATTCGAAAACGAAATCGAAAAATCAAATCGAAATCGAGATTAATCCCGATAGTAATTGGGGGAAGATGAAGATAAAGATGAAGTTGAAGTTGAAGTTGAAGTTGAAAAAGAAAGTACGTTACCTGATTTAATACAATTACGAGCTCCTTCCCCTTCGAAATATTTTAAATAATTGTACTAGTGGCTTTAAGGGGAAGGTGGCAGCTGGGAAATAGGTGAATTAGGAGATAAATTCGTAATCCAGCTGTCGGAAGGGGTTGAAATTGAAGGTGAAGATGAAATCGAAAACGAAGTTGAAGATGTCCCTCGGCTGAGTTTATCCTAGGCTATGCTGGAGGATGACCTGCAAGGTGTTGTTTTGATTTGTGTAAGCAAATGAAAATCTCCTTGTAGGTCTAAAGAAAACGATATCGAGATTGAATCCGATAGTTGTCGGGAGAAGATGAAGATGAAGATGAAGTTGAAGTTGAAGTTGAAAAAGAAAGTACATTACCTGATTTAATACAATTACGAGCTCCTTCCCCTTCGAAATATTTTAAATAATTGTACTAGTGGCATCAAGGGGAAGGTGGCAGCTGGGAAATAGGTGAATTAGGAGATAAATTCGTAATCCAGCTGTCGGAAGGGGTTGAAATTGAAGGTGAAGATGAAATCGAAAACGAATTTGAAGATGTCCCTCAGCTGAGTTTACCCTAGGCTATGCTGGAGGATGACCTGCAAGGTGTTGTTTTGATTTGTGTAAGCAAATGAAAACCTCCTTGTAGGTCTAAAGAAGGGGACTTAATCAATGGAATTATTTATAAATACAAGTTCCATATTTTTCGTATCTTAAACTTTAATTTTAAAAAGTTTGATTATGAAAAAATTACTCGTTGTTATTGCATTAACTTTTGCTTTTTCAGCATTTTCCCAATCTAAAATTCTACCAGCCGACATTCAGATAAAAACTGCTCTTCTAGCGGCACCTGAAATGTATCGCGATGCGGCTACAGTACTTGGGTATAACGCCGATGGAAAACTAGTGACACTTCGTGAAGGCACAAATACATTAATTTGTTTAGCAGACGATCCAAACAAAGAAGGAATAAGCGTAGCCTGCTATGGCGCCGAATTAGAACCATTTATGGCAAGAGGAAGAGAATTAGAGGCTGAAGGAAAATCTAATCCTGAAAAGCAAGAAGTTCGAAAAAAAGAAATTGAAGCTGGAAGGCTAAAAATGCCCGAAGAACCTTCAATGGTTTATGTTTTGGCTGCTGAAGAAAAAGACCTTAATATTGAAACTGGTGAAGTTGAAAATAGCAGAATTCGATATGTACTTTACAAACCTTATATGACGGGTGAAAGCACTGGCTTACCAACTAAACCACAAGCTCCAGGAATGCCCTGGTTAATGGATGCTGGCACTCATCGTTCACATATTATGATTTCTCCTGCTAGAAAATAATAAGGATAGTTATATTTAGATCTATTAAAAAAGGTGGTGTTCTGTTTTAATACACAACACCACCTTTTGCTATTTATACCTTCCAATTTACTCTCAAACACTCCAATAACTCTAAATTATTAATTTTTTATTTCATATTATTCAATTTTTAAAAAGGCTATACACTACTCTTCTTTAGCTAGTTAACCTCAAATAAAAATTAATTTTTTCTCTTTTCTTTTTAATTACCCGTTGGAATGTAATCTAGGTTACAGTCTGTTTGGTTAATCATACTTAAATTTGCACAAAAATAATTAACTATGAATTTGTTTTATGATCCTTGGCCTTGGTATATAGGCGGACCTTTAATTGCGCTTGTAATGTTTGTGCTTTTGTACTTAGGAAAGCAATTTGGAATGTCATCAAACCTACGTACAGCCTGCTCAGCCTTAGGAGCTGGCAAAGCAGCAGACTTTTTTAAATTCGATTGGAGGACGCAACGTTGGAATTTAATGGTTGTATTAGGCGCCATAATTGGGGGTTTTATAGCTTCTAATTTTATGAGCGATAATATTGTTACTATAAATCCTGAAGTCGCACAACAGTTAGCTGATGACTACAACATCACTTCCGCAAACGAAGCGTATTTACCAACTGAAATTTTCAGTATGGAGAATATATCTCAGCCAAAAAACATTTTGATTTTACTAATAGGTGGTTTACTAGTAGGCTTTGGTGCTAGATATGCAGGCGGCTGTACTTCTGGTCATGCAATTTCGGGACTGAGTAATTTACAACTTCCTTCATTGATTGCAGTAATTGGTTTTTTTATTGGTGGCCTAGTTATGATTCACCTTATTTACCCTTTAATATTTTAGAAAATGAGATACATCACATATTTAATAGTAGGTATATTCTTCGGAATTATAATGTTTAAATCTGAAGCTGCATCTTGGTTTCGAATCTATGAAATGTTCCAGTTTGGTAGTTTTCATATGTATGGAATTATGGGCTCTGCTTTAGCCATTGGAATAATTGGTGTTCAGCTAATTAAAAGAAAGAACATAAAACCCATAGATGGAGGTGAAATGAGATTACAGCCAAAAGATAAAGGCTTTAGCCGTTATATGATTGGTGGTATAATTTTCGGTTTAGGATGGGCACTGTCTGGCGCTTGTCCAGGACCAATGTACGTTTTAGCCGGAGCAGGATATTTTCCTATTTTAATAGTTATCCTCGGAGCACTATTAGGAACCTTTCTTTATGGATTAGTAAAAAACAAACTTCCTCATTAATTTCGATTTTATTCATAATTTGAAAATCCCGCTACAAAAATTTGCTAGCGGGATTTTTAGTTTTTGTAAATAGTTATTTCCATATTTTTTTGATTTCTAATTTAAATATTCTGAAAATGTAAATATATTTGAAAGGCTATAGTCTATTAAGGCTTATTAAAATCTGTCTTAATTTTAGAAAATTCACTTCCCATAAAAACCGTTTTGCAATGAGTAATTACCACATAAAGAATTTAGAAGAATATTTTCAAGTTTACAGAAAATCTGTTCGTGACCCAGAAAGCTTTTGGGAGGAAATAGCCGAAGAAAACTTTTTGTGGCGTAAGCGATGGGATAAAGTACTAGAATACGACCTTTCAAAATCAGAATTCTCTTGGTATAAAGGGGCAAAACTAAATATTACTGAAAACTGTATTGACAGGCATTTATATACACACGCCAATAAAACAGCTATCATTTTTGAACCAAACAATCCCGATGAAATGGCAGAGCACATAAGCTATCGCCAACTTCACGATAGGGTTTGTAGGTTTGCCAATGTTTTGCAAAACCACGGGATTCAAAAAGGAGATCGCGTTTGTATATACCTACCAATGATACCTGATTTGGCAATTTCCTTATTGGCATGCGCGCGAATTGGAGCGATACACTCTGTGGTTTTTGCAGGATTTTCTGCCTCTGCTTTATCTAGCAGAATTAACGATTCCGATTGTAAGATGGTTATAACCAGTGATGGCTCTTTCCGTGGAAATAAAACAATAGATTTAAAAGGAATTGTTGATGATGCTTTAGAAAGTTGTCCAGGTGTAAAAACTGTTTTAGTAGCAAAACGAACAAATTCTGATATCCCGATGAAGGAAAATCGCGATAAGTGGTTACAACCTTTATTAGACGCTGCAATGAATGAATGCGTACCTGTAATTATGGATGCGGAAGATCCATTATTTATTTTGTACACATCTGGAAGTACAGGAAAACCAAAAGGAATGGTTCACACTATTGCTGGATATATGGTTTATACCGCCCATAGTTTTAAAAACGTGTTCCAATACCGAGAGAACGATGTTTTTTGGTGCACTGCAGATATTGGATGGATAACCGGCCATAGTTATATAGTTTATGGCCCCTTAGCAAACGGAGCCACAACCTTAATGTTTGAAGGTGTACCCTCCTATCCAGATTTTGGACGTTTTTGGAATGTTGTAGAAAAACACAAAGTAACTCAGTTTTACACCGCACCAACGGCAATTCGTGCCTTAGCAAAAGAAAAAACAGATTTTTCAGAAAAATACGATCTTTCATCACTTAAGATTTTAGGTAGTGTTGGTGAACCAATTAATGAAGAAGCTTGGCATTGGTACAACGATAATATTGGGAAGAAAAACTGCCCAATAGTAGACACATGGTGGCAAACCGAAACTGGTGGAATTATGATTTCTCCAATTCCCTACTCCACTCCTACCATTCCTACGTATGCAACCTTGCCGCTACCGGGGATTCAACCTGCATTAATGGGTGAAAATGGAGAGGAGCTTAAAGGAAATTCTGTTAGTGGAAAATTATGCATAAAGTTCCCTTGGCCTGCCATGGCAAGAACGATATGGAATAATCACGAGCGATATCGCGACACCTATTTTTCGGCTTATAAAGACATGTACTTCTCTGGAGATGGTGCACTTCGTGATAGTACAGGTTATTACAGAATAACAGGCCGTGTTGACGATGTAATAATTGTATCTGGTCATAATCTAGGAACTGCTCCTATTGAAGATTCGATAAACGAGCACCCAGCAGTATCTGAGAGTGCAATTGTAGGCTTTCCTCATAGCATCAAAGGAAATGCACTATACGGTTATGTGATACTGAAGGAAACTGGAGAGAGCCGTATGCATGACAATTTGCGCAAAGAGATAAATCAGATTATCACAGAACACATTGGACCCATTGCAAAATTGGATAAGATTCAATTTGTTTCCGGCTTACCTAAAACTAGAAGCGGGAAAATCATGCGTCGTATATTGAGAAAGATAGCTGAAAAAGACACTTCAAACCTTGGAGATATTTCTACCCTACTAAATCCTGAAATAGTTGAAGAGATTATGAAGGAGGCGCTATAGATGGACGATATTGGAAATTGGAAGTTGGAAGTTGGAAGTTGGAAGTTGGAAGTTGGAAGTGAAATTTAAAAAACATTATTTCCCTTCGGCTCCGCTCGGGATCCGGGATTTGGAATTTGGATTTTGGAATTTCCAACCATTGTCTTCGACAGGCTTAGACTGACAAATGGAAAGGGATTTTGTGTTTTGAAAACATAGCTATCCTTCGACTCCGCTCGTGGGTCGGGATTTGGGATTTGGGATTTGAAATCTGAATTTATTCTTCAATAAATTCTTTTAAAACTTCAACTACATAATCCACTTCTTCTTTTTTATTGAAAGAAGAAAATGAAAAACGAATTGATGGTTTTGCAAGGTCGTCGTCGGAAAGAATGGCGCTTAGCACGTGTGATCCGCCCTCGCTACCACTTTGGCAAGCGCTTCCTTTAGAGCAAGCAATTCCTTTTAAATCTAATTGAAACAAAAGCAACATCGCTTTTTCAGAAGTAATAGGAAGACATACATTTAACAAGGTATATGTACTGCGCTCGTCATTATCGCAATCTCCGTTAAACTTTACTCCCTGAATATTTTCTGAAAGTTGTGTTTTAAAGTATTGCTTTAGTTCGCTAATATATTTGCGTTCCTTTTCTAATTTGTGATAAGATAATTTTAAGGCTTCAGCCATTCCTGCAATTGCATATACAGCTTCCGTACCAGCTCTGAGTCCTCTTTCCTGAGAACCACCGTGAATTAATGGTTTTAACCCTGAGTTTTTTCTTACATAAGCAAAACCAGCTCCTTTGGGTCCGTGAAATTTATGGGCAGCAGCAGCCGCAAAATCAACTGGAATTTCTTTAAAATCAAGTTCAAAATGCCCTACAGATTGTACTGTATCACTGTGGAAAAGTGTATCGTATTTTTTACAAAGCTCAGCCGTCTTTTTTAAATCAAGAAGATTACCAACCTCATTATTAACGTGCATTAAGCTCACTAAGGTTTTTTCGGATGTATCTGATAATAATTTTTCTAAATGCTCGTAATCTACATGTCCGCAATGATCCAAGTTCACGAATTCTAATTTAATCTCGTACTTTTCTTGAAGCCACTCTAAAGTGTGTAAAACAGCGTGATGTTCAATTCTACTAGAAATTACACGCTTAACGCCAAGATCACGAACAGCACCGTTTAATATTAAATTATCAGCTTCAGTACCACCAGAAGTAAAAATAATTTCGCTTGCTGAAACATTCAACAGCTTAGCAGTTTCTTTTCTAGCATTTTCTAACAACGACTTTGAAGATCTACCGTATGAATGAGTTGATGAGGGATTTCCGTATTCGGTTTTTAAAACTTCATTAATACAGTCAATCACTTCATCTCTAAGCTGAGTAGTTGCGGCGCTATCGAAATATACTTTTTTCATTTAGAAATTATTTAAAATAATGGCATTTAAACAAGTGAGAATTATCTAAAATCCTATTTATTATTTTCAGATTGCAAAAGTACATATTTAAACAGTTTTCAAGCTTATTATGTCGAAAAGAAAAAACGAGCCATAAATTTTGTAAAATATTACTTCTTCTAGAATATGGCGTAGAGTTTGCTATTTTTGAAGAAAAATGATTTACTATGAAAAAGATTCTTTTCCTCCTCACTTTATTTATCCTTCAATTAAGTTTCGCCCAACAAAACACTGAAGTATATATATTCGATATTTCACCTTCTTATTCGGGTATGGAACTGCTAAACGCTCGTAATGTTTCAAATAATGAAGGGTACGACAATCAGCCTTCTTTTATTTCAAATGAAACCTTAGTCTTTGCTGGAAATAACAATGGACAAACAGATATTTCAGAATACAATTTAAATTCAAAAATTAAAACTTGGGTTAATCAAGAAACCGAGGGCGGCGAATATTCACCACAAAAATTTCCTTCTAGCAATGATATTGCAGCTGTAAGATTGGATAAAGACGGAAAACAACGACTTTATAGATATGATTCAGAAACGGGAAAATCTTCAGAAATTATAGAAGATTTAGAAGTAGCTTATTTCGCATTTTACAATGACGAATTAATTCTTGCCACTGTTTTGGCGGATGACAAATTGGATTTAGTGATGATTAACTTAACCACTAAAGCTGTTGATACTTTATTTCGAAACGCAGGAAGAACGCTTCAAAGAATTCCGAAATCGGACTATATGAGCTATTCATTGATAAACGATGAAGGTAACCTTGATATTTATATGTTAGAAATGAATATTTTAGGAAGTTATTTTGTTAGTGAACTGCCTATTGGCATTCAAGATTACGTATGGATCAACGACACCCAAATACTTGTTGGTAGCGGTAATAAACTATATATGTACGACACTCTGGGTGAACCCGAATGGAATCGTGTAGCATCACTTGAAGACTACGGAATAAAAAATATAACTAGAATAGCAATTAGTCCGAATGGAAAAAAAATAGCCCTAGTTGTTGAAGAAAATTAAATTATAAAATCAATTTTTAATTGAAAGTTTAATTGCCTTATTTCGGAGGCTAAATAAAATGAAGATTCTTCAGTATTACAGTCTTGAAATGAATCCTTTTGCTTTAAAGTTTCAGACAGCTTGAGTTTTTTTATAGCAAAACCGAATGTTTCAATTGAACTAACTGAATAATTTCTCTTTTATAAAACTCAGCTACTTTTCAGTATTTCTAATAGCTTCAAGTCTTTTTTTTGGTATTTTTAGACAAAAATTTCTCCTCAATGAAAAATCTTTTCTTTCTACTATTCCTAAGCATTAATTTTGTTTCCATTGCACAAGAATTTTCACGTGCAGATACGCTTCGAGGTAGCATTACTCCTGAAAGAGCTTGGTGGAATGTTACACATTACGATTTAAAAGTTTCCGTAAATCCTTCAGAAAAATCTATTGAAGGTAGTAACACCATAACTTATGAAGTTTTAGAGCGCAACAACATTATGCAAATCGACTTGCAGGCTCCGATGAAAATTGACAAAATTCTTCAAAACAATGAAGAGATTTCATTCACTTCAGAAGGAAATGCGCATTTTTTAAAACTTAAAAAGAAACAGAAAAAAGGTAAGCAGAATAAAATCACTATTTACTTTTCTGGAAAACCAACTGTAGCGCGACGTGCTCCTTGGGATGGTGGTTTTACATGGACAAAGGATAGCAATGGCAACGAATTTATCGCCACTGCTAACCAAGGAATTGGTGCAAGTATTTGGTGGCCGTTAAAAGATCACCCTTCCGAAGAGCCTGATAATGGCATGAAAATTTCGGTTACGGCACCAAAACATTTAATGGATGTAAGCAACGGACGACTTATTAAAGTAATTGAAAATGACACCACAAAAACTTGGGTTTGGGAGGTTGTAAATCCTATCAATGCTTACGGAGTAAACATTAATATTGGCGATTATGTACGTTGGAGTGAAAAGTATCAAGGTTTAAATGGAACTTTAGACATGGATTACTACGTGCTTAGAGAAAATGAAGAAAAAGCCAAAGAACAATTCAAACAAGCCCCAATGATGATGGAAGCGTTTGAACACTGGTTTGGCCCCTACCCTTTTTATGAAGATGGATACAAGCTTGTGGAAGCACCATATTTAGGAATGGAACATCAAAGTAGTGTTACCTACGGCAATCAGTTTGAAAACGGATATTTAGGCCGCGACTTATCTAGATCGGGTTGGGGAATGAAATTCGATTTTATAATAATTCACGAAAGTGGTCACGAATGGTTTGCAAATAATATTACTAATAATGATGTGGCAGATATGTGGGTTCACGAAGGATTTACCTGCTATTCTGAAAATATCTATCTCGATTATCACTTTGGAAAAAAAGCTTCTTCAGAATATGTTGTTGGACTTCGCCGTAGTATTTTAAATGATATTCCAATAATTGGAAATTATAATGTTAGTCATTCAGGTAGCAGCGATAAGTATTACAAAGGTGCAAATATGCTTCACACCATTAGACAACTAATTGATAATGATGAAAAGTGGCGACAAATTTTAATCGGTTTGAATAAAGATTTTTATCACCAAACTGTAAGCAGCAAACAGGTTGAAGATTATATCATGCAGAAAAGTGGCTTAAATCTCAATATGTTTTTTAACCAATACCTAAGAACAACTATGATTCCTAAGGTGGAATATAAAGTTGAAGACAACAAGTTGAAATTTCGCTATACCGACATCCTTAAAAACTTTAAGATGCCTGTTATTGCTATAATTAATGGAAAAGAAGAATGGATAGAACCTACTTCGGAATGGAAAACAAAAGAATTTTCATCATCCATTGAAACTGCTGAAATTAAAAAAGATTTTTATGTTATTACTGAAGAAATAGAATAACGTACACCCAATTATAATTACACCGAAATTTATAAACATTGAATATGAAACTACTTTCAACACTCCTCATTTTTACGATTTCACTAACGCTTACAGCACAGAAGAAAAAGAAAAAAGACAGTGAAAAATCAGAAACAAAATGGGAAGTTGCAAATCCTGGTAAAGATTTCAACTACAAAACACATTCCTTTACTACCGATGAAGGAACTTGGATGAACCTTGATGTTAGCCCCGACGGGCAAACCATAGTTTTTGATATGGTGGGCGATATTTACACTCTGCCAATTACTGGAGGTACAGCCAAAGCTATTAGAACTGGAATTCCTTTTGAAATTCAACCGAGATTCAGTCCAGATGGGACAAAAATTTCATTTACCAGCGATGCAGGTGGTGGTGATAATATTTGGGTGATGAATGTTGATGGCAGCGATGCAAAACAAGTTACCAAAGAAGATTTTAGACTACTTAACAATGCCGTTTGGAGTGCAGATGGCAATTATTTAATTGCTAGAAAACACTTTACATCAGGTAGAAGTCTAGGAGCTGGAGAGATGTGGCAATACCACAAAACAGGAGGCTCTGGTATTCAGCTTACCAAAAGAAAAAATGACCAGCAAGACGTAAACGAACCCTTCGTTTCTTCAGATGGAAGGTATTTGTATTACAGTGAAGATGTGTACCCTGGCGGATATTTTCAATATAACAAAGATCCAAACAGTCAGATTTATGTTATAAAACGCTACGAGTTTGAAACCGGAGAAACCGAAACTATTACCGGTGGACCTGGTGGAGCAGCAAGACCTACAGTTTCTCCTGATGGTAAGAAATTAGCTTTTGTAAAAAGAGTGCGTACCAAAAGTGTTTTATTTATCCACAACCTAGAAACAGGAGAAGAGTTTCCTATCTACGACAAGTTGAACAAAGATCAGCAAGAAGCTTGGGCGATTTTTGGAGTCTATCCAAATTTTAATTGGATGCCAAATAACAACGAAATCATCTTTTGGAGTGGTGGAAAAATTAATAAGATTGATGTTAACTCATTGGAAGTTACAAACATCCCTTTTACAGCTAATGTAAATATAGATTTAGCCGAAACTGTTCATTTTGACAATAGAATTGAAACTGAAAAGTTCACCCCAAAAATGATCCGTCATACGGTTACTTCACCTGATGGAAAACATATTGTTTTTAGTGCTTTAGGGCATTTATACAAAAAAGAATTACCTAACGGAAAACCTCAACGTTTAACAAACAGTACCAATTTTGAATTCGAACCTACATTCTCTCCTAATGGTACTGAAATAATTTACGTTACTTGGAACGACGTTGATAAAGGAGCTATTTACAAGATTTCAGTAAACGGCGGAAATCCTGTAAAACTTACTTCAAATAAAGGAATTTACCGAATGCCTTCTTTCTCTTCTAACGGAACACAAATTATCTTTAAAAAAGAAAGTGGAAATACCGATCAAGGTTTTACTTATACAAAGAAAGAAGGGATTTATATAATGGATGCTAATGGAGGTAATGAAACTTTTGTAACCGACAAAGGTGATTACCCAATGTTTAGCGCAGATGGAAAACGTATTTTCTTACAAACGGGCGGCACATATTTTGGGAGCATTGAGAAGAAATTAATTAGCGTAAACCTTAAAGGAAACGAAGAAAAAACACACATTACCTCAAAATATGCAAATAGATTAGTTCCAAGTCCGGACAATAAATGGGTTGCTTTTACAAATCTTCATAAGTTATATGTTGCGCCTTTATTGCTTAACGGACAAACAATTGACTTAGACGATAAAACAAAAGCATTACCTGTTTCTCAACTTGCAAAAGATGCTGGCATCAACATACATTGGTCAGCAAACAGTAAGAATGTAATGTGGACACTTGGAGATGAATACTTTAGTAATGAATTAAAAAACAGATTTACCTTTTTACCTGGTTCACCAGATGAATTACCAGAGGTAACATTAACCGGAACCAAAATTAACTTAGAAGCTCCAGTAGATATTCCTAACGGTAGAATTGCATTCACAAATGCAAGAATCATCACAATGGAGGGTGATAAGGTAATTGAAAACGGAACTATATTAATTAATGGTAATAAAATTGAAGCTGTAGGAGCTGCAGATAAAGTTTCTATTCCATCAGGTACAAAGATTTATGCTGCTGAAGGAAAAACTATTATGCCAGGAATGGTAGATGCACACGCTCACGTTGGTGCTTTCCGCTATGGATTGCCTACGCAGCAAAAATGGTCGTTTATGGCCAATTTAGCCTTTGGTGTAACTACAGCACATGACCCTTCGGCGAATACAGAAACGGTATTTACACTATCTGAACTTCAAAAGAGTGGCCAATTGGTAGGGCCGAGATTATATTCTACTGGATTTATTTTATACGGTGGTGATGGCGATTTTAAAGCTGTGATAAACAATTTAGAAGATGCTAGAAGCAGTATTCGCCGTACAAAAGCCTTTGGCGCTAAAAGTGTAAAGAGTTACAACCAACCGCGCCGCGATCAACGTCAGCAAGTTTTACAAGCAGCGCGTGAAATGGGAATTAACGTGGTGCCTGAAGGAGGTTCAACTTTTTATCACAACATAACGCAAGTTATTGACGGACACACCGGAATAGAACACAACATTCCTATAGCACCTATTTATAAGGATATTAGAGAAGTTTGGAGCAGAAGCAATACTGGCTACACTCCTACTCTTATTGTAAATTATGGTGGGATGAATGGAGAAATGTATTTTTATGAAAGAGACAATGTTTGGGAAAACGAAAAACTACTCAACTTTACTCCGCGTGGCGTTATAGACAGTCGTTCTCGTCATAGAATTAAAGTTCCACAGGAAGAGTACCAAAACGGGCATATTTTAGTTTCTGAAACGGTAAAAGATTTAAGTGAAGCAGGCGTAAAAGTAAATATGGGGGCTCACGGTCAATTACAAGGTCTTGGGGCACATTGGGAAACCTGGATGATTAATCAAGGTGGACTTAGCAATCTTGAAACCTTAAAAGCCGCTACTATTAACTCTGCTGAATATATTGGTGCAGGTGAAGATATAGGTTCATTAAAAGTTGGTAAACTAGCAGATTTAATCGTGATGGATAAAAACCCATTAGAAGATATCGAAAACACCTTATCTATAAATATGGTTATGGTAAATGGTAGATTGTACGATACTGAAACTATGAATGAAATAGGTAACAATCCTAAAGAGCGCCTACCTTTTTTCTGGGAGTTAGATGGTTATAACCAGGCATTCCCTTGGCATCAAGAAACCCAAGGATTTATGGATGGCGGTTGTACTTGTCATTAAGAATCGAAAAGGTCAGTAAACTAATTTTACTGACCTTTTTTAATTAATATATTCCAATCCTATTTTATTATTCCTAAAAATAACCTAATAAAACATAGTGTTTCACACTCCATAAATTCTAAGGAGGACTTATATGCTTGGGCTTATTTAGGAAAAGAATAGACATAAAAAAACCTCTTTTCAGAGGTTTTTAATAATAGAAAATAAGATGATTTACATTTTTGGCATCAATACTTTATCTAAAGTATGAATTACTCCATTGGAGGCATCGATATCTACATTTGTAACAGTAGCAACATTTCCTTTAGCATCTTTAATCATTACTTTACCATTCTTTTCCGATAAAGTAAGAATCTCTCCATTTAAGGTAGTAACATCCAATTTGTTATTAGCATTATTAATTTTCGCTAAGACATCCACTGAAGGCAATTTTCCTTGAAGCACGTGATACTTAAGCAAACTTTGTAGTTTTTCTTTGTTTTCCGGTTTCATCAAATTATCTAAAGTTGCTTTAGAAACTTTTTCAAATGCATCATTTGTCGGTGCAAAAACTGTGTATTCGCCTTCACTTTTAAAGGTATCGGCTAACTCTGCAGTTTGAAGCGCACTAACTAAAGTAGATAAGTTGTCGTTACCCATTGCTTTAGCCGAAATAGAATTAGCTTCCATATCTTCCATTCTAGCCATTTTCTCTTCTTCTAACTTCAATATAGAGTCGGCTTCACGTTCCATTCTCAATTCTTCCGCCTGAGCTTGAGCTTCGGCTTCTTTCTTTTTCGAATCATTACAACCAACCAATAGAATTCCAACGGCTGCAATTGATAGTACAATTTGTTTAAACTTCATAATAGTGTGTTTTTTAGTTTGTATCAAAGGTATCGTTCAAACTGTGAAGTTTTTACCAATTATCATTAACATTTAGTTAAATTTAGCTGATAATGAAATAGTTACACTTTTGTCTTAAATTTTTCTAAATGTTAAATTTAATTTTGGGTAAAATTGTATCTTTATAGAAATTAACACTAAAACTATAAAAAATGATTAAGTCAAAATACCAGAGTGTTCTGGATTTAGGAGAAAAACTTAACATCCAAGAGGGTGATGTAAAAGAAGAAAATGGTCAACTTAAAGTTTGGGGTACTGCAAAGACTCAATACGACAAAAATTTAATTTGGGATGAAATTAAGCGAGTTGGTGGTGAAAACCCTACAGACATTATGGCTGACATTAAAGTTGCCGATAGTTCTGTTTTTGCACATCACACTGTACAAAGCGGCGAATCTTTAAGTAAGATAGCTAAGAAATACTATGGTGATGCAAACAAATACAACGCTATCTTTGAAGCTAATAAAGGTAAATTAAAGTCTGCAGATCTTATTCATCCTGGTGATGAGTTGGTGATCCCGAACATTTAATATTCTGTAAGAATTTATAATAAAAGGCTGTCAAAATTTTGACAGCCTTTTTTATTTATAAGCTATAGTCCACTTATATAACCACCATAAACATCTTTAAAATGAAGTCCGTTACCAATGCTAAATTTACTTAGCTTATTATTGGCTGCCAGTCCCCATAGTATTACTTCTTTTAAAAAGTAAATATCCTCTTTTAAAGTATCAGGTTGATATGTTTCTATTAATTCCTGTAAAGGAGTTATCCTATCAAGTTCCATTCTGTATTCTTCATCGGAGTAAGAATCCAATAGTTCAAAATCACTTTCTTCAAAAAACCAAGAAACAATTTCAGAATACGGATCGTCATCTCCTTCTTTGGTAAGTTTCTCAATTTTTGGAAAACGCTCTTTAAAAGTTGTGTCAACTGCATCAACTATTAACTGCTGTGCAACTTGATTTACTCCTTCCTGTTCTCCTTCGTACACCAATTCAATCTTACCTGTAATTGCAGGGATAACTCCTACAAAGTCACCTAACCTAACAGAAGTTTTCTGCACTCCGTTATGCAATGCTCTTCTCTCCGCGGTGCTCAATAAGTTTTCAAACGCTGTAATACTTAATCTCGCGCTTACACCACTTTTAACGTCTATATAATCATTTTCTCGTGCTTCAAAACTAATTTGTTCTAAAACATCTTTTGCCAAATCAGGAACATAAACATCAGATTTTTCTTTTGTAGCTTGGTCGGTCTCTTGCTCAGTAATAGCACGAGCTGTTTTTATACTTTCTGGGTAATGGGTGAGGATTTGCGACCCAATTCTATCTTTTAATGGTGTAACAATACTACCACGGTTGGTATAATCTTCTGGATTTGCCGTAAATACAAATTGTATATCTAATGGTAATCGCAAAGCAAAACCTCTAATTTGAACATCTCCTTCTTGAAGAATATTAAATAATGCCACTTGAATTCGCGGTTGCAAATCTGGCAATTCATTAATTACGAATATGCATCGATTACTTCGCGGTATCATCCCAAAATGAATTACACGATCATCTGCATAGTTTAGTTTTAAATTGGCCGCTTTAATTGGATCCACATCACCAATAATATCAGCAACAGTAACATCAGGTGTGGCAAGTTTTTCAAAAAAACGATTATCTCGATGCAACCAACTTATAGGAGTATTATCCCCTTCTTCTTTAATCAAATTTTTAGCATAACGAGATATGGGGCTATAAGGATCGTCATTTACTTCGCTACCTTCTACAATAGGTATATACTCGTCTAATAGCCCAACCATCTGTCGTGCTAACCGCGTTTTTGCTTGTCCGCGTAATCCGAGTAGGTTGATATTATGCTTAGACAATATGGCTCTTTCCAACGCTGGAATTACTGTTAATTCATATCCGTGAATTCCCACAAACGGACTTTCTTTCTTCATAATTTTTTGAAGAAGGTTCCTGCGTAGTTCCTCCTTTACAGGTTTTGATTCGTAACCTGACTTTTGAAGGTCGCCTAATGTCTTTATTTTAGTAATATCTATATTCATATCTTTTTCTTTCTTAAATTTTTAAACCACCTAGGTAATTTCATTTCTACCTCTTTGAAAAGGACTTTTTATCTTATTCTCTTTCTTCTATTAGATTCATAATCACTAAAAATCATTTCTCCTAATCCTTTCAACCCTGTATAAAATGCCTTCCCTTGGTTTGCTGCTGTAAAATGTTCGATAAACTGCATTAAATAGGGATCCTCAGCAATCATAAAGGTTGTTATTGGAATGTGAAGTTTCCTAGCTTGGGATGCCATTGCGTAACATTTATTAACGATATACCTATCTAAACCATTGCTATTTTTATAATAACGCCCATCGGGAAGTCGTACACAGCTTGGTTTTCCGTCGGTTACCATAAATATCTGTTTATTAGTATTTCTTTTTCTTCGCAACAAATCCATTGCCAATTGCAATCCAGCAACTGTATTTGTATGGTAAGGGCCTACATTTAAATAAGGCAAATCTTTAATTTGAATTGGCCAAGCATCATTTCCAAATACTAAAATATCTAAAGTATCTTTTGGGTAACGCGTTGTTATAAATTCGGATAAAGCCATTGCCACTTTTTTAGCGGGGGTGATTCTATCTTCACCATAAAGAATCATACTATGGCTAATGTCTATCATTAACACGGTACTCATCTGGGTTTTGTACATCGTTTCTTCAACAACCAAATCGTTTTCAGACAGTGTAAACTCACCCAAACCGTGATTAATCTGAGCATTTTTAAAACTCTCGGTCATTGAAATCTGTTCTAATGAGTCCCCAAATCGATAGGAGCGAAATTCTCCTGCTTGCTCGTCTCCTCTCCCTGTTTGTTTGGTGCGGTGGTTTCCAGCGCCGCTTTTTCGCAGTTTTCCAAAGATTTGCTCTAAAGCTCTCTTTCGAAGTGCTCTTTCAGTTTTATCGGTAATTGCTAAACCTCCTTTCCCATTCACTTTAATTTCTTCACGCAGATAACCTTTCTTTTTAAGGTCTTCTACAAAATCATCTAAGGTGTAGTCATCGGTAGTAAGTTTATATTCGTCATCCAATTGCTTTAACCACTCTAAAGCTTCATCAACATCCCCAGAAGTATGCGTTATTAATTCTTGGAAAACATCTAAGAGTTTTTCGAAAGGAGACAGTTCTTTGGGAGTATGCTTGGTGAAGACAAATCCGCTTTTAAGTCCTTTTTTGTTCATCTTATAAATGTAACGGATTTGTTTTTTAAATAAAACAAGTAAACGTTAAACTAGCATTAAAACTACTAATGAAAGCTGTTGAATTAATTCATGGAAACTTCTGTTTATCCTCTATAAAATACTTAATTTTAAGGCTACATATTTTTTATAATTTGTAATTTAATCAAAAACGATTTTTATGAATATCCATAAGGTATCCTTTACTAATAAAGATAAAGAGCAATTAGCTGGTCGTTTGGAACTACCATTAGATCAGAAGCCACATAACTTTGTAATATTTGCGCATTGTTTTACTTGCACCAAAAACTTAACTGCTGTAAAAAATGTTGGTCGGGCATTAACGAATGCAGGGTTTGGAGTTTTGCGATTTGATTTCACTGGTTTGGGTGAAAGCGAAGGAGATTTTGAGAATACCAACTTCTCAGGAAATGTTGATGACCTTATAGAGGCAGCGAACTTTTTAGAAGAAAATTATCAAGCACCTACACTTATTATTGGGCATTCGCTTGGAGGGGCTGCGGCTATTTTTGCGGCTTCTAAACTTGAATCTATAAAAGCTGTTGCAGTAATCAATTCTCCTAGTGATCCATCGCACGTTATGCATTTATTAAAGGATAGCGAACAAGAAATAACTAAAAATGGAAAAGCTAGAGTTAATTTAGGCGGTGTAGATTTCACCATAAAAAAACAATTTCTAGACGATCTAGAAAACAATACTTTAAAAGATGTTGTAAGTGATCTTAGAAAAGCACTGTTAATTTTACACTCTCCTCAAGATAACACGGTTGGTATTAAAAATGCTGAAAAAATATACATTGCCGCTCATCATCCTAAAAGTTTTGTATCATTAGACGGCGTAGATCATTTACTCTCGAAAAAAGAAGATTCTAAGTATGTAGGTGAGGTTATTGCTGGATGGGCTTCGCGATATGTAGAAATACCTCCTGCCAAAGAAATAAAAAGTAAAAGTAAGGTTGCCGCTAGTTTAGGGCAAGACGAGAAGTTTACAACTAATTTAAAAGTTGGCGATCATTATTTAATTGCAGATGAGCCTAAATCTTTCGGCGGAAACAACTTCGGTCCTTCGCCTTACGAATTTTTATCGGCAGGACTTGCTGCTTGTACAGTTATGACAATACAAATGTATGCGAGAAGAAAAAATTGGAATGTAGGGAATGTTTCCGTGCATATAGATTATTCAAAAGAACACGCTATAGATTGTCAAGAATGCGAAAAAGATTCTTCAAAAATTGACACTTTTAAACGTGAAATTAAATTGGTTGGGAATCTAACCGATGAGCAAAAAGCGAAATTGATGCAAATTGCAGATAAATGCCCTGTTCATAAAACGCTTCATAGCAAAACACAAATTATCACTAAGCTTGTAGAATAGTATTTAAATATTGATAGAATTTCATTATTCATAAAAACTGCTAAGATTTTTTTAAATTCTTGTTTGTGGGATGGTGAAATCTTATCTTTAGTGATTAATTATTAATCAACACAAACTAAAAAACTTTTGAAATGAAAAAATTAGGACTATTACTTACAGCAACAGCAATGTTAGCTTTTGTAGGTTGTAAAAACGAAAAAAAAGATGCTGATTCTTTAGAAGAATTAACCGAATCGGTTGAAGTGGAAGAAGTAAAGGAAGCTCCGAAAACGCTATCAGTAATGATGGAGTCTAAAAGTGGAAGTAATGCTATTGGTCAGGTTGTCTTTACTGAAGAAAATGGAGTAGTAAAAATGGATGCAAAATTTGAAGGCTTAACTGAAGGTACTCACGCGATTCATATTCACGAAAAAGCAGACTGTAGTGCAGATGATGGAACTTCAACAGGAGGTCATTGGAACCCAACTCATCAAAGACACGGTAAGTGGGGAGATGCCGAAGGATACCATAAAGGTGACATAGGAAATATGGTTGCTGATGCTAATGGGATGGCAAAAATTTCTATGGAAACTGACGAATGGTGTATTGGATGTGATGATGAAAACAAAAACATTGTTGGGAAAGCTATTATAGTTCACGACGGTGAAGACGATTTTGTTTCACAACCAACAGGTGATGCTGGTGGACGTGTTTCTTGTGGAGGAATTATTGAATAATCCACAATTAATCTAATAAAGTAAAAAAGCATCTTGAAATATTTCAAGATGCTTTTTTTATATGGTTACTCACCATTTATCGATATTCACTTTTTCTATACGTGAATAGCTCTGTCATCAGTCGCGGCAAGTGCAGCTTCTTTTACTGCTTCGGCATACGTTGGGTGTGCGTGACTCATTCTAGCAATATCTTCTGCACTAGCGCGGAATTCCATAGCTACTACAGCTTCAGCAATTAAATCGGCAACTCTGGCTCCTACCATATGTACACCTAACACTTCATCTGTATTTTTATCTGAAAGAATTTTTACAAAACCATCAATATCACCACTTGCACGGCTTCTTCCTAACGCACGCATCGGGAATTGTCCTGCTTTGTATTCTACTTTAGCTTCTTTTAGCTGCTCTTCTGTTTTACCTACAGAAGCAACTTCCGGCCAAGTATAAACTACACCTGGAATTAAGTTGTAATTGATATGTGGTTTTTGACCCGCTATAATTTCAGCCACTAAAGTTCCTTCTTCTGAAGCTTTATGAGCTAACATTGCACCTCTAACAACATCACCAATAGCGTAAATGTTGCTAATGTTTGTTTGAAGTTGGTCGTTTACATCAATCATTCCACGCTCAGTAACTTTTACCCCAGCGTTTTCAGCTTTTAGTCCATCTGTATAAGGTTTTCTACCTACACAAACTAAGCAGTAATCACCTTTAAAAGTAACTTCTTTATCTTTCTTATCGGTTGCGGTAATTACAACTTCTTTTCCTTTTTTAGAAACATCAGAAACTTTGTGAGATAAATAAAATTTAACCCCTTGTTTCTTCATTGCTTTAGTTAGCTCTTTACTTTGAGCAGCGTCCATAGTAGGAATAATTCTGTCCATATATTCAATAACAGAAACTTCTGCACCTAAACGACGGTAAACTTGGCCTAATTCTAGACCAATTACTCCACCACCAATAACAACTAGGTGCTTTGGCACTTCTTTTAAGCTTAATGCTTCAGTTGAAGTAATTACTCTTTCTTTATCTAACTTAATAAAAGGTAGCGTTGAAGGTTTACTTCCAGTGGCAATAATTGTATTTTTTGCTTCGATGGTTTCGGTTTTCTTACCGTTGGTTATATCGATATGAGTAGCATCTTTAAAAGATCCCATTCCCGTATAAACATCGATTTTATTTTTATCCATCAAATAAACAATCCCTTTGGTAGTTTGATCTACAACAGAGGCTTTGCGCTCAATCATTTTTTTGAAATTAAGCTTAATATCGCCAGGAATTTCAATTCCGTGATCTTCAAAGTGCTTCATAGCATCTTCGTAGTGATGTGAAGAGTCTAATAAGGCTTTACTAGGAATACAGCCAACGTTAAGGCAAGTACCTCCTAATACATCGTACTTTTCTATAATTGCGGTTTTCATACCCAATTGTGCGCAACGAATTGCTGCTACATAGCCACCAGGACCAGAACCTATTACTGCTACATCATATTTTGACATCTTGTATGTGTTTTTTATTTGAAGATGCAAAGGTACAATACTGCTTAATAGTTTAAAAGTTTAGCGGTTTAAAAGTTAAAGTTTTATCATTAAAAACTAATTGCTTTTATAATTTGACCACTCCTATAAATTTTCGCAAATTTGTGAAACAACAATAAAAAGACAATCATGGCATTTAAACCAGCAGATAAAATTCAAGATTTACAATACTTTGGCGAATTTGGAGGCGTTAATCCTTCTATATCAGATTCTTCTACTTATACATTTCTTTCAGCAAAAACTATGTTCGATACCTTTGAAGGAAATGCAGACGGATGTTATCTTTATTCGCGACACACAAGTCCATCAAACTTATACCTAGGGCAAGCACTTGCTGCAATGGAAGGCACAGAAACAGCAAATGTTGCTGCAAGCGGAATGGGCGCTATCACTCCTGCACTACTACAACTGTGTAAAGCTGGAGACCATATAGTTTCTAGTCGTACAATTTACGGTGGGACTTATGCATTTCTTAAAAACTTTGCACCGAGACTAAATATTGAAACTTCTTTTGTAGATATTACTAAACTAGATCAGGTTGAAGACGCAATTACTGAAAACACTAAAGTTCTTTACTGCGAAACAGTGAGCAATCCACTTTTGGAAGTTGCCGATATTGAAGGACTTTCAAAAATTGCAAAAAAACACAACCTTCAATTATTAGTAGATAACACTTTTTCACCGTTAAGCCTTTCTCCAGCAAAACTAGGGGCCGATGTTGTACTTCACAGTTTAACAAAATTCATAAATGGAAGTAGTGATACCATGGGTGGCGTTACTTGTGGTACCCAAGAATTTATTGATAGTTTACGAAATGTAAACGACGGTGCAAATATGCTTCTAGGTCCTGCAATGGATAGTTTGCGTGCCGCTTCAATTTTAAAAAACCTTAGAACACTTCATATAAGAATCAAGCAACATAGCGAAAACGCTTTGTATTTGGCTGAAAAATTTGAGGCTGACGGCTTAAAAACCGTATATCCAGGATTAAAATCGCATTCAGGACACGAGATTTATAAAAAAATGATGAACAAAGAATACGGCTTTGGTGGAATGCTAACTGTTGATGCTGGCAGCATTGATAAGGCTAATGAATTGATGGAGTTAATGCAAGAACGCAATCTTGGTTATTTAGCTGTAAGTTTAGGATTTTATAAAACATTGTTTAGCGCTCCAGGATCTTCTACTTCTTCTGAAATTCCAGAAGACGAACAAAAAGAAATGGGATTAAGCGATGGATTAATTCGTTTTAGCATAGGTTTAGATAACCACATTGAACGCACCTACACTATGATGCGTGAGTGTATGGTTAAAGTTGGAATATTAAAATAAATTCTTATTTGTTTATAATTTTGGAAGGGAACAGATAATCTGTTCCCTTTTTTAATTTGCGTAAGTTTTTTCAAAATCGTAACATTACATTCCTAAAAATAAATTACACTATGCAAAGCCAAGACATTAAGCCTACCGACCCAAAAAACGATGACGTTGTTGAAAATTTTGAATTAAATATATGGGAGGCTTTAATACCTGTATTTGCATTAATAATAATGCTTTTTTACAATGTATTTGTAGCTTATGGTGATGATGCATTAAGTGGAAGTAACCAGTTTATACTCTTAATGGGAGGTGCCGTAGCTGCTATTGTTGGCTTCTTCAACAAAGTTAAGTTCGACCAAATGATAGAAGAAGTGGCCTCCAACATTAAATCGACTGCTGGGGCTATTTTAATTTTATTAATGGTTGGAGCATTGGCAGGAACTTGGCTAATTAGCGGGATTATACCAACAATGATTTATTATGGACTACAGATATTAAACCCGACAATATTTCTAGCTTCTTGTGTTATCATATGTGCTATTATTTCGGTGGCAACTGGAAGTAGTTGGACAACGTCTGCAACGGTAGGTATTGCCTTGATAGGTATTGCAGATGCTATGAACATTCCACTTGGAATGACGGCTGGAGCAATTCTTTCTGGAGCTTATTTTGGCGATAAAATTTCACCTTTAAGTGATACCACCAACCTGGCTCCTGCTATGGCAGGAACAGATTTGTTTACTCATATTAGATATATGCTCTATACTACCGTTCCTACATTAACTGTAACTTTAATTGTATTTATAATATTAGGCTTTAATATTGATACTTCAGGAACAGCAGACACACAAGCTATTTTGGCTTCTGTAGAAAAATCTATAAATGTAAGTCCGTGGTTGTTTGTAGTTCCAATCGCAGTGATTATTATGATTGTTAAAAAAACATCTCCACTTATTGCCTTATTATTTGGTTCCTTGCTTGGAGGTGTAGCCGCATTAATTTTTCAACCAGACATTGTAGCCTCTGTTGGAGGAGGAACTTCTTTAACTTTTGAATCTGGCTATAAAGGGATAATGAACGCAATAACCGTTGACAGTTCTATTGCGACAGACAATGAATCATTAAAGGACTTGTTTTCAGCGGGAGGAATGTCTGGCATGTTAAATACAGTATGGTTAATTATATGTGCTATGACTTTTGGAGGAATTATGGATGCAATTGGTGCGTTATCCGCAATTAGTAGAGCGTTGTTGAAATTGTTTCACACTACCTTCGGACTTTTTGCAAGTACTGTTGCAAGCTGTTTAGCTATAAACCTAACAGCAAGCGATCAATATTTAGCTATTGTTGTTCCTGGAAAAATGTATGCACAGGCGTTTAAGGATAAAGGTCTGGCACCAGAAAACCTATCAAGAACTCTCGAGGATAGTGGTACTGTAACTTCAGTATTAATCCCTTGGAATACTTGTGGTGCTTACCATAGTGGCGTTTTAGGTGTTGACACGCTTCATTATGCAGGTTATGCTATTTTCAATTGGCTGAGTCCATTTACTACTTTGCTTTTTGCAGCATTCAGAATTAAAATCAGACAGTTAGCTACAACCGAAACCGCATAATTCACTTATAGCTTTTTCTTATTGTTAAAATTTTAACCTATCGACAAAACCTATCGGATTATAAATTAATCCATTGAGTATTTCTATTAATTATTAAGGTAGTTCTTATCTTTGTACAAGAAAATTATTAACCTTAATAAACAATAAAATTATGTCATTAGTAGGAAAAAATTTCCCAAACATCGCAGTAGACGCAATGAACGAAATGGGAGATACTTTTAAGTTAAATGTACTAGAAGAAGCAAAAAAGAACAACAAAAAAGTATTGCTTTTCTGGTATCCAAAAGACTTTACTTTTGTTTGCCCAACTGAAATTCATTCTTTCCAAGAAGTACTTTCACAATTTGAAGATAGAAACACAATGGTAATAGGTGCATCTTGTGATACTCCAGAAGTTCACTTTGCTTGGTTAAACACTCCAAAAGATGAAGGTGGAATTGAAGGTGTTACTTACCCATTACTTGCAGATACTAACCGTAACTTATCTAACGCTTTAGGTATCCTTGATATTAAAAATGAAAAGTACGATGAAGAAACTGGTCTTTACACAGTAGAAGGTGATAACGTAACTTACCGTGCAACGTACCTAATTGATGAGGAGGGAAAAGTTTTCCACGAAAGTGTAAACGATATGCCACTTGGTAGAAACGTAAACGAATACCTAAGATTAGTTGATGCTTATACTCACGTTCAGAAAAACGGTGAAGTATGTCCAGCAAACTGGGAAGAAGGTAAAGAAGCAATGGTTGCTAACCGCGAAGGAGTTGCTACATATTTAAGAAATTAAGATATGGTAGTAGAGCTAAAAGATGATAGCCTGCAGCAATTTGTATCTGAAGAAAAGAACGTAATAGTTCAATATTCTGCAGGATGGTGTGGCAATTGTAGATTGATGAAGCCAAAATTTAAAAAATTGGCGACAGAAACTGAAGGTTACAAATTCGTTATGGTAGATGCTGAGAAGTTTCCTGAAAGCAGAAAGATGGCTAATGTGAATAATTTACCAACTTTCGCAACTTTCAAAAATGGCGAATTAGTAAACCAAGTTCAAACGAATAAAGTTGAACCTTTAAAGAGTCTTATAGATGAAGTTACCGGTAATTAGACATATTCAGCGAAACAATTCATCAGAACAGATAGAAAGCTGTATTGAAGTTTTAGAATCGTTTAGCGAATACAATAGGATTACAGATGAAGAATTGGACGTTATTGGAGAGCTTATCACTAACCTTTGTGGTGCAGTAGAAGTTCATAAAATGATTGAAGATGGAATGCCTGAGCGCGATGCTGCTAATGCATTTGCACAAAAAGTAATAGGCTCTATAGACCGATAATTTTACATTTTATAATTACAATAAAGGCCGTCTAAATTTAGACGGCCTTTTCTTTTGTATATAGTATACTAAACACATCTATTTTAACAATCGAGCAAAAAACTCTTTTCTTTAAGAACTTGTTGATAGATTAACAAAAAACGAATTCTTATCTTTATCCCTCATTTAAAAAGAAATACTATGGCACATATAAAATTAGGTGGAAAAGACATCGAAACAATTGGAAGTCTACCACAAGTTGGAGATTCGGCTCCAGATTTTGAATTAACTTCAGAAGATTTAAGCGCTAAGAAGTTATCAGACTACAAAGGATCCCGAGTTGTAATGAACATCTTCCCGAGTATTGACACTAACGTTTGTGCTACCTCAGTAAGAAAGTTCAACGAAAAAGCTACAGGCTTAGACAACACAAAAGTGTTGTGCATTTCAAAAGACCTTCCTTTCGCTCATAAGCGTTTTGTAAGTGAAGAAGAATTGAGAAACGTAAATAACCTATCAGACTTTCGCACTGGAGAGTTTGGAAAAAATTATGGAGTGGAGATGACTACTGGTGCTTTAAAAGGTCTTCATTCAAGAGCAGTTGTTGTTTTAGATGAAGAAGGAAAAGTAATCCATAGTCAACTAGTTCCAGAGATTGGAGAAGAACCAGATTATCTTTCTGCACTAAAAACACTTTTATAATGTGGGAAACCTTTTTAGGTAAACGCCTTAAAGGAGCTGGCTATGCTATAAAAGGTGCTTATTTATTGCTTCGCACTGAACCAAGCATTCAAGTTCAAGCTATAATAGGTGTATTAATGACTATTGCAGGTTTCTATTTTGAAATTTCCACTACGGAGTGGATGTTTCAGGTTTTTGCGATAGGGTTAGTTTTAGGTTTAGAGGGGCTAAATTCGGCAGTTGAAGGAATAGCCGATTTTATTCATCCTAATTTTCACACTAAAATTGGCTTTATAAAAGACATTGCTGCAGGTGCAGTATTCTTTGCTGCAATTACAGCAGTAATTATAGGATGCATTATTTATATCCCGAAATTTTAAAAATTCAGATTAATTTCCTTTATTTTAGAAGTTTATACTCGCAAAAAGTATAAACTTCTAACATTTAATATTTAATATTTAAAAACGATTTAAAAATTTGAAGTTTACATTTTGAAAAATACAAGTTCTATATTTGTATTTTTGCAAAAAAGACAACTGTTCCATTAATGGCCAAGAAAAAGAAAAAAACCGCCAAGACACCGCGTAAAAAAATAAGTTTTAAGTTATCTAAACAACAAAAAATAATTTTAGGTAGCTTTTTATTTTTGTTAGGGGCTGCTCTTTTAATTTCATTTACCTCGTATTTTTTTACTTGGAAAATCGATCAAAGCGAAATTGGTATTTTTAACGAACGTGAACTTCAAACAGAAAACTTATTAAATAAGTTTGGAGCTAATATAGCTCACTTTTTTATATATGACGGTTTTGGAATAGCTGCCTATTTTCTAGCCATTCTCATTGGTCTTACAGGAGTGTATTACTTCTTTGATTTTGCCAAAAAACAATTGTTAAGATTCTGGTTCTGGGGATTATTATTAATGCTATGGTTCTCCATTTTCTTCGGATTCTTCAATGAAAAAACAACACTTTTAAGCGGAATCATTGGTTACGAGGCCAATGATTATATGCAAGATTACTTAGGGTTAATCGGAACTATATTGGTGATGACATTTATCCTTATCATCTATCTAGTTGTCCGCCTTAAACTTACTCCTGAGACAGTAATTGGCGCGATTAAAAAATCTAAAAATGAGATAATTTCAGAATTCAAATCAACCGAAACTACGCCAAAAGCTAAGATTTCTGAAGAAGGTATAAACACAAACACTTCTAATACAGAAGAAGTGTCAAAACCAACAGAAGAAAAATCTTTTGAGGTTGTGGAAAAGCCAACTCCTACTCCACCCTCACCTTCTAAAGAAAAACTTATTTTAAAATCTGAAACAGAAGGAGATGTTGAAATGGAGGTCGAACAAGCAGCTGAAGAGGAAGAGGTAGACACTTTAAGTGAAAAGCTTGTAAAAGACTATGGGGAATTCGACCCAAGATTGGAATTGAGCAAATACAGGTTTCCAACGCTTGAGTTATTACGCGACCATACTATAGGCGGAGCAATTACCATAGACCAAGAAGAACTTGAAGAAAACAAGAATAGAATTGTAGAAACGCTAAATAATTATAAAATAGGTATTGCAAATATTAAAGCTACTGTTGGACCAACTGTAACGCTTTATGAAATTGTACCTGATGCTGGAGTTCGAATTTCTAAAATTAAAAACTTAGAGGACGATATTGCTCTTTCACTTTCTGCCTTAGGAATTAGAATTATTGCTCCTATTCCAGGACGCGGTACTATAGGTATTGAAGTTCCTAATAAAAACCCGAAAATAGTTTCAATGCGTTCTGTAATTGGATCGGCAAAATTTCAAAATGCTGAAATGGAATTGCCAATTGCTTTCGGAAAGACAATTAGCAACGAAACTTTTGTAGTTGACTTAGCAAAAATGCCTCACTTGCTTATGGCAGGGGCTACAGGGCAAGGTAAATCGGTTGGACTTAACGCAATTCTTACCTCCCTTTTATATAAGAAGCATCCAGCTGAAGTAAAATTTGTATTAGTAGATCCAAAAAAGGTTGAGCTTACCCTATTCAACAAAATTGAACGTCACTTTTTAGCGAAGCTTCCAGATTCAGAAGATGCAATTATTACCGATACAACTAAGGTTATCAATACATTAAATTCACTTTGTATTGAAATGGATACTCGTTACGATTTGCTGAAGGATGCAATGGTGCGTAACATTAAAGAGTACAATACTAAATTCAAAAACAGAAAACTAAACCCTAATGACGGGCATAGATTTTTACCGTATATCGTTTTAGTAATCGATGAGTTTGCAGATTTGATTATGACTGCAGGAAAAGAAGTTGAAACACCTATCGCTCGACTTGCCCAATTAGCTCGTGCCGTTGGAATTCACTTAATTGTAGCTACACAACGACCATCTGTAAATGTTATTACTGGTATTATTAAAGCAAACTTCCCTGCGAGAATTGCTTTTAGAGTAACAAGTAAAATTGACTCCCGTACCATTCTAGATAATTCTGGAGCCGATCAGCTTATTGGGCGTGGCGATATGTTGTACACTCAAGGTAATGAGCTAACTCGTTTACAGTGTGCATTTGTTGATACACCAGAAGTAGATGATATTACAGATTTTATCGGTTCGCAAAAAGCATTTCCAGATGCACACCTACTTCCTGAGTACGTGGGAGAGGAAGGTGGCACAACTCTTGATAATGACATAAAGGATCGCGATAAACTGTTCCGTGAAGCAGCCGAAGTTCTTGTAATTGCACAGCAAGGTTCCGCCTCATTACTACAGCGAAAGCTAAAGTTAGGGTACAACAGAGCTGGTAGAATTATAGATCAATTAGAAGCGGCTGGAATTGTTGGCCCTTTTGAAGGCAGCAAAGCACGATCAGTTTTAGTTCCAACTATTGACGCATTAAATCAATTATTAGAAAACGAAACAAAAAATATCTAAAATGAAAAAATTAAGCATTATTCTAATAGCTCTTTTTATCACTACATTCACACAAGCACAGGACGCTAAATCTTTACTTAAAGAGGTTTCTGAAAAAGTGAAAAGCTATGATAACATAGCGATAGACTTCAAATACAACTTAAACAATTCAAAAGAAAATGTAAATCAAGATACTCGTGGTGACGTAACACTTCAAGGAGATAAATACGTTTTGAATATGTTGGGGACAACTCGAATTTTCGACGGTAAGAAAATATACACTATCGTTCCTGAAGATGAAGAAGTAACTATTTCTTCTTATAATCCAAAAGATGACAAGGAAGTTACTCCTTCAAAAATGTTGACTTTTTACGAAAACGGTTACACTTATAAAATGGATATTGTTCAAAATGTAAAAGGAAGAAAAATTCAATATGTAAAGTTGATGCCAATCGACTCTAATGCGGAAATTAAAAATATTCTGTTGGGGATTGATGTACAGACAAAACACATATATAAATTGATACAAACAGACAATCAAGGAACAAAATACACCCTTACAGTAAATTCTTTTAAGACAAACCTACCTGTTTCAAAAACCTTATTTACTTTTGACGAGGCTAAATACAAAAAAGACGGCTACTACATTAACAACCTATAAGCCCTTATAAGTGAAGATACTTGACAGGTACATATTAGTAACATTTTTGAAGACGTTTATAAGCGTCTTCATTATTTTAATGTTCATATTTGTACTACAAACCATTTGGCTCTACATTTCCGAACTTGCAGGTAAAGACCTTGACTTTTGGATTGTAATGAAGTTTCTTTGGTTTGTATCTCCACGATTAATACCCTTAGTGCTCCCACTTACTGTTTTGGTAACTTCCTTAATGGTTTTTGGGAGTTTTGCCGAAAAGTATGAGTTTGCCGCCATGAAATCTACTGGGATTTCTCTGCAGCGAGCTATGGGAAGTGTAATAGGTTTTATAGGAATTCTTGCTATTACTGCATTTTTCTTCGCTAACAATGTTATTCCATATTCTGAATATAAATGGCAAAATCTAAGACGAAATATTTCTCAGTTTAAACCTTCTATGGTTATTGCTGAAGGACAATTTAGTCAGATTGGAGATTTGTTTAACATAAAGGTGGAAAAGAAAACTGGTGACCGTGGCCAATTTTTAGAAGACGTTGTAATTCATAAGAAGAATGAAGATAGACCTACGGGTAACTTTACTGTTATTATTGCGAATAAGGGTGAGTTAGCAAGTGAAGAAGGTAGTAACACACTTTCCTTAATTCTGAAAGAAGGAAACTATTACGAAGAAATTCAATCAAAAAAACCTGCTACCAAAAAGAGAGAACCTTTTGCTAAAAGCTACTTTGAAGAATACTCAATAAATATTGACCTTACCGAGTTGAATGAAAAAGATATTGATAAGGACAATAATATCGACAATCAGAATATGTATAACAGTAGCGAATTAAGAGTTGAAATAGATTCGCTTTCTAAGAGTTATTCAAAAGATATTGAATCGTACACCAAAAATATGTACTACCGGAGTGGAATTGAAAAATTCAATGATATCAAGGTTGACGACTCTTCTGTACCTCCTGCCATTAATAGCATATTAGAAATTTACAATCCTACTCATCAACATCAAATTATAAAATTAGCTTTAAACAATGCCAAAGGTACTGTTCAAGCGATAGATGCTAAGAAGGTTGAATTCAGAAACAAAACAAAGCGACTTAATAAAACGGAAATAGCCTTACACGAAAAATATGTTTTAGGATTCGCTTGTATCATTCTCTTTTTTGTAGGTGCCCCGCTTGGTGCTATTATCCGAAAAGGTGGAATGGGACTGCCGATGGTAGTGGCTATTCTACTGTTTTTAACCTATCATTTTATAGGTATTTTTGCTAAAAACAGTGCCGAAGATGGAACGATGCACCCATTTATTGCTACTTGGTTAAGTACCGCAATTATGTTCCCATTGAGCATTTGGCTAACCTATAGAGCCACTACCGATCAAGGGATATTCGACTTCGATTCATTCATCCAACGAATTGGACGTTTGTTCAATTTTATTAAGAAAAAGAAGTAGATTTTTTACAAATTCCATTAGGATTCACATCTTTTTTAAACCTAATAAAGAATACCTCATTCTCATGTTTATTTATGGGCGTTTCCATTATCTTTGCACTCACAATTTTAAGCTATGATTTCTACAAATAAAGAAAATTCAATTCAACTCAACACTATAGAAGAAGCCATTGAGGATATCCGCATGGGTAAAATAATTATTGTTGTTGATGATGAGAACAGAGAAAATGAAGGTGATTTTATTGCCGCTGCCGAAATGGTATCGCCAGAAATGATAAATTTTATGGCCACTCACGGTAGAGGGCTCATTTGTGCATCTTTAACTGAAGAAAGATGTAACGAACTTGAATTGAATATGATGGTTGAAAACAACACTGTTTTACATCATACTCAATTTACAGTATCTGTAGATTTAATTGGTCACGGTTGTACTACAGGAATTTCGGTACACGACAGAGCAAAAACTATCAAAGCTTTAGTAGATGAAAATACTAAGAGTCACGATTTAGGCAGACCAGGGCATATTTTCCCTTTGCGCGCTAAAGAAGGTGGTGTATTAAGAAGAACTGGACATACTGAAGCTGCTATAGATTTAGCTAGACTTGCTGGCTTGAAACCTGCAGGAATTTTAGTTGAAATCTTAAATGAAGACGGCACAATGGCAAGACTTCCACAACTTATGGAAGTTGCTAAAAAGTTTGATTTAAAACTTATTTCTATTGAAGATTTAGTGAAGTACAGAATGGAGCACGATTCTTTAATTGAGAAAAAAGAAGATTTTAAAATCAATACTAGGTTTGGAGAATTTAGACTTAGAGCCTACAAACAAACAACAAACGATCA
Source organism: Aequorivita sp. 609 (assembly GCF_014212065.1). Taxonomy (NCBI): domain Bacteria; kingdom Pseudomonadati; phylum Bacteroidota; class Flavobacteriia; order Flavobacteriales; family Flavobacteriaceae; genus Aequorivita; species Aequorivita sp. 609. Next base: position 47,464 of record NZ_JACJVM010000017.1, on the reverse strand, counting down.
AATACATATTGCACTTACCAAAGGAAACTGGAAAGAAAACGAACCTGTTTTGGTTAGAGTAAATGCTACTTTAGTAAACAGTGATATTTTAGGAACCTTAACCAACAATGCAGAGCAAAAATTGGATGACATGTTCAATGTAATTAATAAGGAAGGGAAAGGTGCTATTGTGTTTATTAATCAGCAAAGCCAATCTTTAAACCTTTTAAGCCGTTTGAAAGATTTAAAAGAAAAGCAAAAACCAAATGAAATTGCTAAAGCTCCAAGAATTGAAATGGACAACAAAGATTTCGGAATTGGCGCACAGATTCTTCACGATTTAGGTATTCATAAAATTCGTTTGATTTCAAATAGCGAACAAACTAAACGTGTAGGAATGATTGGTTACGGTTTAGAAATCAAAGAATACGTTTCATACTAAACCCTTCATTTACATAAAACCAACAAATAGAGCTGTCCACCTATTTTAAAGTTCGATTTCATTAAATTAAATCACTTCAAAATAAAGTTTTCAGAGTATTCAAAACATTTTAAAGGCATTTTGTATTTTAGCCAAAACACCAATTAAAAAATGGATTTAGACTTCAATAAAAACGAAGACCACAATAAATTACTGGTTTCAGATTTAAAAAATAAACTTGCCAAAGTAAAGCTTGGTGGTGGTAAAAAAAGAATAGAAAAACAACACGCCCAAGGTAAGTTGACCGCCCGCGAACGTATTGACTACCTCTTAGACCCAAACAGCCCAAGTATTGAAATTGGTGCATTTGTCGGTGATGAAATGTATGAAGAATACGGCGGTGCTCCAAGTGCTGGTGTAGTTGTAAAAATTGGTTATGTAAAGAAAAAACAATGTATAGTTGTTGCCAATGATGCTACTGTAAAAGCTGGAGCTTGGTTTCCTATTACAGCTAAGAAAAACTTACGGGCACAGGAAATTGCAATAGAAAACAGACTTCCTATCATTTATTTAGTGGATAGCGCAGGAGTATTCTTACCAATGCAAGATGAAATTTTCCCAGACAAAGAGCATTTCGGCCGTATATTTAGAAACAATGCAGTAATGAGCAGTATGGGTATTACTCAAATTTCTGCTGTTATGGGAAGTTGCGTTGCTGGTGGTGCTTATCTTCCAATTATGAGCGATGAAGCTTTAATCGTGGATAAAACTGGAAGTATCTTCTTAGCAGGAAGTTATCTTGTAAAAGCTGCAATAGGCGAAAGCATCGACAATGAAACTCTTGGAGGTGCTACTACTCACTGTGAAGTTAGTGGAGTTACAGATTACAAGATGAAGGATGATAAAGAAGCTTTAGACACTATTAAAAATATTATGTCTAAAATTGGTTCTTTTGAAAAAGCTGGTTTTAATCGCGAAAAAGCTGTAAAACCAAAAGAAAACCCTCAAGATATATACGGTATTTTACCTAAGTCTAGAAGTGAGCAATACGATATGCGTGAAATCATTAAACGTCTTGTAGACGATAGTGAATTTCAAGAATATAAAGAAGGCTACGGACAAACTATCTTAACCGGATACGCAAGAATTGATGGCTGGGCAGTAGGTATAGTGGCTAACCAACGAACCTTGGTAAAAACTACAAAAGCCAAAACTAAACCCAGCGAAATGCAGTTTGGTGGAGTTATATATAGTGATAGTGCAGATAAAGCAACTCGATTTATTGCTAACTGCAACCAAAAGAAAATTCCATTAGTTTTCCTACAGGACGTAACAGGATTTATGGTTGGTAGTAAAAGCGAGCATGGCGGAATTATTAAAGATGGCGCCAAAATGGTTAATGCTGTAAGTAACAGTGTTGTTCCTAAGTTTACCATAGTAATAGGAAATAGTTACGGTGCAGGAAACTACGCTATGTGTGGCAAAGCTTACGACCCTCGATTAATTGTTGCTTGGCCAAGTGCTGAATTAGCAGTAATGAGTGGTAATAGTGCAGCAAAAGTACTTTTACAAATTGAAACCGCTTCACTAAAAAAACAAGGAAAAGAAATTACTGAAGAAGTAGAAAAAGAGCTTTACGATAAAATTAAAGCGCGTTACGACAAGCAAATTTCTCCTTATTACGCAGCTGCAAGATTGTGGACAGATGCTGTAATCGATCCTTTAGACACAAGAAAATGGATTTCTATGGGAATTGAAGCAGCAGACCACTCACCTATTACAAAACCATTTAATCTTGGAGTACTTCAAGTGTAAGAATCTGGTTTAACTATAGCAATAAACTTTATAAACACATTGGCTCCGATTCGCATAAAATTGAATCGGAGTCTTCTATTTAAATTAATAACAGCAAAGTGAGCTTTTATCCTTTGATTTAAAGAATCTTAATAGATAAACTCACACCAAAAACATTCTTGCATTTTGTATATTTGCAACTTAAATTTTTTGAACCTATGAATATCAAGGCACTACAAGCTATTTCACCTATAGACGGTAGGTATACCAATCAAACATCTAGTCTTATTCCTTATTTCTCTGAAGAGGCGCTAATTCGTTATCGCGTTCTTATTGAAATTGAATATTTTATCGCGTTAGTTGAATTAGATCTTCCGCAACTTAAAGATTTTGATAAATCTCTTTTTAATGAACTTCGTGCGCTTTATAAAGATTTTTCGGTTGAAGATGCCCAAAAAATCAAGGAGACAGAGAAAGTAACAAACCACGATGTAAAAGCTGTTGAATATTTTATAAAAGAAAAATTTGATAACCTCAACCTTCAAAAATATAAGGAGTTTATTCACTTTGGACTAACCTCTCAAGATATAAACAACACTGCTATTCCGCTTTCTATTAAAGATGCTATTGTAGAGGCATATACTCCACTTTTAAACGAATTATTAGACAAGCTTAAAAAACTAGCTAAAGAATGGGCAGATGTCCCTATGCTTGCCCGTACTCACGGACAACCAGCGTCACCTACTCGCTTAGGAAAAGAACTAGATGTTTTTGTTGTTCGAATTGAAGAGCAGTTTGAAATTCTAAAGAATATTAAAAATGCCGCTAAATTTGGTGGTGCTACAGGAAACTTCAATGCTCATAAAGTAGCATACCCAAATACAGATTGGCTTTCTTTTGGAAAAAAATTGGTTCAAGATACTCTTGGTCTACACCATTCTTTCCCAACCACTCAAATTGAGCACTACGACCATATGGCTGGGCTATTTGATTGTTTAAAGCGAATTAATACGATAATTATCGATTTGGACAGAGATATCTGGACTTATGTATCTATGGATTATTTCAAGCAAAAAATTAAAGAAGGTGAAGTAGGAAGTAGCGCAATGCCACATAAAGTAAACCCAATCGATTTTGAAAATAGCGAAGGAAACTTAGGAATTGCAAACGCAATTTTTGAACACCTTTCAGCTAAGCTACCTGTTAGTAGACTTCAGCGTGACTTAACCGATAGCACTGTGTTGCGCAATGTTGGTGTTCCCTTAGGACATACTTTTATCGCATTTAAATCTACACTTAAGGGTCTGAACAAATTATTACTAAACGAACCTAAGTTTAAACAAGACTTAGAAAACAATTGGGCTGTAGTAGCTGAAGCGATTCAAACAATTTTAAGACGTGAAGGGTACCCAAATCCTTATGAGGCATTAAAAGGATTGACACGTACCAACGAACAAATAAATAAAGATTCTATGGCCAACTTTATAGAAACTTTAGATGTTCCTGAAAGCGTTAAAGAAGAGATGAGACAAATTACTCCAAGTAACTATACTGGAATTTAATATTCTACTTATAAATGTAAAAAGGCTTCATCACTATTGCGATGAAGCCTTTTTGTTTTATTAATCTACTGAAAATTAGTCTTTAAATATTTCACCTAAACCACCAAACTTCGAAAAGTCTAAATCATTTTTATCAGCCCCTTTTACAAGTTTAAAAATTTCATCTGGACGCATATCATCCCCTAGAATTCTCAAAACCGCAAATCCACGATTGTCGTCGCTTGCAAAAACTATTAATTCATTAATAGCATCTTCTTCTCCCGTAAATTTTATAGTTGCATCCCACTGATCGTTATTAAACCTCGCAAGCTCCTTATATTGGTCTTGGCGAAGAATTTGTTTAACCTCAATACGCTCACTTTCATAATTTACAGAATCTCCACTAGATAATGGATAAGCTACAATATTTACTTTCTTAATTGTACTTAAAGTCTTTTTCTCTTCATCGGTAAAAGTGTTCTCCTTTCCTTGTAATAAACTTGCTGCAAGATCCATTTTTACAAAATGCTCATCGTCTTGCTTTTCTACAAGGTATTTCTGAAGTGATTTTTCCGAGCACGAAACTAGAGTTAAAGCAACCAAAATTATAGATAATGAATATTTAAGATATTTCATATTATTGTTTTTTAGCTTTATCAAGGTCTTTCAATAATTCACTTCCAGGAACTTTTAAATCCTGCGTAAGTTTTGAAATTCTTTTTAAATCGATATTTCCAGTTATACTCATTATTACAGTAGTAGGTTTTCCATCTACGATTCCGTCAAGATTCATAAGAAGTTCGCTAACATAGTTTTCATTTTTTCCTTCTTTGCTATAGAATTTCACATTTGTTCCTTCATCTTTTACGCGCATAAGCTCACCTAGGTTTTTTGAGCTACTTATGTACTTCGCAACAGTTTCATTCATCTTTTTTGCCGTTGCTGGATTTTCGGTAGTATAGATTTTAATATAGTCTAAATCGTTAACCATTTTTAAATACGCCTGAGCTTCAGGATCGCTTGAGTCTAAATCCATTTTACTCAATAATTTGAACATATTTTTGGTTACAATTACAGATGTAACATTTTTCTCATCCTCTAAAAAGTCGAATGCGTTTTGAGCTCCCGAAATAAAAGGCGCTATAACTAGTGCTATTAATATTGCTATTTTTTTCATTGTATATTTATTTTAGATTGTTATTTCAAATTGTTTATCCTTTATTCAAATACTTTATCTTTTGCATTGCTAAATTGATTTACTAAACTAAGTCGCTCTGCACCTTTATTAAGATTTTGTGACAGCAGTAACATTGCTTTTTTACTCTCTTCAAAAGCAGCTAAAGCTTCTTTTTCTTCAGGTGTTAACTTATTGGAGTGAGAAAAATAAACTCCTCCAACCAAAAAGGATAAAACCAATATTGCTACAGCTATATATTTCCAGTTTGTAAATGCCGCAGTTTCAGATTTTGGCAAATCAATCTCCTTCTGAAGGCGCTCCATACGAGCTGCCGCTATGCCTACAAAAATCGGTTTGTATTGAAGCAAATGCGTTGGCACATTTTCATTAAGAAAATAATCTCTAAGAATTTTCTCATCTTCTAAGTTTGTTTCACCTTCAAAATAGGCATTAAGTAGCTGTTCTATTTTAGCTAATTCCATAATTATATTTTTTAATCATCAAATTTCTAACCGTTTTTCGAGCTCGGGATAACGCTACCCTAATTGCTGTTTCGTTGCTATCCAATATCTTCGCTATTTCTGAAAATTCAAGTTGTTCAACATCTCGTAACTGAATTACAATTCGCTGTTGTTCTGGTAAATCTTCAAAAATTTTCAAAACCATATCTACACCTTCATTTGCTTCTAAGTTACGCTCAATATTTCCACTTGTAGGAAAATTAGTGTGCACTAACTTCAAATTTGAAGCTTGTTTCGACTTCAACCTATCTAAACAAAAATTCTTTGTCATCGTCATTGCGAAAGCTTCTACATTGCCATAATTTTTAATGTTTGCCTTTGCTTTCCACAATTTTAAATACACTTCTTGTACCGCATCTTCAGCTTCATCATTAGAAATCAAGATTCTTTTAGCTAAGCGATACAGCTTATCCTTAAAAGGGGAAACGATTTCTAAAAATTCTACCTGATTCATAATCTAAGCTTAATATTTTGGCGCTCTATTTAAAAGACGAGCCAAATGAATAATTGTTACTTTATTTTAATAATGTATTTTTAAAACATTATATATGGCTAATAAACATCAGTCTTAAATGTTTATTTTTATCGTTACAATATAATTTTTAATTTATTAGTTTTTATAGCACTACGCATTTAAACCATTTTTATGAAAGTAAAACATTTTGCTACAGTCCTAATGAGTTCGTTTCTTTTAGCTTCCTGCTTTAAAGATATGGATGACACTTTACAAACAGCTACTACGCTAGATATTCAAAATTTTGTGTATCGTGGACTTAATTACTACTATCTCTACAAAGAGGATACACCAGAATTAGCGAATAACGCCTTTGCAAATGATGCTGAGAGAAATAATTTTTTAAAAACATACGACTCTCCTGAATCTTTATTCGCCTATTTAAAATCGTCACAAGATCGTTTCAGTAATCTTTTTGATGACTACAATGTTATCGAAAATGCTTTAAACGGAATTTCCTTGAGTAATGGAATGGAATACGGCTTAGTTTATTATCCCGATGCGAGCAACAATGTATTTGGATATGTACGTTATGTTCTTCCTAATACGGATGCCGAAGACAAGGAGTTAAAAAGAGGAAATATTTTCACAACAATTGATGGGCAACAATTAAACGACAACAACTACCAAGAATTATTATCAAGTGAAAGCTATACCATTGGCTTAGCAACTTATAATGGTACCGAATTTTTACCAACCGGAGAAACTGTTCAATTAACAAAAAACCAATACACCGAAAACCCAGTATATAAAGCAACAACCTTAGACGTAAATGGTCGCAAAATTGGTTATTTAATGTATAATTCGTTTACAAGGAATTATGATGTAGAACTTAATAATGCTTTTGGTGAATTTCAAGCAGAAGGAGTAACCGATTTAGTTTTAGACTTACGTTATAACGGCGGTGGTTCTGTAGAAACTGCAACAGATCTGGCTAGTATGATTACAGGTCAATTTAATGGTGAATTGTTTTATCAGGAGTTTTGGAATGAAGACAGACAAGAAGAAAGAGCTGAAAATGGCTTATTCGACAACAAAATAAGTAATGGCTCTAGTACTAATAGTTTAAATCTAAACAAAGTGTATATCATTACAACGAAACGTTCTGCTTCGGCAAGTGAATTGGTTTTAAACGGACTTGACCCATATATAAATACTGTACAAATTGGCGATACCACTACTGGAAAATTCCAAGCTTCGTTTTTACTTTACGACGCTCCGGCGCCAAGCTTTAGTAAACAACTTTCAGACCCTAGCCATACTTATTGCATGCTTCCATTGGTGTATAAAACTGCAAATAAAAACGGTCATACCGACTTTATAAATGGATTGGCTCCTGATATTTATTTAAAAGAAAATTATTTCAATCTAGGGCAACTTGGTGATATGAACGAACCTTTATTAGCCCAAGCATTGCAAGATATAGCAGGAAGACCAGCGCCACTTCAAAAAAATGAGGTTGAATTAAATGAATTTACCGATGGGAAAGTTAGCTCTCCTACTTATGGTAAGATGATTGGAAATTAAAACGATAGAAGTAGTAAAATAATAAATCCCTCTAAAATATAGAGGGATTTATTTTTCATGTATTTAAATACATTAAACATTTATCTAGTTGGGGGTTCTGCTTGATAAGCGAATCAATCCACAATTTTAATTCCTCAATTTCATAAGGAAGTAAACGGGTTAACGCTTTTTTCAATTCTTTGCAGAACAAATTGACATCAAAACTGACTTTTGCAAGTACAGCTTTGGTATAATCAAACATTGCTCTTGCCATAGCTAATTAAAATTTTATAAATTAGATTAGGTAGAAGTTTAATCAATACGCGAAGGGTTTATTTTTAAATTCAACATAAATATAAGAATTATAAGTCATCTTTAAATATTTCATAGAAGATTAACACTGTTAAAGATTTGTTAAACGAAAATTAACAACGCTAACCCTTTAATGTTCGGGAGATTAAATCATTTTACTTTTAGCGTCCACTCAAATTCAAATATAGAAACCGTATCTCCTTTCGAGTCTTTTCCTTCAGATTTCATCCAAATAGTTTGACCTTCACCAGTAGCAATCGTTCTTTTAATTGCGTCGTCTATTTTATCACCATCATTACAATGAAACATAATTCTACCCTTTGCTTTCTTGGTGAAAGTAGCTTTATTATTTAGCACTAACATGGAAATCCCTTTGTTGCTTTTTTTAATTTTATCCATCACCATTGCCCCAGTACTCAACTCGGCAGCTATACCTTGCACAGCCCAAAACATTGAATTAAAAGGATTTTGATTTATCCATCTGTGTTTTACAGAGGTAACACAAGTAGTATCTGTAATCGATTTTACTCGTACTCCTGTGAAGTAAGCAGAAGGAAGTTTGAATAATAAAAATGAATTGATTTTACTCGGACTTAGTTTCATCAGAAGAATATTTTACACGAATATATTGATAAATATAGTTTTAAAGTTCAGTAAAATTAAAAACAAGTTGTTGTTTTATTAAAATATTAGGTAGATCTATTTATCGCTATCAATGAATTTTACCATCTTACTTCAATTATTCTTTTTAAGTTACTTTATCTCTTCAATATTTGATGAACACCTAGAAACACAAGCTTCAAGGCAACTATAACATTCCAAAACCCTAATATCCAACAACATAATAAATTTATTTAAACATTTAAAACTCAAACATACTAATGTTAAATAAATGTTAATTATAGTACTATGCGTAACACACTACTGTCTTTTAGACATATATTTGCATAAGACAATATCAAGCTATGGAAACTACAATAACAGAAAATCAAAAAAATACGAGTGTTTTTATACACTTATCAACATTCTTAAAATACTTTTTCCCTTTTGCGAACTTTATAGCTCCTTTATTAATATGGACTTTTAATAAGGAAAAAGCTTTTATAGATGATCATGGAAAGCAAGCCATCAATTTTCAGTTAAGTACTTTATTATATACTATACTAATTGGACTGTTATGTTTGCCTTTTATCATAATTTTTGCTTCAGATATTATTTCGTTAGCAGAAAGTATCAACCTTAATGACGGAATGTTCTCCATAAACAACATTCAAAATTTATCGGGATACCTCGTATTGATTAGTCTTGTAATAATATTATTTCTGGCATTATTTGTTTTTGAAATTTACGCTGTAATAAATGCTTCTATTCACGCATCGCGCGGCCAATTATATAAATACCCACTTAACATTCCATTTATAAAAACTGACAGCCAAAAAATAAATCAATATGAGCACAATAGTTAATTTTCTTTTGGCTGCTACGATTCAATTTTTGGGAATAAGTACGCCAATACATAAGGAGTATGATAGTGCATTGACTAATCAACAATGCCAAGAACAAACTAGCGCACTCCCCTATTCAATAATCATCAATAACGAACATGAGTTACACAAAACAAATAATTAAGAAATGAAAATCGAAAACACAAAAGCGCAGATGCGAAAAGGGGTTTTGGAGTTTTGTATCCTATCCATCTTAAAGGACGGTGAGGCTTATACTTCAGATATTCTTGAAACCTTAAAAGACGCAAAAATGCTTGTCGTGGAAGGTACAATATATCCGCTGCTCACAAGGCTTAAAAATGCTGGATTACTTGCTTACCGTTGGGAAGAATCTACCGGCGGACCACCACGTAAGTATTATAGCCTTACAGAAAAAGGTAAATTATTTTTAACCGAATTGAACAACACCTGGAGCGAACTGCAACAGGCCGTAACCATAGTAACCAGCGAAAAAAACAAAAAATGAACAAGACAGTAAACATAAATTTGGCAGGCACTTCTTTTTATATAGATGAAGATGCCTTTGAGAAGCTTTCACGCTACCTAGACGCCATTAGAAAGTCGCTAAAAGGTGCTGATGGAAGAGAAGAAATAATGCAGGATATTGAAGCACGTATTGGAGAACTTTTCTTTGAAAAAACCAAGAGTCCAACTCAGGTTATTACTCAGCAAACGCTAGATGAAGTTATTGCCATTATGGGACAGCCTGAAGATTATGAGGTTGACGATGAGATTTTTGAAGATGCAAATTCCGATGCTTCATACAGCAATAGCAATACACGCAAACAACTATTTCGAGATATAGACAATAAGTTTATATCAGGGGTATCCTCAGGTATAGGTCATTATATAGGAATAGACCCTATATGGATTAGACTGCTTTGGGTTCTGTTGGTGGTTGCAGGCTTAGGATCTCCAATATTAGTATATATTTTATTGTGGATATTAGTTCCTGCGGCAGTTACAACTTCTGATAAACTGAAGATGAAAGGCGAGCCGGTAAACATTTCAAATATCGAAAGAAAGTTTAAAGAGGGTTTCGATAATGTGGCAGATCGCGTAAAAAACGTCGATTATGACAAATATGGAAATAAAATAAAAACGGGTACCACAGGTTTTTTCGATTCCTTGGGAAACGTATTCGTCGGTCTTTTTAAAGTATTCGTAAAGTTTATCGGAATTATGATAATCATAGTTTCATTATTCACACTTATCAGCTTAATAATTGGATTTTTTACCTTCGGGTCTATCGATTATTGGGGGAATAATGAAATAGCAGAATACATTACTATGGTCGACACTACAAATGGATTAATGTGGCTAGTAGCACTATTATCATTACTCACTATTGGGATACCGTTTTTTGCACTCTTTGTTTTGGGATTAAAGTTGTTGATAAGCAACTTGAAATCAATGAATTCAACAGTTAAAATACTACTTATTGTAGTTTGGGCATTGTCGATAATTGGATTGGCAGTAATCGGCATCAAGCAGGCAACCGAAAAAGCGTATGATGGTAATTTTATTCAAGAGCAAGCCCTATTAATTAAATCAAACGATACCTTACAGATATCAATGCGAGCTAATAAAGCTTTTAGTTATGAAGTTAGGCAGGATAGCGATTGGGAATTAAAGTACGACGAGAATGAGAAGCAGATTATCTATTCGACTGATATTTCTTTAAACATTAAAACTTCAAAAGATTCAATTGGTAAAATAGTAATCGAAAAAGCTGCAGAAGGTAGTAACCACCTGAATGCAAAAAAGCGAGCCGAAGCTATTTCATACAATTATACTATTGAAAACAACAATTTAATTCTTGATGGTTATTTTACTACAGATACGGCAAATAAATTTCGTGATCAAGAAATTGATATAACTATTTATCTACCTGAAGGAACTGTAATAAATCCAGATGAAACAATTAATTCTTACATAAAATACAATACAGAGTTAAACGAGATAAAAAAATGGAGTAATGATGAACATTATTTCAGAGTATTAAAAGATTCATTTCAATGCTTGGACTGTCAATCATTTGAAGAATCTAAGAATGCTACCGATTCAACTAAAATCATAAATATTGAAATAGACTCTGTTTCAGCACCTCAAAAAAGCTGGGAGGAAGAGGTGAAAGAAGATTTTAAAAACATATAATAGTCTAATTCAACGACTATTCCATTTTTAAACAATTAAACTAATCAATTATGAAAATATCAAAAATAATCACCTTATTTGGAATTGCATTGCTTTTAAGCGCATGTAATTTTAATATCGATATAGGTGAAAAAGGAAATGGAAATATTGTAACTAAAGAACGTAGTGTTTCAGAAAATTTTGAAGAAGTTCGCGGCAGTGCTGGATTAGATGTGTATCTTACTGAAGGTAGTGAAAACAAAATTGTAGTAGAAGCCGATGAAAATCTTCATCAGTATATTGAAACCGATATTGAAAATGGAAAACTTCACATTACCACTTCAGAAAATATCAGAAGCTCTAAAGCTAAAAAAGTATACGTTACTTTTAAAGAGTTAAATACTATTGAAGCTAGTAGCGGTGCCGACGTAGTTGGAAATTCTATTATAAAAAGTCAAAACCTCACCTTAAAAAGCAGTAGCGGCGCCGATTTGAAAGTAGAAGTGTTTGCACAGGAGGTAAATGCTAAAACTAGTAGTGGGGCAGATATGGAAGTTTCCGGAAAAGCTTCCTTCTTAAACGCCGATGCTTCTAGTGGCAGTGAATTGAATGCGAAAAAACTATTAGTAATTAACTGTAAAGCTGAAGCATCAAGTGGCGCTGAAGTAATTGTTAATGTTCGAGAAAATTTAAAAACGAATGTAAGTAGCGGAGGTGAAATTAACTACCACGGCGATCCATCTTCTATAGAAAGTAATAAAAGTCATTCAGGTAGTGTGAAAAAGATATAAGAATTGAAAGACAGCATACTATAATTAAAAACCTAACATTTTCACAAGAATTTGTTAGGTTTTTAAAATTTAATACAATTTTAAGCGTTCTTTATTCATAAAAACCGAAATTTGTAAAAAATCAACTATGAAAAAACTCCTTTTAATATTAGCAGTAGTAACGTTATTTTCTTGCAATTCTGATGATGATGCAGGCAACGTAAAAACAGATGAATTTGAAAACATTAGAACCACGCTTCCGCAAGGAAAATGGAAAATAACCAAAATGGTTGATGGCACATCAGATCACACGTCCGATTTTCAAAGTTTTTCATTTACATTTAATGAAGATGGTACAGTAAGCGCTAAAAACGATATTTTAACTGAGCCAGGAACTTGGTCTTATCAAAACTCATCTAACAGTGGCGAAGAGTTGGTGCTTCAATTCAGTGAAATGGAACCTTTTGACGAATTAAATGACGACTGGGATATAGTTTCGGTGAGTAATGTAAAAATAGAACTTTCAGATATAAGTGGTGGAGATGGAGACACTGAACTCTTAACTTTTACTAAAATTTAAATAGTTTGCTTATCATTATAAATAAAAATGCCGCAACAATTGCGGCATTTTTATGTTTATATAGTTTGTAAATTACTCTGCAGTAACTTCAGATTCTGTTTCAATTGTTGCAAGGTAACGCTCTGCATCTAGCGCCGCCATACAACCAGTTCCAGCAGCTGTTACTGCTTGGCGATAATCTTTATCTTGAACATCTCCACTCGCAAAAACTCCAGGGATATTTGTCTTAGTAGTTTTTCCTTTAGTGATGATGTAACCTGTCTCATCCATATCAATTTGTCCTTTGAATATGTCAGTGTTAGGTTTATGTCCGATTGCAATAAACAAACCTGTGATTTCTATATCAGATTTCTCTCCAGTTTGATTATTTACTACTCTTAATCCCTCAACCACAGAATCTCCTAGTACCTCGTCTACTTCAGTATTATATAGAACTTCAAGGTTTTTAGTGTTGTTTACTCTGTGTTGCATCGCTTTTGAAGCACGCATATAGTCCTTACGAACAAGCATTGTAACTTTATTACAAATATTAGATAAATAAGTAGCTTCTTCAGCAGCAGTATCGCCAGCTCCTACAATAGCAACGTCTTGTCCTTTGTAGAAAAATCCATCACAAACTGCGCAAGCAGATACTCCACCCCCGCGTAATTTTTGTTCACTTGGAAGACCTAGATATTTAGCTGTAGCACCAGTTGAAATAATAACTGTTTCTGCTTCTAATTGAGTGCTATTATCTACAGTAATTTTATGAATTCCTCCAACTTTATCACTAAACTCTACATTAGTAACCATTCCTATTCTAACTTCAGTTCCAAAACGCTCAGCTTGTTGTTGTAGCTGCACCATCATAGTAGGTCCATCAACACCTTCAGGATATCCAGGGAAGTTATCAACTTCTGTAGTTGTAGTTAACTGTCCACCTGGTTCCATCCCAGTATAAACAACAGGTTTCAAGTCTGCGCGTGCAGCATAAATCGCTGCCGTATAACCTGCCGGCCCAGACCCAATGATAAGGCATTTAATTCTTTCAATAGTTTCGCTCATGATATTCTCTTCAATAATTTTCGAACGGTAAAAATAGCAACTTTTAAAGGAAAAGACGTTTAATTTTTATTAAGATTTGTTATCTGAGTATTGGAAACTACTATTGTGCCTGAAATAAAATGACATCAAAACTCCTTTTCAATTTAAAAAGGTTGAATTAGGTTGAGTGTTTTACGGAATTTAAACCTCACCTATTGTAAAGATTTGGATTTTGGGTATTTTTGTGCTCTTATAATCGAGATGTAGCGCAGTCTGGTAGCGTACACGTCTGGGGGGCGTGGGGTCGCAGGTTCAAATCCTCTCATCTCGACAAGAAAAACCACCAAACAACACTAAAACCCTGTATATCATATGATTTACAGGGTTTTTTCGTTTTCGAATTCATAGCAAAAAACCATTAAATTTGGTTCGAAATCATATAAAATGTACCCTAATCGGACACCCTTTTTAAAAAGGATTATTTCGCAAAACCTCTGATTTGACCTTCGTTTTCAAAGATTTATTAATTAGAAAACGTAAAATATTATGAGGAAATCGGACACCTTTTCTGTAATGCTCCTACCAAGATTTGAAAAAGAATCTAAAGGAAAAACACCTCTATATGCAAGAATAACAGTCAATGGCAAGTTTAAGAGGTTTAGTATTCAAATAAAATTTACTACAGACTTGTGGGAACCTTCTGTTTCTAGGCTCAAGGGAAACAGCGCGGAGGCCCGTCAAATCAACAATCACATAAATCAGGTTCTAATCCAAATCGATGAGGCATACAGAGAGCTTAAAAAAGAACGAAAATTAATTACCCCCCAAACCGTAATAGCAAGATATCGAGGGGAAGATCAAATAAGGAAAACACTCATCCAGTTGTCAGAATACCACAAATTCAATATGAAGTCTGTATTAAAACCAGGAACCCTAAAAAACTATTACACAACAGAAACCTATATTAAGAGATTTCTAGAGATTCAAAGAAATACCGATGACATATATCTAGAGCACCTCGATTATGCTTTTATAATCGACTTTGAAAATTTTCTACGACGGAATGTTGCACAAATACAAAAATCAAGACCCCTAACAAACAATGGCGTAATGAAACACCTGGAGCGATTAAAGAAGCTACTCAATCTAGCAGTAAAATTAGAATGGGTGGAACGCGATCCATTCGCAAATTTCTCACTCAAATTTGTCAAAAATGAAAGACATTACCTTTCCCAAAAAGAACTAGACTTGTTAATCAACACCGAACTCATTCATACTTATCAAAATAGAACTAAAGATATTTTCATCTTCAGTTGTTATACCGGCCTCTCATATATAGACGTGAAAAACCTTATGAAAAATGACATCGTAAAAGGTATAGACGGTAAAGATTGGATCTTCACAAAAAGACAGAAAACAGACCATCCCATTAAAATCCCGCTACTAGATGTTGCAGAAAATATCATCCATAAATATAAAGATGAAATGACAAATAGCGATAAGCTTTTGCCAGTCTACTCAAATCAAAAACTCAATATATATTTAAAAGAAATAGCTAAGGAACTAAAAATAAACAAGTATCTAACTTTTCATAGTGCAAGACACACCTTTGCTACAACTGTAACCTTAAGCAACGGGGTGCCAATAGAAACCGTATCAAAACTACTCGGCCACACAAAGCTATCCACCACTCAGATTTATGCTAAGGTATTAGAGAGTAGAATTAGCTCAGACATAAATAATTTAAGAATCGTATTGAACCATCAAAAAGAGTTATTAAAAAATGTCAATTAAATAAAACCATATTGACGAGCCAGAGATATTAATTGACGATTATCTCCATCATCAATACCAAATAAAAGCTTGATGCGTTTTTTTCGTTTCTCTATAGCTGAAAGGGAAAAAGGCAGGTATTGGGTAAGCTCCTTAGTTTTTACATTTTGAGATAACGCATATAGTAATTTGTGATCCCAATTATCAAGCGCGAAGTCACAATTCCTTGAATTATTTATCCACCTTGAAACGCTTCTACTATAAAAAATAGAATCATTCAAAACTTCCAATATCGCATACTTAAATGTGGCTGTATTAACGTCAGACTTCACTAAGATCCCTTCTGGATCTATGTTCTTTAAAATAGAGCTGATCCTATAATTATTCTTAAAAGCAGTAGTGATTACAATCTTTGCCTCTGGATGATTCTTACGAACTAATACACCTATATCCTCTCCAAATAAAAGCCTATCAACAGAACAATCCGGAACATTTAAACCTAGAACAACAAGATCAATTCGTTTCCTAGCCATTCTCAATCGTTCAAACAAAACAACGGCATCATCATAATTAAAACAAGTTTCAATATTAAATTGATATCTCGAATCAGCCTCACTAATCTCTTTAAATAACTCTCGATAAAACTCTACTACTAATGGGAAGCTTTTAATTAGAACGATGGTCAAATCATTAAATTTCATTCTCAAAAAAAAATCTATAACAAAACAAAAACCTATGAACACTAGGCAACAGAACAAACATATAAGTAAAACAGCATATATTTTGTACGGTTAAACCGTAAATTAAGTACGGTAGTACTTTAGTATTTCCTCAAGCAATTTCTTATATTGGTTAGTTCAGTACACTCCCCTACATTTTCCAAAACCTCAACAATTGATCTACCATGAAAAATTGCAGGAAAATTGTTGCCGACCTAGAGCAGAAAATTGTCACTTTAAACTCTGGGTCAACTTCGGTATTCGAGGAAGTCGAAACGGGAATGTATTTTTGTAGAAAAGCCATAAACAAGTTAAGAAAAAGGTTCCTTTCTATCGAACTATTATCACCAGATCAAGAATGTTATTTTTTTAAAACTATCAAACCAATCCCTGCTGGATATATGATATATTTTATATCACTAGCAGATTTTGAATTAAACAGACCACAAACCAGCAATAGAAAAATAAAAAAATATATTCAAGAGAAAATAGCTTCCTATCAAGAATACTTTGTCGAACACAGAACATTTTATAAATACCTAGAGCGTCGAAGGACAGATCGCGATTCAGAATACTTCCTGCGCAGCAATGGCAAAGTCAAATTTCATCTCGATGCGGTACACTATTGTATAGACCAAAACTTTTCCACCTCCCACGATTATATTACTGCAAAAATATTTGCACACAAACTGCTTATTAGCCGACTGCGAAAGGAATTATTTAAATTAAAAAACACATCGCGTCTAAACACATTTCTAACCACAACCTCTTCTTTACAATGGACCGCAAACAAAGTGGATTTAATCGAACTGATTTACGCATTACACGCAGTAAAATCAATTAATAACGGTCAAGTAGAAATTAAAGATATTGCTTCAATAGTTCAAGAAGCATTCAATATAGAGCTTGGAGACTACTACCGCACGTTCATCGAAATCCGTTCAAGAAAAATACATCCAACAAAATTCCTAGATAATTTAAAGCAAAGTCTAACAAACAGAATCCTCCAAGCCGACGAATAAACTCCATACTCAGCCTATGCCCTCAATAGCCTCAGCAAAATAGGAATAAAAAAAGTAAAATCAGTTAACTTCTTTCTCTAGTAAAATTCCATTTATACGCCCAAAAATCTACTCTCACATCTAACGTCTCAAATCTCAGATCTCAAAAAAAACACCCACCTTGGGTACACCTTGTGAAATTTAATTCTTCATTCTTCAAACCTTTGTAGCACGAAGGTCAAATCGTGCTAAAAACTACCAATCTAAAAAAACGTAACCCTTTGGTAGTTTTTATAATCCCCGCCTCCCCACGGGGATTATTTTAACAATCTAAATTCTTTAATTATGGCAGTAGAAATTCTTACCACCGATGATCTCTACGAGTTTAAACTAGAACTTCTAGAGGAAATGAAAAAAGTAATCCAAAGTCTAAAACCACAAGAACCAAAGAAGTATCTAAAATCTTCTGAAGTTATGGAATTGCTATCCATCAGTCCTGGTACACTACAAAACCTACGACTTAACGGAACCCTCCCCTATTCCAAGATAGGCGGAATCATCCTGTATGAAGAAAAAGAAATCGAACGTGTGCTAGAAGAGAATAAATACTCAATACGATAAAATCGCGCATAAGCTCCTATATGAATCTCATACTATGTCCAATGTAAATTACATAGCACATCTAAACGCTTTCTTTATGACCATAGCAAAAGACACTAGGCTGAACCCTACCCATATAAGCTTATACATGGCACTGTTCAATTATTGGAATATTAACCGATTTCCAAAAGACTTCATTATCATTCGTGATGAGGTAATGAAACTCTCAAAAATTGGCTCCAAATCAACCTATCATCGTTGTCTAAAACAACTCGATAATTGGAAGTACATCCAATATATCCCATCCCACAATTCATTTAAAGGAAGTAGAATTAGGTTGTTCATTTTTGGGACAACCTTTGGACAACCCTTGGACTCAACTGTCCCAAATTCAGGACAACCGTTGGTATCATATATAAACTATAATAAACCTATAGAAAACAGATTTAAACGAGAACTCCCGAAAACCGAAAATGAAGTAGTTTCTTTTTTTTCTGAAAATAAATGGCCAAAAATCGAAGCTCAAAAATTCTTCGCACACTACTCAGCCATCGGTTGGAAAGTTGGAGGAAAAATAAAAATGACCGATTGGCAAGCATCAGCTAAAAGCTGGATGCTTAAAGCCAGTGAACTCAAATTAAAACGGTCAACACCAGTGTCCCAAAATCAAGACAACCTTAAGACTACCAAGGTTAAAAACTACAAAGAACCTCTGTAGTATTCAATCTTTTTAAAGTCATGCTGAGCCTGTCGAAGCACCGAAACAAAACCGACAATTGATAACCGACACAAAATGATAACCCTACCAAAATACCACCCTGCAACCCCGCACATCCTCATCGAAGGCGGTGTACAATTCACGCTAGGAAAGATAAAAGGAAACGCAATCCAGTATGATTTTCCCAAAATGCTCAACTATCTATCAGCAAAAGGAAAAATACTATTCGGCAAACACTTTAAAATTCACGAAGAAGATCATCCAATCATCTACCAGCTCTGCCTTTACTTTATCAAAGACAAAGTAAGCTGTGAAAAGTACAATATCGACATCAACAAAGGTATTTTACTCAGCGGCCCAGTAGGTTGTGGGAAAACTACATTAATGAAATTAATGCGCCACTTAGTTCCTCACCATCGCCCCTATAAAATTATTCCCACAAGAAATATTGTTTTCGCATTTAACAATATTGGATATTCCATCATTGAGCAATACGGTAACAGTCACTTTTTCTGTTTTGATGATTTAGGCGTAGAACCCGAAGGCAAACACTTCGGAAACGATTGCAACGTAATGGGAGAAATCCTACTCTCCAGATATGAAAGATACACACAATGTCTCCCTGAGCAGCCTGTCCTGAGCTTGTCGAAGAGTAGTCGAAGAGCTTCAATTGCTAATAATATGACCCACATAACCACCAACCTCAACGCCGAAGAAATAGAAGACCGCTACGGCAACCGCGTCCGCAGTCGCCTCCGTGAAATGGTTAATGTTATTGGCTTCGACAAAAACACTAAAGACAAAAGAAAATAAAAACTCTGAATCCTATTTTATTTTCAAATTAACCCAGTGCCATGTGCTTGAGTGTTTTAAAAGCTGAAAAGATAATGCAATAGCGCTTCAAAATTTCATTCCTTTCAATATGTTTCGAAGACCTCATCGCAATTAACTTAACGTGATTTGCATATCGCGAATCGCGATTAAAAAACAGAAAAGCTCACCTAAGGAATCATACCCGACTTCCCTATTACCTCAACTACTCCTGATATATTACAACAAATCGTAAACAGTTTGATAATTGACACATTGAGAGAATTTTTATCCAAGTGATATACACATCAATTTAACATCCACGCACACATTCCAGAGAACATAAAACCCTTTCAGACCTACGTGCTTAAATTATATTTGGAGGGCTTTAATCCAATTCCAGAAAATCATTATCTGTCTATACATTCAATAATCTAAAGAAATTTTCCAATTAATGTTAAATATATTTTACAAATTACACTATATTTGTAAAATATAATTTACGTTATGACTAAAAAGAAATTGGTGATTTTACCGAAAACTAGAAGGATTCTCGACGAATTGGGAGAAAATATTAAGCTCGCACGCTTGAGAAGAAAATTTAGTTCCCAACAAGTAGCGGAACGGGCAAATATTAGCAGACCCACTTTATCCGCAATTGAAAAAGGAAAACCTACGGTAAGTATTGGTTCATACCTCCTAGTTTTACAAGTGTTGGGTTTAGAAAAGGACTTTCTCCTTCTCGCCAAGGATGATGAATTAGGTAGAAAATTACAAGATGCTCGTATCAGTACAAATGAGAGAGCGCCAAAACGAAAAGAATAAAATGGCTAAACAAAACTTTAAAAAGACAATACGTGTTTATGCACATTGGGCAGGGATGAATAAGCCTTCGCTAATGGGCACCCTATATACAGACAGATTAAAAGGTAAAGAAGTGTTTTCTTTCGAGTATTTCGAAGAATGGCTACAAAATGGACCTGCGCAGTTATTAGATCCTAGCTTGCAATTATATTCCGGATTACATTATCTAAACGATGATAAAGATAATTTTGGAATATTCCTTGACTCCTCACCAGATCGTTGGGGCCGTATTTTAATGCGAAGAAGAGAAGCTGCCCTTGCCCGAATGGAAGAGAGAGAAGAAAAAAAATTATTCGAAACAGATTATCTTCTCGGAGTATATGATGGCCACAGAATGGGCGCACTAAGATATAAATTGGAAGAAGATGGTCCATTTTTAAACGACAATAAAAAAATGGCCAGTCCACCTTGGGCCTCTCTTAGAGAATTAGAACAAATAAGTTTGAGATTAGAAGACGATAATGTAATAGACGATCCCGATTATGTAAAATGGTTAAGTATGTTAATCGCTCCTGGAGCTTCCTTAGGTGGAGCAAGACCTAAAGCGAGCATAGTAGACAATGAGGGTGGCCTGTGGATAGCCAAATTCCCTAGCCGAAACGATCAGGGAGATATCGGAGGTTGGGAAATTGTAACCTATGAACTAGCCATTGCTGCAGGAATTAATATGGCAGAGTCTAAAGCACAAAAATTCTCTTCTAATTATTATACTTTTCTCACCAAGAGATTTGATCGTGGAACCAATGGAGAGCGAATACATTTTGCTTCTGCCATGACAATGCTTGGATATACCGATGGTCAAGACCACGCCGATGGTGCCAGTTATTTAGAACTTGTTGAGTTTATACAGAATAATGGAGCCAATGTAGATCAAGACCTAGAGCAACTTTGGCGAAGAATTGTATTTAGTATTTGCGTCACAAACACAGACGATCATCTTAGAAACCATGGGTTTTTATTAACAAACCAAGGATGGATCTTATCCCCAGCATACGATATTAATCCAATCGAAACTGGCACAGGTTTAAAACTGAACATTTCTGATGAAGATAACTCCTTAGATTTAAACTTAGCCCTGGAAGTAGCTGAATTTTTCAGACTTTCAAAAAAAAGAGCAACACAAATAATGGAAGAGGTATTGAATGCTGTAGGACACTGGAAAGAAATAGCGACAAAATATGGAATATCAAGAGCTGAACAAGAATTAAAATCAATAGCTTTTAAAAACACAAAAGATCAAAACCAAATAAATTAAAACCAAAACTCTCTATGATTATTGAACTTGTCTTTCCTGAGTCTGCCCTAGGCACGCCTTTCCTGAGCAGCCTGTCCTGAGCTGCCTGTCCTGAGCTTGTCGAAGGGCCGAAGGGCAGTCGAAGAGCTTCAATTGCTAATAATATGACCCACATAACCACCAACCTCAATGCCGAAGAAATCGAAGACCGTTACGGCAACCGCGTCCGCAGTCGACTACGCGAAATGGTAAACGTTATAGGCTTTGATAAAAACACAAAAGACAAAAGAAAATGAAAATCTGTGCTGGTTTTCAGGCTCGACGGAACATGTGAAAATCTACCGCCCCCATTGAATACCCAACTCCCCACTAATCCTCGAGTTCTATCGCTTTCCTCTTGGTTGGTCCCTCGCTAATGTCCGAGTCCACTCGAGTGACCTTCCTTCATCATCAAGTAAAATCAGAAAGCCTCTCTCCTAAACCCCACTAAAAAACTCCGCCAAATTCTCACTCTGAGCAATAACACGATCCGCTTCTATTCGAGCCAAATCAGGAGGGTAGCCATAACGCATTAAAATCTTTCTAACCGTTAATCTCAACTTTGCACGAACATCATCACGTTTACTCCAATCAACGGTAGCATTGTTTCTAACAACATCGACAATGGTGTGAATTAACTCTTTCATTTTTTCATCATCCAACATCTTAGTCGAATCATTCTGAGAAAGAACACTATAAAACGCATACTCCTCTGGACTCAATCCCAACTCCTCACTCTTGTGATCTTCCAATCGCATCTCTTTGGCAATTTCTGATAGCTCCTGAAGAACTTGAGCCGAATCTATCTGATTATTGTGATAACGCTTCACAACAGATTCCAACAATTCAGAAAAACGCTTCCCTTGGGCTATATTTCGGGTCTTACGAATCCGAACCTCATCACATAATAATTTCTTCAATAACTCGAATGCAACATTCTTTTGTTGCATATTTTTTACCTCAAGTAAAAACTCATCCGAGAGAATACTAACCTTCGGACTCTCAATACCAGCAGCTTCAAATACATCAACAATTCCATCACTAGCTAGTTTATCATCAATAATTTGCTTGATAGCTGTTTCTACTTCATAATCCGACTTCCCACTACTGCCTGTAAATTTATTAATCCTACTTTTTATAGCTTGAAAGAAGGCAACCACATCCTTAATAGCATTCGCTTCTGGGCTTGGTATAGACATCGCATAAAGTTTTGAAAGCAGCGTTACCTCTTTTAAAAACCTATCTTTTAGTTTCTCACTGGATAGAATAAAGTTCTGACCCGCCAAAATAATTTGCAGCCTTCTGCTTGTTTCAGCCTCGAAGTATTCTTTATAGTCGAAACCATGGAACATCTGCTCTACAATTTCGAACTTCTCTAACATACCAGCAATAGCTTCTCGAATATCTACAACAGGAGCGCCTTCACCTCCACTTTGCATATAAACCGCCATAGCATTCCTAAGATCTTGACCTATTCCAATATAATCTACGATGAGCCCACCAGGCTTATCTTTATAAACTCTATTTACCCGAGCAATCGCCTGCATTAAGTTGGCCCCTTGCATTTTCTTATCCACGTAAAGGGTGTGTAAACTTGGTGCATCAAATCCTGTAAGCCACATATCACGTACAATCACCAATTTTAATTCGTCGGTGGTGTCCTTCATTCTAATGGCAAGATCTTTCCGCTGACTTTTAGTGGTGTGATGAGGTTGTAAAATAGCTTCATCGTCTGAAGAACTGGTCATTATTACTTTAATAACCCCTTTGTCCATATCGTCATGGTGCCATTCGGGGCGTAACCTGACGATTTCATTATATAGCAAAACACATATCCTTCGTGTCATACCCACAATCATCGCCTTTCCTTCAAATACTTCCTGTCTTGCTTCAAAATGCGAAACGATATCGGCAGCTATATCTCTAACGCGCTCTGGGTGACCAATTATAGCATCAATATTGGCCGTTCTTTTTTTAGCATATTCTAATTGCTCCTCAGATACTCCTGCTATTTCTTCTATTTCAGAATCGATAGATTCAGTTGTCTTTTCATCCAATTTAATTTTAACCAATCGAGACTCATAGCTAATAGGAACAGTAGCGCCATCATCAACAGCTCGTTTTATATCGTATACATCAATATAGTTTCCAAATACTGCAGGGGTACTTTTGTCCTCTTTTTCAATTGGCGTTCCTGTGAATCCAAGATAAGAAGCATTAGGCAACGCATCACGCAAATACTTGGCATTTCCATAACGGATTTCTGAACCATCGTCTGTTTCTACCTCACGTGCTTTAAAACCGTATTGGCTACGGTGTGCTTCGTCTGCAACAACCACAATATTGGTGCGTTCTGATAGTGTATCGAAAACATTGCCCTCCGCAGGTGCAAACTTTTGAATAGTTGTAAAAATTACGCCACCACCTGATACCTTAAGAAGTTCTTTAATATGATCTCGGCTTGTGGCTTGTTTGGGAGTTTGACGCAGTAAATCTTTACAATTTCCAAAGGTGCTAAATAACTGATCGTCTAAATCATTTCTATCGGTTAGAATTACCAGGGTTGGATTTTCCATCTCTGGTTGCACAATAATTTGCCCGCTATAAAAAACCATAGACAATGACTTTCCGCTTCCTTGCGTATGCCAAACTACGCCAACCTTACGGTCGCCATCCTCGCTATGGGTAGCACGAATGGTTTGTTCTACAGCTTTCTGTACTGCGTAATACTGATGATATGCAGCAACCTTCTTGATTTTAACTTGAAATATTAAACCTGTTTTTTCATCTTTTTTCTCTTCTTGCTCAAAAACAGTACAGTACCTGATTAGCCTTACAAGCACCATTTTATCCAACATATGTTCTGTGAGAATCTGCAATTCTGTACGTGGATCATTTTCTATAAGCTCAGGCGCACGCCAGCTTAGAAAACGAGAAAAGGGAGCAGATAAACTAGAGGTCTTTGCTTCTATACCATCGCTAATAACACAAATAGAATTATAATAGAAAATACTAGGAGTCGCAGTTTTGTAGTTACCAATTTGTTGGTGAGCTCTACGCAACGTGGCTTTTTCGTTTAAAGCACTCTTTAACTCTATAAAGACTAGTGGTAAACCATTGATAAACAAAACGACATCAAATCGTTTTTCACTATTGTTTTCTTTTACCACCAACTGATTGACAACCCAAAAAGAGTTGTTATTTGGCTCTTCAACATCCATCAACCTTGCATTTACCCCAACCGTTCGTCCCTCTTTATTAAATTCAACCGTAACACCGTTAGTTAGATAAGAATGAAAACGCTCGTTGTTTTCCATAATATCTTCTGTCCCTAGGTTTATGACTTTTTGGTAAGCTTCCGCTAGTGCTGATGCTGGAATATTAGGGTTTAGTCGTTCAAGCGAATCTTTAAAATGATTTTCTAATAAAACAGAAACAAAATTTTCTCTTTGTGGATTGTCACCAAAAGGGGCAATGTCTGGGCCGTAATGATAGGTGTAGCCTTGTGCAATCAATTGCGCAATTAAGGATTGTTCAATTGTATTTTCAGTTACCATATTCTAGTGTTATTTAGTACTGTTATCAAATAACCATCAAATAAGATTACCTTGATTTTACAAGGCATTAGCTTGGGTCCATATTCATATATAAGCTTATCCATCAAATAAGAATTAAGCCCAAAAAGGAATATATTTTGCATACTTTCTCGATTTTGTGGTTGGGTCATCATCTTTAATTAGTCCAGAAGCTAATGTGTCTCGAATAATTCTCGAAGCCGTAGCTGCGTTATGTTCCTCAAGTGCAGAAAGTCTTTGCCCTATTTCTTCTGCTGAGTGAAAATTATGTTTAAATTGTACCCATTCACTTTCTCTAGGTTGTTTTACTACTTCTTCTAATAATTTATGTAATTGTGTTTCTGTCATACCCTTATCAAATAACCATCAAATAAAAAAAACTTAATAACCAGCTATATATACTTCTTTTTACATTCTATTTTATATTTACATCAAATAAGATTTACCCCCCAAACCCCTCAACCCGCAACTCCCCACTCATGAGTTTAGGCAATAAAGTGTCTCTGGTTTTGGCTAGGGATTGGATTTGTGTGGTGTTTTTTAGCACTTTTTTAAATATAGGACCTGAAATATTTGAAAACTCCATCATTTTATGGTCATCAGGATAAACAACATCGATATTTTCAATTTGGCTTGGGCTAATGTTTGGCTGAGCACTTCCGTATCCCATTGCTAATATCTTTTCTTCGAAAGAACCTGACATCAAAAAATTATACAAGAAGCTATTGTATTTACTTTGTTTCATAAAAAACTTACCTACTCTTTGATTTAAGTAAATTTCATTTTCTGAAGATGGCATAATACCTATTTTGCCTGTTGTGTTACCAGACATTGCCAACAAAATATCCCCTTCATTTAATTTAAAATATTGTACTCTTTCAAGTTTTGTAATTTCTTGTGAAACGCTTGAGATATCATTCAAACTAATTTTTCCATTCCCTTTTAAATCTTTTATTTTTATTGCTTTAAAATTTGATTCTTCAACAAAGTCTTTGGATTTAAATGCATATCCAGATTTTAATTTTGCAACCTCTGACAACTTCCCAACACGCCACCCCTCTGGCAATTCATCGCCCACTTGATACTTCCCACCTGCCTGCCGGCTAGGCAGGAACCACGCTGCAAAAATGGTTTGTGCTAGGGTTTCTAGGGTTTGGTTTTGGGCTTGTAGGTTTTCTATTTTATCATCGAAAGCTGTTAATACTTGGGCTATGGCTTTTTGTTCTTGGAGGTCTTTTGGAATTTTGACTAGTATTGGATGAATATGATTCCTGTTTAACGTTGGTACCCCAGAACCTGAATTATATCTTTCAAATGGAAAAGTTTTCAAAAAATAATAACAATACTTCACATTATTTTTGTGGAAATTCTTAATCCATAATGTTGTGTTTAGTGGCCAAAAGTCTAGTTCAGAAAGAAAAACATTCCCTAAAGAACCACTTCGTCCAGTTACAATACCCGGCCCTTTAACTTTGTACTCGATATGTGTCCCATCTTGACCATTTGAAACCAGTAATGGAAACAATCCCTCCTTTCTGTCTTTTTTAGGCAAATCAAAACCTCTTTGAAAGGTTACAACTTCACCCAAAGTTTTTTCAACCCAACCCTCAGGAATTTTATCTACAACACTACTCATAACGAAAACCCAATTTTAGCCAGTTGTGTTTTAATCTCTTGGTTCAGCGCTTCCTCTTCTTGCATTTGTTGTTTTAAAGTTGCGGTTAGCTCTGCCATTTTATCTTCAAAGGGGATACCATCGTCCTCTTCGTCTGGAATACCTACATAGCGGCCAGGAGTTAATACGTAGCTGTGTTTTTGTATGTCTTTAAGCGATGCGCTTTTGCAAAAGCCTTTTTCATCTTCGTATTTAGATGCTGAGCTTGTCGAAGCACGCCAATTATGGTAAGTATCACAAATCTTAGCAATGTCTTCTTCAGAGAAGTCTCTATGCACACGAGATTTCATAAAGCCCAGTTCAGAGGCATCAATAAATAAGGTTTTGTCGCTAGTTTTATTCCTACGCATAAACCAAATACAAGCAGGAATACCAGTGTTATAGAATAATTGTTTTGGTAAAGCCACAATACATTCTACTAAGTTTTCATCTACAAAGTTTTTACGGATATCGCCCTCGCCTGAGGTGTTAGAACTCAACGAACCATTTGCCAATACCGTTGCCATAACACCCGTAGGCGCTAAGTGATAAAGCATATGCTGTAACCAACCGTAATTAGCATTCCCTTTGGGTGGGATTCCGTATTTCCAACGTGCATCCTCTTGCAAAATATCCACACCCCAATCGCTTTGATTAAACGGTGGATTGGCAATAACAAAATCGGCTTTTAAGTCAGGGTGTGCGTCTTTTAAAAAAGAACCTTCGGTATTCCAAGCCACAAACTTAGAGTTGATATTGCGAATAGCCAAGTTCATCTTAGAAAGCTTCCAAGTCGTTTGGTTACTCTCTTGCCCATAAACCGTAATATCTTTTATGTTTCCTTGGTGTTCCGTAACAAATTTTTCACTCATCACAAACATTCCCCCAGAACCACTTGCTGGGTCATATACCCTACCTTTGTATGGCTCAATCATTTCCACCATTAATCTCACAATAGCTTTAGGAGTATAGAACTGTCCGCCTTTTTTCCCTTCGGCATTGGCAAATTCGCCTAAGAAATACTCATACACTCGACCAAAGAGATCTTTAGAGTTTTCATTTTCGGCTTGTAATTCTGTATTAGAAATCAAATCGATCAGCTCACCCAAAGCAGTTTTGTCTAGATTGGCTTTTCCGTACACCTGCGGCAGCACGTTTTTAAGTTCTTTGTTTTCCTTTTCTATAGCTTCCATAGCTTCATCCAAGGTTTGACCAATAGAAGGAAGCTTGGCTTGTGCATGAATATGACTCCAGCGTGCCATTTTAGGAACAAAGAAGACATTCTCGGCCAAATATTCATCGCGGTCTTCAGGATCGGACCATTCGTCTGCCTCTAATTTATCGTACAATTCTTTAAAAGATTCCGAAATGTATTTTAAGAATACAAGCCCTAAAACTACGTGTTTATACTCTGCAGCGTCTATGTTTTTACGCAATTTATCTGCTGCTTTGAACAGGTCCTGCTCAAAATTATTTTTTGTTTTTGCCATTTATAAGATGATACTCTTTTTGTGATTAATTATTTAATAAAATTTTTCTCCTAAATTAAAACATTACATATCATTCCCTCTTAGGAAAAAATTACTATCAATAAATTTCAAGGGGAGATAATTTCAAATATAACATTTATTTTAAGATTTAATTAAGAAGAGTTTTAACAGTTTAAAACAGTTGTAAAAGTGTTATTGTTGAGTTGAAATAAAAACAAACTAAAGTTGAGATTTTTGAACGAAAAATGATACTAAACAAATAATACCGTTTTAGAAATTATTGCTGGCAAATAACTTGAAAAAGCGATTAGACTATATCTTTTAAAATCAACCTTTGAAAAATTCTTTGAAAAAATAGTCAAAACATCTGCGTGAGATTTAGTTTCTTTATATGTTTAAGTTTAAAAATCGTTGAATCTATAAATAATTGAGGATATGAATTATGTAGAAATATTGGAAAAATTATGTTTGTCAGATAAAATTCCCGAGAATAAAGATTTTCTAATGCAAACTTTCAATTACCATCCAAACTACGAAGTATTAAATTTAGCAATAATTGAAAAAGCTAAGAATGAAGAAACATATATCAGCTTTGATTTTATTGACACTGACATGAAAGGATTTAAAGAAAAATCTATTTCCGAGGTGGAATATAATTATCGACGAATTTATCCTTTCAGCGGTGGTAATGCTTTAATGAATACATTTAATTATCCAAAATATTTAGCTGCAAGAGGATTCAAGGTTGAAATCAGAGCGGCACAAAAAAATCACGGTTACCAGTCAAAATCCTATTATATAAGTTGGAAATAAAATAAAACTATCCTCAAGGAGGGTGTTTTAAGGAATCGATAATTAATTTTATATTACCTTGTTGGATCGCCGTAAATTTTTCTAATTACAAAAGCCGAAATCCATCCACCCCGCTAGTGCCCCCCGCTAGTGCGCGAGTCCCCTCGCGTTCTTTCCTCATTGAACTTAAATTCTCAAGATCGATTTAAACACCCTACCTTCAGCACGTACTCATTCTTTCGTTCCGCAGGCTACAATCCTTTGATCGTAAGAGCCTACGGTGTAATTTATCTTGAGCGAAGTCGAAAGACGAAACATAAGCAATAATTGAATAAACAGAAACTCTTTCCATTAAAGCAATATCAATTTATTGCCAATGCTATTTGACTTTGCGCGCACTGCAGGAAATAACATAATATTTTCGGTTACTCAATTTAATATAGAAAGGTAAGCGGCCACATCAAAAATTGCAGTTAACAATCCCAATTAAGGGAAAACCAATCCCGGTTCAGTCAACACTGCATTCATGTTGGGTCGTACCCACCACACGAATGCTTAGTTATTGTAGCCAGTTTTTTTATTTTTCCAAATTATTCCATTCATCATAGACTTTTAGTAAAGCTTTAAATTTTGAAGTCAAAGGATTAAAGTATCTTTCTAATTTTTTACTTTCTACAAGTTGTCTGATTTCTGTATGATACGATTTTTTGAATCTTTTCTTATCAATTCTTTTATCTAAATATTTACTACAAGCATCTTCGTAAGCATTGATATTGTTTTCTATTGCTGATTCAAGTACCTTTTTCTGAGCATTTAGAGTTGCTTCCTCGTCAGTTGTCAATGAATTACTGGACTTTTTTGCTAATAACGGCGATATAATAAGAGTAATATCTCCAACTTTATCTTTAGAATTTGAAATCCTTTCACTTATTGAGAGTTCTAAATTTCCAAGAGAAATCATATTTTGAATTTCAGATTTATCAAGAGAATTTTTAGAATAGCTATTTGATTTTACTAACGAGATAACTGCTACAATTAACGAGCCTAATGCAAATAATGCAGAAATTCCAGCGATTATTAAGGTCAGTTTTTCGTTATCTGTCATTTGTCTAATTCGTTTAATATATAGTCAACCATATCAAGATATTGAGTGTTATCTTTTTGTTCTGAGATTATAACTTGTCCACCATCTCTATATTGAAATGGTCTTTTTCGAGATATAAATTCCCCAATATATTGTACTATTAATTTTTTATCCGAATAATCTAATGGTTTTTTACTTTCTGTATAAATAAGGCCGTTAATCTCGGAAATTATATGTCTTACAGCGGATGCTTTATCAGAACTTGTTACGAAGTTTTTTGCTAGTCGATTAGCGATTTCAATAAATGTTGCCATATATTTTGTCTTTTTAAATTACTCACAACGGTTCTCGGCTATGGCAAGTGCGGGTTTCAAGGCACTTACTTATCCGATTAGCGATTAGTTTATTTTGTGTAATTACTTTCATTTTAGCACTTTACCCCGCATTTGCTATAGCCGGTGTTGAACTAAACCTAAAGGTAGCTTCACGGGACAGTTACATCACGATTCACTACCTTTAAGTAATGTTTAATTCTAATATTTAAAGTTATGAAAAAAAAGTGACACCCTTATCCAAAGGGCTATTATTTCGGTTCCAGAGTTTGCAACACTCTACCACAAACTCAAACGATCTGTTGAACTCGCTGGTAAAAGTCCTTAACAAAAAAAGAGGTCAACGATCCCAAATCAGGGAAAACCGACTCCTGAAAATCCATCCCAAACCAGACCAATCCCCATAAGGGCAAACCGACATACACCGGTTCAGTCAACACTGCATTCATGTTGGGTCGTACCGACCACACGAATGCTTAGTTATTGTGTGTAGTTTTTTTTTTCTTATTAGTGTTATTCCAACTATCAATCCGACAATTCCCAATAAAATCAGCAATTCAGTTTTAAAAACGGAAATCAATTTCCAAAAGTCAGATTTTCCAGTTATTTGTTTTATTTCAGAGATTTTTGGTAACGAAATATGATTAAAAAAATAGTCAGAGTCTGTAATTCCCGTATCATTTTTTGAAATACAATTAAACAAGAATAATTGATTGCTCATTAAATAAACTTCCGATTCATAAAGTCGATTTCCACTGCTGTCAGTCAAGGTCAATTTCTGTCCGATAAGCCCATTCTTGTTAATTTCTTGTTTCGAAACAGTTGTATTCGGATAGCTTTTTGAAATGTTGGGTACAGCTTCATCATAAAGACTAATTAATTCCTTTTTAGAATTCGGTAGATTTTGTTCATCAATCAGCATTTTATTCCCGCTGTAAACTATGTCATTTTTTTCAGCTGATAGTTCGTACATTTTAATTCCGTCCTGTTCAGAATCGAAAAGATTGGCATTTTCAGCTGGCAATTTAAATCGAACGTTTTTGTCTAATTCAAAATCAAACCATTGTCCGTTTTGAGCGAATGATTGAAAAGAAATCAGTATTAAAATCCAATAAATATTTTTCAAATGTGAAGTGTTTAAAATTACTTACAACGGCAGTCTGTCTCAAAACTACACTAATTTTCTTTTAAATTCAGTTGCAGGGTTAAGATTTCTGTATTTAATGAATTTTATGAAATTTCTTCGGGAATGCGATTTTTAAAGCTTCCTGAGTGGATAATTAGGCTATAGCAAGCAACATAATTTTTAAAAATATATAAGATGTGCCAAAATGAAAATTAGAAAAATCAATTTCTAAAAACCCATCCCAAACTAGACCAATCCCCATAAGGGCAAACCGACATACACCGGTTCAGTCAACACTGCATTCATGTTGGGTCGTACCGACCACACGAATGCTTAGTTATTATTGCCAGTAGTTATTTATGTTAGTTTTTTTAAGTTTTTTTCTAAATCTTTCTTGAGTTTTATTAATTTTTCTTTTTCAGATTTACTAATATTATTGTCTTTTTTAACAATCTCATCAACCTCTGCAATACTATCCAGAAAGAAGGTTGAAATTTTCATTTTTAGATTGAATTCTTCGTTTTCAATTTTTTCTAGCCTACCATTATATTCTATAGGGTATTTTTCCTTATCAACTTTTGATAATTCATTTCTTTCTTTAGTTAGATTAACTTTGGTAGTATTAATTAAATCTAATTCTGAGGATATTTCATCTTCCTTATTTGTTATCCAATCATTTATTAAAAACCCCATATATTTATGCTGGAGTATATGCCTTATTTGATTATCTGAAAGATTTTTGACATATATTTCATATTCTAAATTCTCTAAATCTTTGGTAAAAATATCACTACTGTAATTATCAATAATTCGTTGTAAAATAACTAGAATAGAAAATGCTAAAAATCCAAATATGAAAAGATTCAATTTGTCTAAATCAGAATTTAGATTAAATAATAAGTTTATAGAATAAGTTATTACTATAACTGAAATTATTAGGATTATTATTGATAAAGTATTGCTTTTACTATCATTCGTTCCTTTATATATTTTATACCGATCCTTATCTTTAGTAAAAAGCACTGCTATCGCTAGAATTATATTGAATAATGATAGTATAGACATAAAAATTAAATATGGAGAGAATTTAACGTCATCATTAAAATTATTGAAAGCTATATATATTGTAGGTATTGTAGGAGTTACAAATAATAATGACTCTATAAGAGGTTTGAAATAACTTTCGGATTCTTTAGAATTCTTAAGTACTCTTAAAGAAGAAGAATTACCTATAGAAGATAAAAAACTTTCATAAATCATATAAATAGCTAATGAGGAATTTAATGAATACATAATTATTTCAACAAAAGTTAAAGAACTAAAATCTTCACTTATTTTAGGAAGTAAATCAATTAACTTAAAGATTACTATAATTAGTATAGAGTATAAAACATAATTTGTAATTCCACTAGCTTTTTTTCTTTGTAGATTTCTATCATTTATTTTCGTTATATAATTTCTCATAGATTATTTTATTCTTAAAGCGAGTTTTTATAATTACAGCCAACGGCAGTCTGTCTCAAAACTACACTAATTTTCTTTTAAATTCAGTTGCAGGGTTAAGATTTCCGTATTTCATGAATTTTATAAAATTTCTCGGGAATGCGATTTTTAAAGCTTGCTGAGTGGATAATTGGGTTATAGCAAGCAATATAACCCCTAAAAACGAATTGAGCGCAGCGCAAACGGCCGTTATATCGAACTTTACACCGAGATTAAAGAGTCGTTTAAGGTTGTAGGCAAGGGTCATCAAGCCGGCATCTGCCGAAGCCACGGCTATCTTTTGCGACCTTTACTGCCCGTGGACCACCGCTACACTGGCAAGAGCAAATCAAAAAACAGTTAAACAGACCTATATAAAAAAACGTGAATCCCGACGTAACGGGACTCCTATGGCCAAAATGAAAGTAAACGACCAAACAAACCTGAAAAACAGTGGAGAAAAACTACAAAATGTACAGTGCGCTATAATTCCTTAGCAAAAAAAGAGGTCAACGATCCCAAATCAGGGAAAACCGACTCCTGAAAACCCATCCCAAACTAGACCAATCCCCATAAGGGCAAACCGACATACACCAGTTTAGTCAACACTGCATTCATGTTGGGTCGTACCCACCACACGAATGCTTAGTTATTGTAGCCAGTTTTTTTATTTTTTCAGTTCGTTAAATACTATTTCATCGTTAAACTCAACTTTAGAAATATGTCTAACGCTATTATTCCAGTCGAGTGGTGTCCAATATTTAGGATATTTCACAACGATTGGATTTCCGATTAATTTTTCTTTCAGATTGTTTAATTCTAATCCATTTTCCAATCCTCTATTAATGTAAAATCTACGTTCAGTATTTTCCATTACGAAAATAACGTCATTACCTTTATTGCTATAAATTTCCGTTACAATTCCGCTTTCCGAAATAGTTCTATCTTCAGATACGATTGGGACAGGTCTAAAAATTAGGACAGCAATTATTAAAATAATTAAGCTGAAACTAATTAAAATAATCTTCGCAATTTTCTTCATAATCGTGATTTTTAAATTGGCTACAACGTGTTTGTGTAAGAATAGTTGCGTGGGCTGGCACGAAGCATAGCAAGTACAAAACTAACTGGAAAATCCGCGAGGATTTTCCGAATAGGCTCGTACCAAGCAATTATTTTTACACGGCTTAGTGGCTGGCATTATTTCTTCCCAAGTAATTTTTGATGCCATTTTAAATTCTTTAATCTAATTATTTCATTCTCTTTAACCCTTAGTATTTGTTCTAATTCCGTAATCGCTTTTTTCTGTTGTTGAATAATTGATTCTTTGTCCTCAATTGTCTTTTCTTGGTTGTTTACTTTATCAACTAAATCCTTTAATTCACCCTCTTGCTGATTCGTCAACTTTTCAAACTCCTTTGTTTTATCAAGTAATAGTTTTATTGAATCATTCTGCTTGCTAATTTTGGCAAAGTTTTCAGAATTTTCCTTTAACAATTCATTATTTGTGTTTTCAATTTCCGTCTTGATTTTAGCTAATTCTTCATGTGTGTCTTTAAGTCCTTGATATTTGTTTTTAAATGAAGAAATTCTTGAAGCAATTGTGATAAAATATTTTTTAAATCCTCTTGTTTCAACGTCATTCCTATATTTTATTGCTTGAATAAAGTTTTCGTAAGCTGCATTGAAATCATAGTTCTGCACAGCTTCTCTTGACTTTTTATAATAAAAGTCAGCTTTACCTGCATTTAATTCTTGAACAATCAATGTACTTGGAGTTTCGTTTTGTGCAAAGCATAAAACATTAGGGTCAGTTTTTATAGCATTGTTATGGATTTTAGTCTTTAAAACCAGTCCATTAAAAGTTGTGCAACGGCTTAAAGCAACATAAACTTGCCCTGATGCAAACGCAGCACCTAAGTCTGCAATGACTTTTTCAAATGTCAGTCCTTGGCTTTTATGAACAGTAATCGCCCAGGCTAATTTGATTGGAAACTGAGTAAATGTTCCAATTATTTCTTCTTCAATTTTCTTTTCCTCGTCATTCCATTTGTATCTTATGTTTTCCCATTCCTGTTTTTCGACTGTTATTTCATTTCCTTCGGAAAACTCAACAATTATGGCATTGTCTTCTATTGATTTTATTTTTGCAATCTTTCCATTAAAGTATCTTTTCGCTCTGTCATTCTTGATGAACATAATTTGAGCGCCTTGCTTGAGTTGTAAGATTCTTTCAGTTGGCATTATGTTTTCAGGGAAAGTTCCTGTAACTGTAGCTTCAAAAAGTTTTAACTCTGTTTCTAATTTGGCTAATTTGGTAAGGTTTGTACTATCTACTATCTTATTATGAGTTGCGAGCGTAATGTAATTAGAGCCATTTTCAGGCGAGAACGTTGGATTAAACTTAGAGTTTAAAATTCCTAATTCATTTGCGGTAACCTGATTTACGCGAACTCTGTTTAAAAGGTCTATGAATTCTTGCTCATTTTGTCGATAGATTTTCTTTAATTCGATGTAAACAGGCTTATTATTCTCAATTACTTTCGAACCAAAGAAAAATTCAGTTGAATAAAACTCTTTCAGAATGTTCCATTCGTCAGGTCTTGCAATGGGTGCTAATTGAAAAGTGTCTCCAATTAAAATAACTTGAACACCTCCAAAAGGTAAATTTTCCTTTCTCCTGAAAACACGAAGTAACTTATCTACCACATCAATTAAATCACACCGAACCATTGAGATTTCGTCAATTATCAGAAGTTCCATACCTCTAATAATCTCCAATTTCTCTTTAAAATATTTAAAATGGTCAAATATGGTACTACGGTCAGAGTCATTCAAATCTGCTATAGTCCTCAACCTTTTATCATTTGGAACATAAACACTTGGTCTGATTTGAAAAAAAGAATGTATTGTTTGTCCACCTGCATTTACTGCTGCTACTCCTGTAGGAGCAAGAATTACAGTATTTTTTTTAGTTGTCTCTCGTAGGTATTTTAGAAATGTAGTTTTACCTGTACCTGCTTTACCAGTCAAATAAACAAGCTTATCTGTATGCTTTACAAAGTCAGAAGCATAATTGAATTCAACATTTGTTTCGTCTAATTCTATGTTATCAATTATTATCGGCATAGTTTATTATTTGCACTGTGGTTCTTTTATGCTTGCCACTAACGTGTTTGGCTATGGTTTCGTTGCGGATAAATCCGCAGGATTTGTCCGCCGTAAACCGAAGATAGTAAATTTGCGAGGACTTTCCGCGAGGAAAGTCAGAAGCAATGAATTATAGCCGGTGTTACCTGCTGGCTTTAATTCCCATTCAAATAATCATATTTCATAATTTCCTCAAGTTCATCATC
The DNA here is from genome assembly GCF_014212065.1 of Aequorivita sp. 609. Taxonomy (NCBI): domain Bacteria; kingdom Pseudomonadati; phylum Bacteroidota; class Flavobacteriia; order Flavobacteriales; family Flavobacteriaceae; genus Aequorivita; species Aequorivita sp. 609. Next base: position 11,036 of record NZ_JACJVM010000017.1, on the reverse strand, counting down.
AATATCTTCATCAAATTTCAAATTGTAAAGCATCCAATCCTTTTTCCCTTTATAATACTTGAAAATAAACCTTAAAGGTTGTCTGTCATATTTCACTAAGTAAACCGATACTTTTAGACTCTCGCCAAGTGACTTTTCAGTCAGCTTTTCGAATCCAATGTATTCACCCATAAGGTTTGCATATTCCCTTAATTGAAATTTTACTTTTTCCGTTCCGTCTTTGTTTTCTCCCATCCACTTATTAGTTCCGAAAATGTAGTCAAACGCCTCATCTGTATTTGATTTATATTTTTCGAAAAAGTTTGAAGTTAACTCGTCAGTCGAATTTTGAGCAAACATTATTGAAGTCAGTAGCAATAGACTTAGTAATAAGATAGTTTTTTTCATATTTAAATTTTGTTTTGTTCAGCTTGCAGGGTTAAGATTTCCGTATTTCATGAATTTTATGAAATTTCTCGGGAATGCGATTTTTAAAGCTTGCTGAGTGGTTAATTGGGTTATAGCAAGCAATATAATTTTTATTAATAAATTAGATGTGCCAAAATGAAAATTAGAAAAATCAATATCTAAAAATCCATTTCAAACTAGACCAATCCCCATAAAGGCAAACCAACTAGCTCCGGTTCAGTCAACACTGCATTCATGTTGGGTCGTACCGACCACACGAATGCTTAGTTATTGTACACAGTTTTTATTTAAATTCTTCAGTAAATGAGTCGTCCCATTTAAACGCATTTACAATCCAACCATTATTGTTTCTATAGTAAGTGAAAATCAATCGTATTGCAGTATTTTCATATCTTATTAAATAGGTCTCTCTAATTGCTATATCAGAGATAGTCTCATTTTTTACTTTTATTGTTCCAATGGATTTTCCGAATCGTTGTTCAATTATATTTAGATATTTAATGGTTTTTTCCTCAATCGACTCAAGTTCATTTTGTGGCATTGGCCAATAAGGAGTTAACTGGTCAAAGGATTCAGAGATTTTATTGTCATTAAACAATGAAACAACCTTTTTAGAAAGCTCTATAGTCTCATTTATGTCTTTCATATACTTTTCTTGAGCAAATAAGCCAAGACTCATAAATGATAAAGCGATTGCCATACTTGTTCTTTTCATGTTTCAGTTTTTTTAATTGTGTACAACGTGTCGCAGCTAAGAGACGTGGGGCTTTTTGAAGCATTTTCCTGTCCGCCCGCGACAAAGATAGCCACGAAGAACGAACTTAGCTAAAACCACCGCCCGCCCCATGTTTTCTTAGGTGCTGTTGTAGGGCGTTTTTATTTCCATTCAGGTATTCTCAATTTCAAATAATTCTTCTTGATCAACTCATTTTGTGACATTTCGATAATTTCATCGTTTCTACCGTCGGCTTTCCATTTTGTTATAGCATTGACTGTAAATTCAATTGCGTTATTCATTCTCGGTGGACTAAATGCCTTATCAAAGTCAATCCAAGTTGTTGTCTCTAATCTTTCCAATTTTGTCAGGTCGCAATTATGGCTGTCAAAGTGGTCTGGTAACCAATCTAAATAGTCGTTCATTAATTGCTTACTCTCTTTTGACTCTGCGTCAATTGGTTGAATGGTCTTGTTGATAAAGTCAAAAGTCGTCTTGGGCTCAAGTCCGAGGTTGTACAAGTCAATAAGCACATTTACTGCAAGTCGACCACTTTTCAAGTAGTCAATGCTCATAAAAGAGTGAGTAAAATTGTGGATAGCCGATTTATAATTCTTGTACTTCATTTTTTTCTTGTCCAAATATTCGCAACTTCAAAATGCCTATAAAACATTACCCAATTGGTTTCTTCTGAAATTATAGTCACATCATCTGAGCTCGGATAACAGAAGTCGTCCCAATATTTTAAAAAAATTTCTTTAGTTGTCTTCAGTGCCGTAGTTCGATTCCAAGTAACAATCACATTTTCGTCCCAAGTATCAAGAATTGAGGTGAGTTTATTGCGAAATGTGTCTATTTTTTCGTCATTTTCACTGCTTGCACTTATCCAATCAGTTTCAATAAAGTCATTGCTTAAATTATCTTCAATTTCAAAATAGTCAATTACCTTATTTAACCGTTTTGATTCTATTTCACTTACTGGTTCAATTTGAGCTTTTTCTAAATCAGAAATATCTGGGTTATGAGTCTTTTCCCATCTCCAATTCAACTCGAACTCCTTCAAGTCAATGATTTCACTGTTGATTATTTCTATTCTCAATTAGTCAGTTTTTTAATGCCCTACAACGGCAGTCTGTCTCAAAACTACACTAATTTTCTTTTAAATTCAGTTTTAGGGTTAAGATTTCCGTATTTCATGAATTTTATGAAATTTCTCGGGAATTCGATTTTTAAAGCTTGCTGAGTGGATAATTGTGTTATAGCAAGCAATATAACCCCTAAAAACGAATTGAGCGCAGCGCAAACGGCCGTTATATCGAACTTTACACCGCTAGTGCGCGAGTCCCCTCGCGTTGGTTCTCATAGAACTTAAATTCTCATTATCAGCATATACACCCTAACTACACCATCACATTCAAACATAGCACGAATAATTAAAATTTTATTTCGGGAAGTAATATCTTGTCAAATAATTGTCAACAATTACACCTAAATAATATGATTCTAACACCATAAACCCCAAAATCATTAAGAACAAATAATCGTAATAAGAAAAGAAATTAGGGACTTTATAACAACATGTAGTGAATACATCAAAGTTCGGGAGGACAGTTAAAATGTCACCCAAAACATATAATTGCCATTCCAAAACAACAAATACAAGATAAACTAATAATCAAACACACCCCCTCCGGCACTTATACCAATTTAACTTTTAAAAGTTGTATGAAAAATTTGAATTATTTTTAGTTCAGTTTAGGAAGAAAAACTAAGCATAGCTGTGTCTATGTTTATATTTTATGACAACAAATGGGCTAAAAAGAAGCAAATTTTATGCGACATTTGAATGCTAAAGTTTATACACATATGTTGTGGGCTGACATTTTATAAGTTTGCTTCTTCAGCATCGATAAATTGAATTAAGCTGTTATGAAAAATTTTGAAATTATATTTTATTCGTTCGTCCCGAATAGTTTTATCTGGATAATGCGAACAAAAAGCGTTTTTGCAAAAGATTAAAAACTCATCAAATGCTCTTTGCTCATCAATGGGAACCCTACTTGTTATTTCGCTTTTCTGGGTGGAAATTTGTCGCTTAATATATAAGTGCATAGTTGGAAATGAATGTTTTAATAATTTCTCAGCCTCTATTGGGTTTTCAACAAAAAACCTATCAAAATACTTCAGAGTAAAATTTATTAATTCTTTGAAAGGATTTTGATGTTCATCTAAGTGAATTTGGTAATAGCCCTCTATTAATTCGTTTATAGCTACCGACTTACCGTATTGATGTTCTCTATATAGAATGAAACCCAGTTCCGCAATACTTTTTATAAATTCCCATTCAGGATTGTCATAAAAAATTTTTTCTTCTTCCGTAAATTCCTCATTATACAATTCCTTTTCCTGCAATTTAATAACTAATTCTTCTTGGTCATCACAGTTATATTTTTTTTGTAATAACTTAATTTTATTTGAGTCCAACCCAATATAATTTTCGGTTTTGTCTGTTAAATCGCTAGCTTTTCTATTATCACTAGCTTTTGATTTAGACAACAAAGCGTACAAGGATTTTAATAATATCATCGATTTCTGTGTATAATAGTTTGTTCATTTTAGGACCGGCAAATAATTTAGCTTGCCTATAAAGACCTCGGCTATGAGTAGTTGAATGGGTTAGCTCTTAACTTTGCTTATCGCCACTGTTGTCATAGATTTTATTCAAAAGTTGTTCCATCAGCAAAGATTATTTTTTCAGGTGTCCAAACAACTTTTAAATCGTTCATATCTTTACTTTTTAATCGAGTATCTTCATCTATAAATTGATTGTAATTTGTCGTATAAGTTCCTTTAAAAGCCCCCTGCTAATGTGCGAGTCCCCACGCGTTCTTTCCTCATCGAATCCCAGCTCGGACTCGATTGTCACTAAAAGGGACTATAATTCTTAGCATAAAATGAGTTATTATATTCTGCAAAGTTTAACGGTTTCATTGCAGTCACCTAACTCTATTTTGGTTATTTAGAAAATATGAAGATATCGAATCCAAAAGGCTCTCAACCTTTAAATAGCAATTGCTGGTGAAAGGTTAGAAGAGTTTTTATTTTACGATAATGAAAAATCGAATCATTTTATAATATTTATATTCTTAGGATCACGCAACACTATCTGTCCCTTCTCATCATATTCTTTATATGTTGATTAGTTTTTATATTTCATTGCGTCATTTGGATTCACATAGTAGATTCTTTGGTCGTTATACAGCATATACGTTTTTCCAAAGTTTCCTCCTCCAACATAATCTTGAGCGATGTAAAAACCTTCGCGTTTATAATTACCTTGAGGTGTTTTCATTACCACAATAGCTTTGGCTACTCGTTTTAATGTTGCTCCAGTAAAAGGATGTTTTTTAATTTCCCAATCTGTTGAAGTCACATAAGCATAGATTACTTCTTCTTTCCATTTGTACCCTTTTGCAGTTCTTTGAATCAAAGCCAAAGCGTCAGATTTCAAAGCCGCGTCTTTCATTCCTTCTGCAGGCAATGGCTTCGCATCTTTAATTTCATCGTTTTTCCACATGGCACGCAAAGCATCAAATTTTTCAAATACAACTTTCGATGTGTATTCTACATTTTTTTGGTACTCTTTAAACTTCGTAGTGTCTTTGGCAGCGATGATGAAAGATTCTGGTGTAATATTGTTCATCCACTGGTGTCCAATCTCATCATTTTTATGGTATACATTAGCACCTATTAAAATTACACCTGGTTCTAACAATAAACATTCTGCATTATACCAAGAAGATGGTCCACCTGTCATTCCCATTTGAAACATTACATTTCCTTTGTCAGCAGATGACTTATATCGATCTGGCACCATTGCATAATTTGAGTTTCCTTCATCCCAATGAATTTGCATAGTGTGTTTTTCTTGGTCGTATTCAATTGCAAACCCTAAATAAGCTTTTGTAGTATCCTTGCTGAATTGATTGGCTGGTGCTTCAATGGCAAAAGTGTTGATATAATAATTACCTGAGAAATTGATATCATCTGTATAATCTGCGGTGTGTACCCCTTTAATAATCATTTGACCGTTTTCTGCCACAAACAATCGATCATGGTCCGCATAAGTTTGCTCATCTAATTCTTTTTCACCAATAACAGGCATTGATGCAGACTTTACACTCGCTTTAGAACTCTCGATTTTATTTTTCATTTTGTTTAACGCACCTAGCTGAGCCATAGTGCTGTTACCAAGGCAAAGTAATGCGATAATCAGGGTTAACTTGTTCATTTTTCTTAGATTTTTATTTTAAATTCAGAGCAAATTAAACAAGAAGAGGTCAAATTATTTGTAAGCAATTGCTGAACAACAGATATAATTGCTAAACGACAAAACCATCGATTTTTTTTATATTAATTTTGAATATGTTTAAACATAACATAATAGCATTCATCACATTTTTACTTTGTTTCCCTCTATTTAGTCAGGAAAATGAACCAATGACTATTCCTATTGACTATGAACATTTCGGAACTGTATATGATATTGTCGAATATAAAGCCAAGAATGAAATATTGATTGCCTCAGAAAAAGGGCTATTCAGATATACAGGAAAAGTGCTATCACCACTTCATAGTGAATCAGAAGAAACTTTTCATAAAATATACTTGCAAGAAAACAATATTTTCGCCTTAAGTTTCAACAACAGTATTTATCAATTAAAAAATGATAGTCTTTTACTCATCCAACATTTTGAGGAAAACATCAAAGACTTAGTGGTCATCAAAGATTCAATTTTTGTAACTACACCGAACTCACTTTTTATTGGTCAGAATACTAATTTCAAGAAAATAGATTTTGGAATTGATCAGTATCATCATGGGTTTATAAAAACAGAAAAGGGTTATTTCTTAATCCGACAAAGCCATAATACAATTGACTTATATAACCTACAAAAACAATGTAAAATTCCAACACAATTTAAAAAGTCAGTTCGCAAGGTCTTCACATCTAAAGAAAACAATTACCTCGTTTCTGAAAACATGGTTTATGAATTTGATCAAAAATCAGGTCAAATCAATATGCGATTTGATTTACCTATTCGACTTTTAAATGTAAAACTATACGATATTAAAATTCAAAAAAATGGTTTGATTACAATAGGTCATAATGATGGATTGTCAATATGGATTCCTAAGCAACAAAAATGGAAACATTATTACCAAGGAACGCCTATTCATGCTATTTCATTTGATCAATTTGAGAATATTTGGATGGGGACGAAATATGAAGGAGTACTTCAAATTCCTTCTACTGAGATAATGAAAAATGACATGAGCTCTATTCTTCAAAGAAAGGAAAAAATTGTAGCGTCTTATTTGACGAATGGGAATTTATTTTTGGGAACTAATCTCGGTTCACTTATTTCGTGGAACATCGAACAAGACATCAAGAAGGTAATCCATTTGACTAAAAATGGAGAAGTACAATCTATAGCACACAAAGACGACCTTTTATATGTTTACTGTGATCGATTATTTGTGATTGACTTAAATACACATACTGTAATTGAATCAGAAAAGGTTCACTCCACGAAAGCTATTTATGTAGATAGCGATGTTTTTGTGGCTACTTCTGAAGATTTTCAAAATCTGACAAAAGGGATTAAAATTAACAAAGGAAAGTGGCATAACAACATTTATTTTGACAAAATAAATTCACAGTTTTATTTAAGTACTAAAACAGGATTAATAATCATCAATAGAAGTGACTATTCTATTGAAAAGACAATCGAACAAAATAGAAATCTTATTGCAGTCAATAAACTTGGAAATCTCATTTATCTTTTTGATTATAATGGAGAAGTGCTTGAATTTAAGACTAAAAATTCAACACAACTTCCATTAAAAAACATTCGGAAAATCACAAAAATAAGTGATGAAGAAGTACTTTGTTATAACAAAAATGAAGTCGTTTTATACAACGCAAATATTGATCAGGTAAGAAAAATAAATTTTATAGCACAGCTTACAAAAGGGAAAGACATTGTTAATATTTCGAAGAATAAGACAGACTTACTTATCACAACATTAAGTGATGTGTATATAATTCATAACTATTCGGAATTCATATACCAAACTCCTCCAAAAGACTTAGCATTGATCATTAGTCAAAAGAATGGTGAAATGATCACCGAAACCATTAACTTATCTCATCAAAACAAGGGAATAGAGTTGTTTTTAAAAACCAATAAAGACCTTTCTTTTTTCACCAATTATGAGTTGTATTACACATTAGGAAACCAAGATGAATGGACAAAAATGGAAGCCAATCAGCAAAATGCTTTCCAGTTTAATATGGCTTTCGTTCCAGAAGGAAATTCAACATTAGCGTTTATTCTAAAAACCAATGAAAACACAACAAATTATCCTGTAAAAATCTATGTTAATTCTCCTTTTTATAAATCGTTTTGGTTTATTCTCGTTGTTTTTATTTCCGTCATTCTTTTGTTAATCGGCATCCAAAAAAAGAGACTCTCTACCATGAGAAAGGAAAACCTAAAAAGAATACAAGAAGAGCGTTTAAAAGCCAGGGTTTTTAAATCGGAACTAACCGCAATTCGATCTCAGATGAATCCACACTTTGTTTTCAACACCCTTTCATCTATTCAATTGAAAATTGCAAAAAAAGAAACAGGTGCAGCCTTCAAAATGGTTCAGAAATTTTCTTCATTAATGCGTGGAATATTAAACTATTCACAAAAAGAACTGATTTCTTTAAGGCAAGAATTAGACATTCTCAATAACTATTTAGAATTAGAGAGAAATCGATTTGAAGATAAGCTGAATATTGAGATGAATATCAATGAAGAAATGGATTTAGAAGACTTTAGAATTCCATCCTTAATTACACAACCCATTGCAGAGAATTCAATCCATCATGGATTAAAACATAAACATGGCGAAAAGAAGATCAGCATTATTCTTCATAAAATTGATGATTTATCTTACACCCTAGAAATTAGTGATAACGGGATTGGAATAGAAAAAGCCAATCAAATTAACCAAGAAAACAACAAATCTGATTCGTTTGCAATGCAAGCGATTAGAAAGCGAATTAAGTATATCAACTCCCTCAATGAGATTAGTGTTGATTTAGAAGTCTCTTCTACTGACCAAGGAACAAAAACCACCATAAAAGTGAAAGAAAATGATTAAATACATTGTTATCGATGATGAGCCTAACCCAAGAGAATTATTGGTTTTTTCAATAGAATCACTCGGACTTCCGTACCAATTAGTTGGTGAAGCTAAAAGTTTGATGGAAGGGGTTGATTTAATTCGAAAAGAGCAACCTGATGTTGTATTTTTGGACATTCAAATGCCCGAACATATTGGATTAAAAATCAAATCATTTTTAAATGAAGAAGAATTCAATTTCAAATTGATTTTTGTCACCGCATATGATCAATATACCATTCAAGCGATAAGACTTTCAGCTTTCGATTATTTACTAAAACCAATAGAGTACACTGAACTTTCTGCATGTTTGGAGCGCATTTTAAAAGAAAAGAAAACAGAAAACACCTATCAGCAATTAAAAACAATTGAGAATCAAAATGTCATTGTGATTAAATCACATGAAGGAACTTATTTCATCAATATTCACGAAATACTATCCATTACCGCAGATGGAATGTACAGTAAATTTCAACTAAAAGACAAAGTGATACTTTCCTCAAAACCACTAAAAGTTTATGAACAAATACACGATAAGTTATTCCGTTGTCATCGTTCACATATTATCAATATTGACCACATTGAAAAATTAGAAGGACAAAGTGTGGTACTCAATGACCATCAACAGTATCCTGTTTCACGAAATTACAGAGCTGAATTAATTGAGGTTTTGAAAGCAGGATTGGATGGTTAATTGAATGGGATTAATGCGCAGAATACAGTGTATTTCTATCAACCTTTCTTGTTATTGGTTGTTAAATTTATTTTTCTCCACTTTTCCCAAGTCTCGTCCAAAACATTCCATAAATGCTTCATCGTCCGAAATGATTGTAAAACTTGGTATTGCTATAATTTCGTCAGTTTTAGAGTTGTAATAACAGTCATTACCGCAATCCAGTTCCTGCGCAATTTCTTTAATTATTTTCGATTTGGAATTTTCCATTTCAAAATAGTTTTCTTGTCTGCCTTTTATTTTCAGAGATTAATCAGATAGATGCTTGTTAATAAAAGAGAAATAAACCCGAGAATTCCGTATAAAATCTTATTGATATTAGATTTTAAATTTTCGGTTTTATATAGTCCATACATTCCGACTGGAGGTAAGATGAATAATAGTGTATCTACTATTGTAGAATTGTTATACCACTTCTCATTATTTACTTTTTCCATTGTTCTTTTTTTTAAATACCAAGATAGCTCTTATTATTTTTAGCTGGCGCACAACGTGTTGGCTATGGTTTCGTTGCGTTAAAATCCGCTAGGATTTTCCGCCGTAAACCGAAGATAGCAAATTTGCGAGGACTTTCCGAGAAGAAAGTCAGAAGCAATGAACTATAGCCGGTGTTAGCTTTAGTTTTTTCTAATTTCAAGTTTTTGAAACTCTTCTTCTGTTATTCTCAATTTAAGAAATTCCAAAGCACCTAAACTTAGTTCCTCTATTATTTTTATACGATAATCTTCAATATTACATTCTGTATTGGATTGTGGAATACTCAGACATTCCTCATTTTCGCTATTATTGTAATAAAGCAAAAAATATGGTTGGTGTGAAATCCAACCTTCACACATATCATTTAATTCTTTATTTTCATTCAACTTTTTACCATTCAAGAATTCAATCGTTTTTAAATTTTGGTCAGTAATTAATGAAGATTTAGTCGTTTCGTAAAGTTCATTATCGGTTTTATTAATCTTAATTTCTATCCCTCTAATCTCATTCTCTTGTTTCCAAAGAATCTTAGCATATCCTGCCTCAGTTCCAGCAGAATAATGAGTGAGTGAGATAAAATTTTGAGCTCCATTATTCTTCAAACTATCGATAATCGATTTTGTTTCTTTCAAAATTTTCCCTCCATATTCGTTGTCACAAAAAGTCGCTAGTTCTTGAGCACTTGCAAGAAGAGATAAATTCAGAAACAATAATAGAGTTTTGATTTTCATAAAATTAAAGCTAACGGCAGTCTGTCTCAAAACTACACTAATTTTCTTTTAAATTCAGTTTCAGGGTTAAGATTTCCGTATTTCATGAATTTTATGAAATTTCTCGGGAATGCGATTTTTAAAGCTTGCTGAGTGGATAATTGGGTTATAGCAAGCAACATAACCCCTAAAAACGAATTGAGCGCAGCGCAAACGGCCGTTATATCGAACTTTACACCGAGATTAAAGAGTCGTTTAAGGTTGTAGGCAAGGGTCAACAAGCCGGCATCTGCCGAAGCCACGGCTATCTTTTGCGACTTTTACAGCCCGTGGGCCACCGCTACACTGGCAAGAGCAAATCAAAAAACAGTTAAACAGACCTATATAAAAAAACGTGAATCCCGACGTAACGGGACTCCTATGGCCAAAATGAAAGTAAACGACCAAACAAACCTGAAAAACAGTGGAGAGAAACTACAAAATGTACAGTGTGCTTTAAGTCCTTAGCAAAAATTGAGGTAAACGATCCCAAATCAGGGAAAACCGACTCCTGAAAACCCATCCCAAACTAGACCAATCCCCATAAGGACAAACCGACATACACCGGTTCAGTCAACACTGCATTCATGTTGGGTCGTACCGACCACACGAATGCTTAGTTATTGGCTGTAGTGTTTTTTTCAATCCCATATGTTTGGTCTATCAATTTTCATTGCTCTTAAATACGACAGAAATTGTCCTGCGTGAACTGATT
>NZ_JACJVM010000015.1:0-1017 GCF_014212065.1 Aequorivita sp. 609 | reverse complement strand
TTTTCCTCAGATTCAATCTAGCTTTCTCACAGAGACAATACATGAACCTCCCTTAGGCACGGAGATGGTTTATACTTTGTGGTTTTAAAATCCATCCCATACAAAAACTACAATGGTGCTTTTTATCAAAAGGCAAAAAACAATCAGTACTAAGACATAAATCACATAGTTGTGACCTAAATACCATTACAAAGGTGCAGTAATTTCATTTAACTGTGTAAACAATAAAGTCTGTAACTTTTCAAATATTTCAGACGTAACGTGATTTTCATCCAATGCTTGCACCTCAGATTTCCCACCAACACAGGAAAAAATAATGTTCTTTTGAAAGTCCAAATTCAAGCGGTCTCTGAGTCCTTGGTTCACTACCTTGAGAAAAGCATGTCAACCAACAAGTCCAGAAGATCTGTCTGACCGATGACCGGCCGAAAGAAGAGCTCTGTGATGAGGCTCGGAGTGATGGTCTTTAAAGTGGATGCGGCGAGGAGGATACGAGCAAATCGCCCTCTATCCTCTGGATGAAGAGGTACCAGGACCTCCTTCAGAGCGTGCTGAGCTTCATATTGCAAACCCTCAATGAACAGAGATGCCTTCAGGCCTGGTACATCTGGATTGAATATTACAGTGCCTTTCAGATAAGCGTACTCCTTGGGGCTTAAATCGAGACTCCAGAACTTCTTGAGGCACGCTTTAAGGGTTTGCACGCCGGCCATCGTGGGCTGCTCTTGATCGGAGTTCATCGTCTCCTGGTTGTTGAGAAGAATTCTTTTTAGCATGCTGGGTGCCGGAATGTCATCAACCTCGAAACGAACCCTGTCCTGGGCCAGACCCAGAATGAAAAGTGGCGCCCAGCAGTTCTGCAACAGAGACAGCTGGTCTTTGGGTGGTAGTTGCTGGAACGCCGGCAAACTCTTCATGAAGTGCATCGTCTTGACCAGCACATCCGAAGCAACCTGACACGTCTCGTTGGGTGTTTTCAGACATACTTTCCTGCGTTTCTCACAGTGGCACGTCTGA
>NZ_JACJVM010000014.1:0-56663 GCF_014212065.1 Aequorivita sp. 609 | reverse complement strand
TGATTAAAAATTCAGGCAGGATAAGTTTCAGTAGGTCTAGATAATTGTCCAAAGCTTTGTTTTAAAAAACAAAAATCAGAATTCTATTTCAATTCACACACAACTTTTGAGAATGATCCCTTATATACATAGTATATAGCTACAAACTCCTCGATAGTAACCAAATTGTCTATTGTAAATAATACATCACTATTGTAACTGGAATTGCCATTGTAAACTTTTCCGTCTCTTATAGTAAGGATGACATCACTTGAGTAATTAGAGTTTTTCTTATATAGCTTCCCATCCTTGATATTCATCAAGATGTCGCTTGAGTAGTTAGAGTTTCCTTTATAGACCTTTCCTTCTTTTACGTTAAATAGAACATCACTTGAGTAATTGGAGTTGTTCTTGTACACTTTATTTCCAGAAACTTTACAAAGAATTTCGCTCGAATAATTTGAGTTTTTCTTATAAACTTTTCCATCCTTAAGATTACAAATAATATCTCCACTGTAATTGGAATTTCCTGAATAAACTTTTGTTTGTGAATTTGATGTACCGACAGAAAGCAGCGTAAAAACGGCAATTATTATATGTTTCATACAGATTTAGGATTTAATCATATCTGCAAAAGATACGATTTTTTTAAATCCTTTTTTTCTAAAATACTCCATTTCTGTTTTGTTTCCGGTAGCTAAAACAAAATCGCCACCCCACGCGCCTAAGCTTTTAACGGTACCTGAAAAATCACTAAATAACTTCGACTTTACTGTAGGAAGGTTTATTATATCTGAAATAATTTGCTCGTGTTCCTTCATCAAGCTTTCAAATTCCTCAAGTGATCTGCAGACTAAAAGTGTATTTGTAATCTCCGAAATTCTCTTAATTGTTGCTTTCGTGACAGTCGCTTTATTAAATCTTGAAATCCCTTGCTTACTGTCTTGTTTTTGATTCAGATAAACAAAAAATATCGAATCGGTGAAACCCCAAGGAAGATGTGCTTTATTTATTTCGGGAATTTCATTGTTTAACCTATATACAATAGGAGTGTCGTTTTGAGCCGCTGCAATATCGTATCCGCTGCCTCCAAAACTATTTTTAAGTAATTGAAATGCATCAACATTGGCCCATTGGGCAATATTGTTTATTAAAGTAGAGGAGGTGCCTAAGCCCCAATTACGAGGAAAATCGAGTGTTGTAATAACGTGAAGCCCCGTGTCATTTAAAAGATATTCAGGATTTAAATTTCGAGCTTCAAGCAAAATATTCGATAAAGTTTTTGAAATGGAATTATTGGTATTTTTACTTTTTAAGCTTTTTAGGTCGAATACATCTGAAAACCAAATGGAGCCTTTTTCATCAAAGCTTTCCCAATGAAGTCCGCTTTTTTCTGAAAATTCAATTTTTAAACTTTGTCCATAAGCCGTTGGAATGGCTAAAGCAGAAGCCCCACTAAGCACGACATATTCTCCTGTGAGTAGTAATTTCCCGTTGCTATGAAAGTTATTAATCAATTTTCTATTCTTCTAAAATCTTCAGCTTCTCAATTCCTTCAAAAATGCTTCTACCGAACTATGGGAAACGGCATTTTCTTTAAAATACACTAAGGCTTTACTTTTTTCATCCTTAGTAGCCTGCATTTGATTCATAATATTCATCAAGTGCATTTTCATATGTCCTTTTTGAATTCCTGTAGTAACTAATGAACGTACTGCAGCAAAATTTTGAGCTAAGCCAGCAACTGCAATTATCTTCATCAATTCTTTAGCATCTGGTTTTTGTAGGATTTCAAAAGCAAGCTTAGTTAAAGGGTGAAGGGAAGTTAACCCTCCAATAGTTCCAATTGCTAAAGGTAATTCAATCCAAAAAGTGAAAGTATCGTCATCAATTTTTGCGTGAGTTAAGCTTCCGTAGTAGTTGTTTTTTGCAGCATAGGCGTGAACTCCAGCTTCAACAGCACGGAAATCGTTTCCAGTAGCCAAAACCACTGCATCTATCCCATTCATTATACCCTTGTTGTGTGTAACTGCTCGTCTTGTTTCCGTTTTTGCTATTTCAATAGCTCTTACAAACTTTTCAGCAAACTGTTTCCCATCGTGGTGTTTTGTTGTAAGTTCATCTACTTTACAGCTTACTTCAGCTCGAACTAAACATTCAGGTACATAGTTGGAGAGTATGCTCATTACAACCTCTGGAAAGATTTCTTCTTTTTGAAAGAGCTCATAGTGTCGCGCCTCTTCTTCAAAAACCTGAGCCATTTTCTCTAAACAACTATTAATGAAATTAGCTCCCATGGCATCCAAGGTTTCAAAAGTAGCGTGGATGTAAAAGTAGCCATCCAGGATATGCGACTTGTCAATTAAAGAAAGTTCTAAAAGTCCGCCACCACGAGCTTTCATATTTTTCTCGATAGATTGAATACTAGTGCGGAGTTTAGGCTTAACTTCTTCAAAAAACGCTTCAATGTTTTTTTCGTCTCCATAGAAATTTAAATGAACTTGGCCGTTCTTTTCTGTAGAAATTACTTCAGCTTTAAATCCGCCACGTTCCAACCAAAATTTTGCAGCATTACTAGCTGCAGCCACAACGGAGCTTTCCTCAATAACCATTGGTAAGGCGTACAATTTATCATTGATTAAAAAATTGGGAGCAATACCAAATGGGAGGTAATAGTTTGAAAGTGTGTTTTCAATAAAATCGTCGTGAAGTTGCTGTAAAGAAGCATCTTCATTCCAGTAATCTTTTAAAATTTGAATGGAATTTGGATTGTTTTGCAGATAATTTTCTGCTAACCATTCAATTTTTTCGGCTTTGGTTTTTTTAGAAAATCCAGAAACGGGCTGATTCATTTACTTAAATATGAGTTCGCTGCAAAGATAGTATTTCGACTTAGTTTCTTAGGAATCATTTAAAAAAGAAAAGGTATTTAGAACAAACTTGTCGTTCTAAATACCTTAAAGATTTACAAAATGTCACAATCAGAGTTTCCCTGATGGGATTTTACTCTTATTTTACTTGTGTACCTTTAGTAGGCATACTCCTAATTTTGAACTTTTTGCGCTTTGGCCTCAATTTTCCAAAAGAGCCAATATTAATTTTTCCGCGTTTGGTTTTTTTGTCTCCTTTTCCCATATTCTAAATTATCTTTTTAGTTGCATAAACGTTGTAAGTCTGACAATACTTTAATTTTTATTTTGTTGTTTTTTGATTGTCTTCTTGTCAATATCAAACTCATTGTTTTCGCGCTTTGTCTTCCCAGTTGGGTTGGTTGGATTCTTTTGCTCTTTTTTTCTTTCAAATTTCTTTTCCATAATCTCTCTGTTTTTTGATTTACCACCAAATTACAGAAATCTGAGTACAAATTATATTAAACTCTTGCTAAATAATGGTTAAACCTCACGGATAGAGGCTATAAAGTTTGAAATTCCACTTTTACCATCCCTAGCAAGTGTTTTTATAAAAGCACTACCAATTATAGCGCCTTTAGTTTTTGAAGTTGCCTGTTTAAAAGTAGTAGCATCCTTGATTCCGAATCCTACAATTAGAGGGTTTTTTAGCTGCATGGAAGCCACACGACTGAAGTAATTCTCTTGATTTTCATCAAATTCATCCGAATTTCCTGTAACACTTGAGCTGCTCACTAAGTAGATAAATCCATCGGAAGCTGTATCGATTTGCCTAATGCGATCATCAGAAGTTTGGGGTGTGACTAAAAATACGTTTATCAAATTGTATTTTTTAAAAATTTCGTGATAATGCTCTTTGTATTCCGACAAGGGAAGATCGGGGAGAATGAGGCCGTCGATGCCTACTTCTGCACATTTTTTACAAAAATCTTCAATTCCATATTGCAGAATAGGATTAAAATACCCCATAATTATAAGTGGAATTGAAACAGTTTTTCGCACATCTTTCATTTGCTGAAAAAGAATTTCGGTGGTCATTCCATTCTTTAAGGCTAGTTGTGAACTTTCCTGAATAGTGGGACCGTCTGCCAAAGGATCGCTAAAAGGCAAACCGATTTCAACCATATCGACACCGTTTTTCTGCAATTGCTGAAGAATTTCAACAGTATCATCCAATTTTGGATAACCAGCAGTGAAATAGATTGACAGTAGTTTTCCTGCCTTGTCGGCTTGTAGGTTTTTTTCTGAAAGTTTATTTTGAATTCTATTCATAGCTAAAAATTGAACCAAATAGGTCTAGATTTAATTAGAGGTTGAAATATTTTATAAAAGTATCAAGGTCCTTATCACCTCGGCCACTTAAATTCACAACAACCACATCATTTTTTTTGAATTTTCTCATTTCAAAAATTGCAAGAGCGTGACTGCTTTCTATTGCGGGAATAATGCCTTCTAGTTTGCACAATTCAAGACCTGCTTTCATCGCTTTATCATCGGTAATTGAGATAAATTCTCCTCGGCCCGAAGTAAATAGATTTGCGTGCATTGGGCCGACTCCAGGATAATCTAAACCAGCAGAAATGGAGTAGGGCTCTGTTATTTGTCCGTCTGCGGTTTGCATTAATAGCGTTTTACTACCGTGAATAATTCCCACTTTTCCTAATGCTGAAGTTGCAGCACTTTCACCACTATCAATGCCTTTTCCAGCGGCTTCTACAGCAATAAGTCCTACGTCTAGATTGTCTAAATAATGGTAAAATGCTCCTGCAGCGTTACTTCCACCGCCAACGCAAGCCACAACAAAGTCTGGGTTTTCGCGATCTTCTTTTTCACATAGCTGTGTTTTTATTTCTTCAGAAATTACACTTTGAAATCTCGCGACCATATCTGGATATGGATGTGGCCCTACAACACTTCCTATAATATAGTGTGTATCAACAGGGTTGTTAATCCAATCGCGAATGGCTTCGTTGGTAGCATCTTTTAATGTTTTACTTCCACTTGTTGCTGGAACCACTTTTGCGCCAAGCATTTTCATTCTAGCAACGTTTGGGGCTTGACGTTTTATGTCAACTTCTCCCATAAAAATAATACATTCTAACCCCATTAAAGCGCAAACGGTAGCTGTTGCAACTCCGTGCTGACCCGCACCTGTTTCAGCGATAATACGAGTTTTACCTAGTCGCTTTGCCATTAAAATCTGCCCGATGGTGTTGTTTACTTTATGAGCTCCTGTATGACAAAGATCTTCGCGTTTTAAATAAATTTTGGTGTTGTATTTTTCTGAAAGACGTTTTGCAAAATAGAGTGGAGTAGGGCGTCCTACATATTCTTTTAGTAATTGGCGGAATTCTTTTTGAAAAGATTCCTCGCCCATAACTTTTAAATAACTCTGCCTAAGCTCTTCCACGTTTGGATAAAGCATTTCTGGAATATATGCACCGCCAAAATCGCCGTAATACCCTTTTTCGTTTACGTTATAATTCATTTTTGAACCTTTTTAAATCTTCAATATTTTTCAAGCCTGGTTTAGTTTCTAATCTGCTGTTTACATCTATTGCGTAAATTGGGAGGTCGGTTTGTAGAAGCTCTTTTAGCGATTCGATTTCATCCAAACCAATGCCACCACTTAAAATGAAAGGTTTTTTAAGTGTATAGTCTTTCAAAATCTCCCAATTGAAAGTGTAGCCGTTTCCTCCTTTTTCCTTTCCTTTTGTGTCGAAAAGAAATTTATCTACTGTGTTTTCATAATTTGATAATTCACTAAAGTCGAATTTATCATCAAGACTAAAAGCTTTCCAAACAAGTGTGTCTGAAAACTCAAGATTAGATTGTAAATCCCGTACATACGCATTGCTTTCGTCACCGTGAAGCTGGATTATATCTAAAGTATGTTTTTTAGTCAATTCAATAACTTTTGAAATGTTTTCATCTACAAAAACACCAACTTTCTTAACGCCTGCAGGCAGTTGTGGGATTTCTTCCGCATTGAAAAATCGCGGACTTTTATCATAAAAGATGAAGCCCAAATAATCTGGCTGAAGTTTTGCTACTTCAGCGATGTTGTGTTTCATGCCGCAGATTTTCAACTTAACATTCATAGGTATATTTTGATATACCTTGCAGGTTTTAAAACCTACAAGGAGCTTATAAAAAGTTTAGCAGTTTCTCCAGGGTTTTCGGTTTTCATAAAGTTTTCACCTATTAAAAATCCTTGAAATCCATAAGTTTTTAGTTCTGAAATGGTTTCAATATCGCTAATTCCGCTTTCAGAAACTTTTACAAAATCATCGGGTATATGTTCCGATAATTTTTTACTCGTTTCTATATTTACTTTAAAGTTTTTTAGATTTCGGTTGTTTACGCCAATCATATCTATACTTGGTAATAATGATTTTTCGAGTTCTTCTAAATTGTGAACTTCCAACAACACTTCGAGATTTAAAGATTTTGCTAGATGGGAATACTGTTTCAACTCTTCAGAAGAAAGACAAGCAGCAATCAATAATATCGCATCTGCTCCGTAGGCTTTTGATTCGTATATTTGATAAGGATCAATTATAAATTCTTTTCTTAAAATTGGGATTGAAGTATGCTTTTCAGCAACCAATAAATCATCTAACGAACCTCCAAAAAAGTTAGAATCTGTCAACATTGAAATCCCTTTAGCTCCAGCTTCTTCATAACCCGTAACTACTTCGTGGATTAAAACTTTATCATTAATAACGGATTTGCTAGGGGAGCGACGCTTGTGTTCGGCAATAATTCCCGTAGTTGAAATCTGTAAAATCTCAGCTAAAGACTTCGTTTCTTTTTTAAACAATGGAAACCTCTCCAATAAACGCGTTGGAATTGCGTCCTTCTTGGCAGCAACTTCTTTTAGCTTGTAAGCTGTTATTTTATCTAAGATTGTCATTTTATTTGTGATTAAGTTTTCGGTTTGAGTTCAGTTTTGGGTTATTTGAAAAATTTTTAATCGCTTTTAAGCAGGTGTTTATTTAAGGTTTTCATTTAGAAAGTTCCTGTAATTTTCTTAATGAATTCAAAGCTTTTCCAGATTGCAGTGATTCTTTGGCTTTTTCAAAACCTTCAAGAATCGTACAATTCTCAAAAACTGAAATTGCCATCCCTGCATTTGCACAAACTACATTGTTTTGAGCTTCGTTACCTTTGCCGTTTAAAATATTTTGAAAGATTTCCGCCGATTCTTTTACTGTTTTGCCTCCATAGATTTCTGATTCCTGAATTTTATTCACTCCAAAATTTTCAGCATTTATGAAACCTTCAGAATTTTTTGAAATTATCTTAGTGGGTCCTGTTAACGAAATTTCATCGTAACCATCAATTGCGTGTAAAACAGCATAATTCTTTTCACTTTTTTGATAGAGATAACCATAGATTCTTGCCATTTCTAAATCGAAAACTCCAACTAATTGATTTTTTGGATTCACAGGATTTACCATGGGACCGAGCATATTAAAGAAGGTTTTTACGCCTAACTCTCTGCGAATGGGAGCAACATTTTTCATTGCTGGATGAAATAATGGAGCGTGTAAAACGCAAATTCCAGCTCTGTCTAAACAGCGCTTTAAGTTGTCTTCATTATTTGTAAAATTAATTCCTAGGGCTTCCATTACATTACTACTTCCGCTAACCGAGGATACACCATAATTTCCGTGTTTTGTGACCTTTACTCCAGCCCCAGCAGTAACAAACGACGCTAAGGTTGAAATGTTAAACGTGTTTTTTCCGTCGCCTCCAGTGCCGCATAAATCTATAGTGTTGTAATCGCTAAAATCTATCGACAAACAAAGATCTAGTAAAGCATCACGAAACCCTTCTAACTCTTCAAGGCATACATTTCGCATCATATAAACCGTTAAGAAAGCAGCTATCTGACTGTGATTGTATTTGCCTTCAGAAATATTTACTAAGACAGCTCTAGCCTCTTCTTTTTCAAGATGCTCGTGATTAATCAATCTGTTTAGAATTTGTTTCATATTAGCTTTCAATCCAATTTTTTACAATCTGTTTTCCCATTGGGGTAAGTACGCTTTCAGGGTGAAACTGAACTCCACAAACATCATATACTTTATGACGTAGCGACATTATTTGTCCGTTTTCATCCAAAGAAGTAACCTCTAAAACTTCAGGAAAACCTT
Source organism: Aequorivita sp. 609 (assembly GCF_014212065.1). Taxonomy (NCBI): domain Bacteria; kingdom Pseudomonadati; phylum Bacteroidota; class Flavobacteriia; order Flavobacteriales; family Flavobacteriaceae; genus Aequorivita; species Aequorivita sp. 609. Next base: position 48,613 of record NZ_JACJVM010000014.1, on the reverse strand, counting down.
CTTTTGAAACAACCCAACTGTGATATCGTCCTATTTCAAATTCTTTTTCCAATCCTTTAAAAAGGGGTTCGTCGGCTTTTACAATGGTAGCAGTGGTAGCAACTCCATGAAAAACTTTGCTTAAGTTTTCTAATGTTCCGCCAAACACTTCGCCAATTGCTTGTTGCCCCAAACAAACGCCTAGTATTGGTTTTGAAGAGGCGTACTTCTGAATTACTTCCTTCAGCAAACCTGCTTCGTCGGGAATCCCTGGACCCGGTGAAAGCAAAATTTTATCGTAATCCTCAACTTCTTCCAAGGAAAACTTATCGTTGCGTTTAATAGTTACTTCGCAATCTAATTCCTCTAAATAGTGGACTAAATTGTAAACGAAACTGTCGTAATTATCTATTACTAATATTTTCATTTTAAACTTGATCTATTCATTTAAATTATTTTTATACCTAATAGGCTAGAACCATTTTTAAGTTAGATGGATTCTGCTAATTCCAATGCTTTTGTTAGTGCGCCTAATTTATTATAAACCTCTTGTAGTTCATTTTCTTCATTACTTTCAGAAACAACTCCAGCTCCAGCTTGATAATGTAAAGTGTGGTTTTTACTCACGAAAGAGCGGATGATAATGGCGTGATTAAAGTTACCGTTAAAATCCATAAACCCTATGGCACCTCCGTAAAATTCACGGCTTCTGTTTTCGTATTTTTCTAGCAACTGCAAGGCTTTGTGTTTTGGAGCACCACTTAAAGTTCCTGCAGGAAATGTGTCTGCCACAATCTGCATTGTGGGTGTATTCGTGTTTTTTGTTGCAGTAACTTTACTTACTAAATGTATAACGTGTGAGAAAAACTGAACTTCGCGATAGGTTTCAATTTTTACATTAGAGCCGTGACGACTTAAATCGTTACGCGCTAAATCAACAAGCATAACGTGTTCGCTATTTTCTTTTTTGTCTTTGGAAAGCTTTCTTGCCAATTCAGCATCTTGTTCGTCGTTTCCAGTACGTTTAAATGTTCCTGCAATTGGATGAATTTCGGCTGTATTTCCCTTAACAATCAACTGAGCTTCTGGAGAACTTCCAAAGATTTTGAAGTTCCCATAATCAAAATAGAAAAGATATGGTGATGGATTCACACTGCGTAAAGCTCTATAAACATTAAAATCATCTCCGGTAAATTTTTGCGAAAATCGTTTACTCGGCACGATTTGAAAAACATCTCCGCGTTGGCAATGTTCTTTACACTTTTGCACTAGTGCCTTAAAATCTTCATCATCGATATTAGTGGTTCGCGCGCCACTTGTTTTAAATGAATATTCCGCAAAACTCTTCGATTTTAATATTTGTTCAATTTCGGCAATGTTGTTTTCAGTATTATAAGTGTGCGCAAAAATATAAGCTTCGTTATTGAAATGATTGATGGCTATTATGTTTTGATATACCGCGTAATAAATATCAGGGATACCAAGGTTCTCTTCTTTTTTTGTGAGTTTAATGTCTTCAAAATAACGAACTGCATCAAAAGCCATATACCCAAAAAGCCCATTATTTATGAATTTATAGTCGTTAGATTCTGAAGTAAAAGAAGAAGCAAATTTATCGATTATTAAAGGTAGTGAGGTGTTTTGATTAATCTCAATGCTAGTATTTTTTCCATCTGGAAAATGCTGAGAAATAGTTTCGTTTTCAACTTTTATTGAAGCAATAGGGTTGAAGCATATATACGTGAAACTATTGTCGTTGGCGTGATAATCACTGCTTTCAAGCAAAAGACTATTCGGGAATTTATCGCGTAGACGTAGGTAAATAGACACTGGGGTTAGCGTGTCTGAAAGTAACTTTTTTGAATATGTTTTTAACTTGTATTTCATAAGTCTTCGTTTCAATTCTATTCAACGATGGTTTGTATTTTATTTATTATAATTTTTTTGCGGCTTAGTTGAGCCGAATCCAAAAAAAAAGGCTTGTCGTGAATGACAAGCCTTTTTGTATATAATTTATACCATAGGTGTTTCGCTCACGACGTTTTCCGTAAGTTATTCCACCACCAAGTATTTATTGTAATTGTGTTCATAATTTGAAAGTTTAAAGATAGAAAGATTTTTAGAAAAATTGCATTTCAACTTATTAATATTTGAAATTTTGTTTTGCTTAGTACATATTGCTTAATTTTACCAAAAAAATATTTTACTATGGCAGATCTTACACAAGAAGAATGGGCTGAACAACTCAAAAATGACGATAAAGGAGTGATAATTGACGTTCGTACGTACGCAGAATTTGAAGAAGGTCATATACCTGAAGCAAAACAAATTGATATATACAACGGAGCCGAATTTCTTAAACAAGCTAAAGAATTAGATCCTGAAAAAAACTATTACGTATACTGCCGTTCTGGAGGTAGAAGCGCCCAAGCTTGTATGTTGTTAAACTCTGTTGGAGTAAAAAACGCATATAATCTTAAAGGTGGTATTACAGAGTGGGAAGGTGAAATTGTTGAATAAAAACATCATTATGAAAAATATTATAACCCTATTTGGGCTTACAATGCTATTGCTTTTTACTGCGTGTAAAGACAAAACTGTAGCCCAAGAAGTAAGCGTAATTCCGCCACAGGAATTTGAAATGGCTATTTCAAAAAACAAAGTACAATTATTAGACGTTCGTACTTCTGAAGAATTTGAAGCTGGACATATTGAAAATGCTGTGAATATCGATGTTTTACAAGATGATTTTACAAGTAAAATAAAAGACTTAGATCCCAAAGAACCAGTTTATCTTTATTGCCGCAGCGGAAGAAGAAGCGAAAAAGCCTCAACTATTCTTAAAGGTTTAGGGTTTGAAGAAATTTATGATTTAAAAGGCGGGTTCCTTAATTGGGAAAGTGAAGGACTTGAGGTTGAAAAGTAATTTCTTTCATAATTTTTTTAACTAACTGAATGCCTAGGCGTTAAACTGACGCCAAATTGCTATTTAAGCATATATCTTTTTACGAAACCTTCGTATCTTCATTGTATTGAATAAAAATACAGTATATATGGAGAGAGATGAGATGCTAATTTTAAATGAAATAAAAGCTTTAATTAGTAAGAGTTGTAAATTTGAAAATATGCCAAATGAGAGATTTCAAAATTTCCACAAAGACTTTTTTAAATTTTCATTTGAGTTGGTAAATGTAAAAATAGATTACGAAGCGAAACAGATCTTTACGTCAAACGCTAAGCCTCTTACTACAGACCTAGTTCGACTTTTTGATATGAATACTGCCTTAGCAGATAAGCTGTCATATACCGATTTAGAAGAAACATTATTAGGCTGTCTTAAAACCGGACATTTGCAAAACCATAGATATGAACTTTTTCTTCAAGAATATGGCGGTAATCCTTTTGATGATTCTGAGTTTTTATGTGCTTAAGCATTGATTTACATTTCATTTACAACGGCCTATTTCTTTAGCTAAATTCACAATAAAAATTAGATTTATTTCTCTGTTTTGATTTCCGTTTAACTAATTAATTTACATTCTTAAAACCGTTTTTTATCTGTTTAATTTCACTTAAATTTGCAGCCTAAAATTTTATTCAATTGGCAAAACAAATTACAGATACAATCTTAATGATTCGCCCAGTAGCGTTTAGGATGAACGAAGAAACGGCGGTTAATAATTTTTTCCAGGAGGACTTAGCACTAAAAAATGCTGAAATTAATGCAAATGCTCAATTCGAATTTGATGCATTTGTAGAGAAATTACGCGCAGTAGGTGTTCAGGTAATTGTGGAAAATGATATTAAAGAAATGGATACTCCAGACTCTATCTTTCCAAACAATTGGATTAGTTTTCACCAAAATGGAGATATAGGTTTGTATCCTATGTTTGCTGAAAATAGACGTCGTGAAAGACGAGAAGAGATTTTGGAGCGTCTAGAAAAAGAAGGATTTGTAATTAATAATGTCTACGATTATACCTCTGCAGAAGATGAAGGTATTTTCCTTGAGGGAACAGGTAATTTATTGCTTGATCGTGTGAATAAAAAAGCATACTGTGCTCTTTCTCCACGTGCTCACGAGGAGTTATTGATTGAGTTTTGTGAAGACTTTGAATATACGCCAGTAATCTTCACAGCAAATCAAACTGTGGATGGCAAACGATTTCCAATTTACCATACAAACGTAATGATGTGTCTAGGAGAAGACTTTTGTGTTATCTGCTTAGATACCATCGACGATGCCAAAGAAAAGAAAAATGTACTTCACCATTTAAAAGAAGATGGTAAAAAAGTAATTGCTATTACTGAAGAACAGATGCATCATTTCGCAGGGAATATGCTGCAAGTTCAAGGTAAGGATAAAAAGTACTTAGTAATGAGTACTGCGGCGCATAAAAGTTTGACCAAAGAACAAATTTCAGAAATTGAAAAGCATTGTGAGATTTTAAGTAGCGAACTCACTACCATTGAAACTTGTGGAGGTGGAAGTGCTCGCTGTATGATGGCTGAAGTTTTTCTTCCAAAAGAATAAGCTAAGTTTTCGGCTGAGTTTTACTGATATTGCGAATCATTCCATCAAAAATAAAATAGTGGAACGGAAGCATTGCATACCAATATAACCTTCCCCAAATACCTTTGGGCCTAAAGGTTGCCGTTTGTATAAGCTCATTTTTTTCGTTGATGCAAAACTCTAACCAAGCTTCACCAGGTAGTTTCATTTCGGCAAATAGAAGTAATCTTTTGTTTTCTTTATCGGCATAAAGTACACGCCAAAAATCTAAAGCATCTCCCGTGTTAATCCTTTTTGGGTCGGTACGTCCTCGGCGTAACCCTACACCACCAAATAAGCGATCTGCGAAACCGCGTATTTTCCAGAGATAATTTCCGTAATACCAGCCATTTTCGCCGCCGATAGCCCAAATATTGTCTAAAACCATTTCGGGGTTTTCTACTTCAACCACTTTTTCATCTTTTAAACACCCGTATTTTGGAACCTGAATATATTGTTTCAAATTTGTGATTCTTCCAGCTACTAACGAATCTTTCCAACTCGATACTACAAGATTCTGTTCGATTTTTTCAAAAGCTTTTTTAATTGCTTCTTCATAAGATATCGGCTGAATGTTCAAAATTTCTTGAAGATTATTGTCGTTAGCAACAACTTCCATCTTCATGCTATCAACTAGGTTTACGGCTAACTTATATGAAGTTGAGGTTACAAAATACAACCAATAAGAAGAGAGTCTTGGAGACATAATCGGAACTGGAATAATCCAAAGTTTTAAACCTCGAATCTTGGAATATTTCATCAGCATTTCTTTGTAAGTTAAAATGTCTGGCCCTCCAATATCAAAAGATTTATTGAAACATCTATCATTATCTAAAACCCCGTATAGAAAGTTAATCACATCGCGAATTGCAATAGGTTGTATTCTTGTTTTTAACCATTTTGGTGCAATCATTACGGGTAACTTTTCGCATAAGTCTCTAATGATTTCAAAAGAAGAGCTGCCGCTTCCAACCACTATTCCTGCACGTAGTACCGTTAAATTATAATTTCCTTTGTAAAGTATTTCTTCTACCTTTTTTCTTGAGGAGAGATGTTTAGATAATTCTTCTTGATTTACAATTCCACTTAAATATATCACCTGCTTAACAGAAGTAGTAGCCATATATTTATTAAAGTTAATTGCCGACCGCGCTTCCATTTCGTCAAAATCTGTAGTGGAGCTACTCATTGAGTGAATTAAGTAGTAAGCAGCATCAATATCTTTTGGAAAATCGTCTGTGTTTACCTCTTCAGCAAAATCTACTTCAACAACTGATACTTTTTTTGTGGTTTCAGGATCTAAAGGAAGTCTATTTTTATCTCGGACGGCGCAAATTACTTCGTGACCGTTTTGTAGAAGTTCGGGTAGTAATCGCATGCCAATATATCCATTGGCTCCAGTTAGTAGTATTTTCAAAGGTTCTAGTTTTATTTAAAAGTAATTGAAAATAATTAAAGCTATGCTAATTTGTAGTTAACATATTAGGCATTTATAAGTAATATCCTATCTTTAAGAATTCAACCAAACAAATATCTTTCTATGAAAATTTTAAAAGTAGCTCTTCTTGTTATTGGAGTAGCTCTAATAATTATTGGTCTTTACAATGCATTTGTTCCTCAATCTGTTCTAGAACTAGGCCCTTTAGAGGTTAATGCAAAAGAAGGTTTGTCTAATCAAACTTTAGGGATGATAGGTATAGGTGTATTAGCACTTGTGGGCGGAGCACTGTTGAAGAATAGGAGTTAAACTTTAGTTGTATATAGTTTTCAAAGTTGAAATAACTGCGGAACTGATATATTCTACACCAATTGAAATTACAATAAATCCTACTATTCTGGAGATAGCATTAATTCCTGAAGCTCCTAATATTTTACTTATATAGTGCGAGCTTCTTAAAATAAGTAGCGTAGCGATACCAACGGCTATTACTGCGAGGATAACGAATGCCATTTCACTCCATCCTTGGTATTCCTGATTAAAAGTAATTAATAATGAAATTGATCCAGGACCTGCAAGCATTGGTATTGCTAGAGGTGTAAGCGAGAATTTTTCACGCTTGTCTAAATCCTTTTTAACGCGCTTGTTTTTCATTCCCTTGTGTTTGGAAAAACTCCCTGTTAACAAGGCAAATCCAGAGGTTACGATTATCATTCCCCCAGCAATTCGCAAAGCGTTTAAACTTATTCCGAAAAAGTCTAATAAATAGGTTCCTGCAAAAAATGAAATTATTAAAATCACAACCACATTAACGGAAGTTAATAATGCAGTTTGATTGCGTTCTCGATTTGTCTCTTCAGTAGTTAAGCCAACAAATATTGGAACAGTGCCTAAGGGATTTATAACCGAAAAAAGTGCTGCAAATACGTATAAAAAAATGTCCATAGTTTTTTCTGCAAAGGACGCACGGCTTCTCGACTTAGACTTTACCAGAAGTTTAAATAAAGGTTAAGTGATAGGTTTGAAAATTTCAGAAATATCAATTCGGATTTAAGGTTTCAAAAAAGTATCTTTGCCGATTAACTCTAAGGCATTAGCGAAAGAGTTTTCCACTTTATATTCGATGTTATGACACTCCAAGAAACCCTTGAAATTAAAATTAAAGAAGCAGTTAAAAGCATTTATGACGCTGAACTTCCATCGGTAGAATTACAGCCAACACGTAAAGATTTTGAAGGCGATATTACCGCAGTTGTATTTCCTATGCTTCGGGTGGTTAAAGGTAATCCTGTACAAATTGGTGAATCCATCGGTAATTATTTAGTTGAAAATGTTGAAGAAATTGAAAAATTCAACGTTGTTCAAGGATTCTTGAATATAGTTTTAAGTGATTCGTATTATCTGAATTTCTTTAATTCAGTGACCGATTTTTCAACTTACGGAAAAGTGCCGCAAGGAAGTGAAGCTTTGATGGTTGAATATTCTTCACCAAACACAAACAAGCCTTTACACTTAGGACATGTTAGAAATGTTTTACTTGGATATTCAGTTTCTGAAATTGAAAAGGCTGCAGGAAAAAAAGTATATAAAACTCAAATTATCAACGACCGTGGGATTCATATTTGTAAAAGTATGCTCGCTTGGGAGAAGTTTGGAAATGGTGAAACTCCAGAATCTACCAATTTAAAAGGCGATAAGTTAGTTGGTAACTACTATGTAAAATTCGATCAAGAATACAAGAAGGAAATTGTAGCTTTAAAAGCTGAAGGTAAAACTGAAGATGAAGCTAAAGCACAAGCCCCACTTATGCTAGAAGCACAAAATATGCTTAGAAAATGGGAAGCAGGTGATAAGGAAACTGTGGACTTGTGGACTAAGATGAATGGTTGGGTTTACGAAGGTTTTGAGGAAACTTATAAATCTATTGGCGTAGATTTCGATTTCTATTACTACGAAAGTGATACTTATTTATTAGGAAAAGATATTATAGATGAAGGTCTTAAAAAGGGCGTTTTCTTTAAGAAAGATGACGGCTCTGTTTGGTGCGATTTAACCGAAGATGGCCTTGACGAAAAACTTGTTTTAAGAAGTGACGGTACTGCGGTGTATATGACTCAGGATTTAGGAACAGCAGTACAACGTGTAAAAGATCATCAAGATGTAGGTGGGATGATTTACACTGTAGGAAATGAACAAGACTACCATTTTAAGGTATTGTTTTTAATCCTTAAAAAACTTGGTTATAAATGGGCAGAAAACCTGTTTCACTTAAGTTACGGTATGGTGGATCTTCCATCTGGTAAAATGAAAAGTAGAGAAGGAACCGTGGTTGATGCGGATGATTTAATTGCTCAAATGACAGCCACTGCTCGCGAGATTTCAGAAGAACTAGGGAAAATCGACGAGTTTTCTGATGAAGAAAAAGAAGCGCTATACAGAACTATTGGTCTAGGAGCTTTAAAGTATTACATACTTAAAGTTGACCCGAAAAAGCGAATTTTATTCAATCCAGAGGAAAGTGTAGATTTCCAAGGAAATACAGGTCCTTTTATTCAATATACTTACGCTAGGATTCAGTCTATTTTGCGAAAGGCGGCTTCTACGTCACAAAGCGTAGACTCTTCCAAAGTTACAATGCATCCAAAAGAGAAAGAGCTGATAAAAATAATTAAGCAATATCCTGAAGCAATTCAGTTGGCAGCACAAAACTATAGCCCTGCACTTATTGCCAACTACACCTACGACTTGGTGAAGGAATTTAATAGTTTTTACCAAAACGTGCCAATTTTAGCAACAGACAATGAAGTTGAAAAAGCTTTCCGTGTAAAGCTTTCTGCAGCAGTTGGAGAAGTTATAAAAAGTGCGTTTGGGCTATTAGGAATTCAAGTGCCGGAAAGAATGTAATCTTGAATTAATAAAGAGATGCTTCCGTCTATTTAATAGGGGAGGTGTAAAAAAAAGCCGCTTCATTTTGTTGAAGCGGCTTTTTTTATTTTGACTTAATTTCATCTTTATCTAAATGATAAATCTCCATAATTCCTTCTAGAACTTTTTCGAAATCGATATTCAGGTCAATAAGTTTTCCTGTTCCTATATCCATTACCCATCCGTGTACAGACAATCTTCCTTGACGAACAGCAATTTGTACATCGGCTGTTTTAATAACGTTTACACACTGTTCTTGAACATTAAGTTCTACCAAGCGTCTGTATTTTTCTTCTTCACAACCTATTTCATTAAGCTCATCGCGATGTATGCGGTAAACATCTCTAATATTTCTAAGCCAAGGATTTAATATTCCTAGGTCTTTGGACTCCATAGCAGCTTTTACACCTCCACAGCCATAATGACCACAGATAACAATGTTTTTTACTTTTAAAACACTTACAGCGTAATCAATTACACTCATCGCGCTTAAGTCTAAATTGGATACCATGTTGGAAATGTTTCGCATAACAAAAACATCTCCAGGCTTAACACCCATAACCTCTTCTGCAGTAACCCTGCTATCGCTACAACCTATATAAAGAATATCAGGATTTTGTCCATTAGCTAGGTTTTTGAAATAATCTGGATCTACTCCTAGTTTTTTGTTAACCCAGTTTTGGTTGTTTTTAAATATTTGCTCAATGTCCATTTATTTCTGTTATTATATTTTGTAGTAAAAATAATTTTAAATTGTTTTTACCTAAAAGTAATGGCGATGTTTTTTTAAATTTCTAACACTCTCCTAAACGAAACAAATGCCTTTTTCCAATAAGCTTCATTTAATGAGGATATTATAACTCCTGCGCTCGTTGAAGAATGGATAAATTTTATTTCTCCATCTATTGCTTCAACTATTATACCTACGTGGTTAATTGTGTTTCGACGGCTGGTTTTAAAGAATACTAAATCTCCTTCTTCAACTTCATCTTTTGTAATAGGAATGCCTTTGGTTGCCATATCTCGAGAAATCCTTGGCAAGCTGATATTTTCTTTTTCAAATGCTACACATACTAATCCTGAGCAGTCCATTCCAGCTTCGGTAGTACCTCCAAACTTATAGCGCGTTCCTTCAAAAGTTTTGGCGTAGCTTATAATTTTATGCTTAATAGCTTCTAATTTCTCCTTAGCACTATCTAGGAAAGCTTCCTCTTCTGGTTCCTCAAAAGTTAATGCATTACTTTTCTGAACTGTAATATTCTTTATGGGCTTCTTCTTATTCAAGTTAACTTTACTTGTTTCATTAACCGGGTAGATAGAAGTATTTCGTGTAGTACCACACGATACTAGAAACAATGTGAAAAATGATAGCAACAGTATTTTTTTCATTTCAAGAATATAGTGGGTTAGCCCCTAAAATTAATAAAAATTTCTACTTAAGCTTTATAGAAGAGGTAATTAGTTTGGCGGTGTTTTCACTAGCACCTCTCCCGCCAAGAGTTTTTTCAAGTTCATAATAGTCCAAAAACATCACATTTCGTTTTTTTGGCTCTAATATTTTAGTGAGTTCTTCTTTTAAACGTTTGGTATTAAAGTCGGTTTGAATTAATTCTGTAACAACTTCTCTGTCTAGAATTAGGTTTACTAACGAAATGTATTTAAGGTTTATTACACGCTTTGCAATTTCGTAGGAAATTCTTCCACCTTTATAGCAAACTACCTGAGGTACTTTAAATAGTGCTGTCTCTAACGTTGCTGTTCCAGAGGTTACTAATGCTGCATTTGCAATACTTAAAAGTTCGTAGGTTTTGTTGGTGATAAAATGAACATTCTTAGTGGTTAAGAACGATTCATAAAACGATTTTTCCTGACTTGGAGCTCCGGCAATAACAAATTGATACTCTTTAAAATCTTTAGCCACAGAAATCATTATTTCCAGCATTTTGGTGATTTCTTGCTTTCTGCTTCCCGGTAATAGTGCAATTATAGGGCGTTCGTCAAGTTTATTTTCTTTTTTAAAGGCTTGAGGGTCAATTTGTTTTTGATTGTAAATTGCATCAATAAGAGGATGACCTACAAAATGAACTGGAAAATTGTGTTTGTTTTCGTAGAAATCTTTTTCAAAAGGAAGAATAACATACATTTCATCAACATCGCGTTTAATGTCTTTAATTCGCCCTTCTTTCCAAGCCCAAATTTGGGGTGAAATATAATAATGTGTTTTGTAGCCTTTTTGCCTTGCCCATTTTGCTATTCGAAGATTAAAACCAGGATAGTCAATAAAAATTATAACATCAGGATTAAAACTTTCAATGTCCTGTTTGCAGAATTTTATATTCTTCAGAATAGTTCGCAAATTCATTAACACTTCAGTAAACCCCATAAAAGCAAGGTCGCGATAGTGTTTTACTTCGGTCCCCCCAGTAGCCTTCATTAAATCCCCACCCCAAAAACGGAAATTCGCATCGGAATCCTCTTTTTGAATGGCTTTCATTAGGTTGGCACCGTGTAAATCTCCTGATGCTTCTCCTGCTATGAGGTAGTATTTCATTGTTTATAGGTTTGGCTGAATCTTTAAACTGTAAAAAGAAAAGTCGATTTTCCAATCACATTAGTTAAGATTCATCAATTTATTACATTCTGAATTAATATATCGAAAAATTGTGTTAGTGTCATTCCTGCTTCACGTACTTGTTTAGGAACAATACTTTCGGTGGATAGTCCTGGATTGGTATTGGTTTCTATAAAATAGGGTTTCCCTTTTTCTATAATAAACTCACTACGTGCAATACCTTTCATTTTTAGCAATTTGTATATGCGAACTGCTTCTTTTTTTACAACATCAGTTTCCTTATCTGAAATTCTAGCTGGGGTGATTTCTTGCGATTGGCCAAGATACTTGGCCTCATAGTCGAAAAATTCATTTTCACTTACAATTTCAGTGACTGGGAGCGCAATTATTTCATTGCCATCCTTATAAACTCCAACCGAAACTTCAACGCCAACCAAGGCGGTTTCGATGATTATCTCAGTGTCTTCTGAAAATGCCTTTTCTATAGCAGGTAAAATTCCGGACATTTCGTTTACTTTACTAATTCCGAAGCTAGAGCCAGAACGGTTCGGTTTTACAAAACAAGGTAGGCCGGTAATTCTAACAATTTCTTCTACGTTAATATCTGTTCCTTTATTAACGTAGTATGAGTTAGCACAAAGCACTCCAAAATTCTTTAAAACAGAAAGACAATCACGCTTGTTGAAACTAAGGGCGGCTTGATAATAATCTGCACTGGTATGTGGAATTCCAAGTAAGTCCCAATATGCTTGTAAATACCCATCTTCTCCAGGGGTACCGTGAATGGTGTTAAAAACAGCGTCAGGAACAATTGAAGTTTCTGAACCATTTTCAAAACTGAAATCAGCTTTATTTACAGGATATTTTGTGCCATTTTCGGCAACATAATACCATCCCGATTCCAAAATATGGATTGGATAAACGTTGTATTTATTTTTATCGAGTGACTCGCAAACCACTCCGCCACTTTTAATGGATATTTCAAATTCGCTTGAATATCCGCCCATGGCAACTGCAATATTATTTTTGCCCATAAAGAAAGATTACTATTCCACTAAAACCATTATCATAAAGGGTGGAAATCTACGTTTACAAAAGTATTAAAAAGTTAGTCTTGTATGTTATGCGAATCAAGTTATATCTATAAAAAGCTATTAAAAATTGATTTTGATTTCATTTCCCAATTAAATTTAATTTTAACCAAAAGATACTACCTTTGATTTTTATATTTTTGTGTCTTAACTAAGAAGCATATGACCTTTTTTCAGTTTTTGTTTACCAAAGCATTTGTCAAGCAGTTACTACTAGCAGTAGTGGTTTTAATAGCTTTGATATTCTTAACTTTATGGTGGTTGAAATTCACCACTAACCACAACGAAACTACCGAAGTTCCAAATCTTGCTAAAATGTCTTTAGATAAGGTTGAGGAAAAGTTAGACGAAATGAGTTTGCGTTACGAAATTTTAGACTCTGCAAATTACAACCCCGATTTTCCGAGGTATTCTGTAATTGAGCAAATACCTAAGCCTGGAAAATTTGTAAAAGAAAACAGGAAATTATACTTAACACTTAATCCCTCAGGATATAGAAAAATTGAAGTTCCAAACATTTTAGGAAGAACCCGTCGTCAAGCAGAACCTACACTCTTAGCAATGGGTTTTGAAATTGGTAAGATTAGCTATCGTCCACATATTAGTGATAACGTTTTGGAAATGCGTTTTAACGGTGAGAAATTAGAGCCAGGTACTAAAATTCAAAAAACATCTGTGATAGATTTAATAGTCGGAGATCAATCATTAAATAAAATCCAGACTGAAGGCGAAGAATCTTCTGAAGAAAATCAAGATACGCCAATAGAAAACATAGAAGAAAACAATGGCGAATTTTAACGAAGAAGAGATAGAAGAAAATGCAGGTAATGATGATCTTTATGAACATTACCGATTTAAAGCTGATAAAGGACAAAATCCATTAAGGGTAGATAAATACCTGATGAACCTTATTGAAAAGGCGACTCGAAACAAAATACAAAAAGCTGCAACTGCAGGAAACATCTATGTTAACGATGTACCTGTGAAATCTAATTACAAAGTAAAAGGAGGCGATATAGTTACTGTATTATTTGAACATCCTCCTTACGAGTTTTTATTAGTACCCGAAGATATTCCCATCGATATAGTTTATGAAGATGACGCTGTACTTGTAGTTAACAAAGAAGCAGGAATGGTAGTACATCCGGGACATGGAAATTATAGCGGAACGCTAATAAATGCTCTTACTTATCATTTTGAAAACCTCCCAAACAACAGTAGTAATCGCCCTGGTTTAGTACACAGAATAGATAAAGACACTAGCGGACTTTTAGTAGTTGCGAAAACTGAAGAAGCTATGACACATCTAGCAAAGCAGTTTTTTGATAAAACTACAGAGCGAGAGTATGTTGCTTTGGTTTGGGGTAATGTTGAAGAAGACGAAGGAACTATTGAGGGAAATATAGGGCGTCACCCTAAAAACCGTTTGCAAAATACAGTTTACGAAAATGACGACGAAGAAAAAGGAAAACCAGCTGTTACACATTATAAAGTATTAGAACGTTTAGGTTATGTTACTTTGGTTTCTTGTAGATTAGAAACTGGACGTACACACCAAATAAGAGTGCATATGAAGTACATTGGGCACACACTTTTTAATGATGAACGTTACGGAGGTGAGAAAATATTAAAGGGCACTACATTTTCTAAATATAAGCAATTTGTAGATAACTGTTTTAAAATTCTACCACGTCAAGCCTTACACGCACGAACGCTAGGGTTTGTACACCCAGTTACTGAAGAATTTATGCGTTTTGAGACTCCTATTCCTGAAGACATGGATTTGTGCCTAGAGAAATGGCGCAGCTATTCTAAGAACGTTATAGAGTAGTTTTGAAAGATTAAATTATTCATACAAATAGAACAAGTCCCTTTTCAGCTAATGAAAAGGGACTTGTTTTTATAGGTGTATTTTAATTGATTATTTCTTCATCCACTTTGCAGTAGAAGTGCTTTTGCCATCAGAAACTTTAACGAAATACAAGCCATTATTAAGGTGTTTTAAATTGTATGTTGAGGTTTTTTCTAGATTTCCTTTTTTAGAGAAAACCAATTTCCCGTCAATGCTGTAAACATTTACTTCAGCATTCTGAATAGCAGTAGGAATTGTAAAACTTAAAATTCCTTCTGAAGGATTAGGGAAAACTGAAATTTGTGAAACGGAACTAAAAGTAGAGACTCCAGCAGTGTCATCTAACTTCACTAATCCATCTCGAGTGTTATTTCCTTTGTAACCATTCCTTTTTATGCTTTCAGGATTGTATGGTACATTTAAACTATAAACACTAACAAAAGTTGAATCTACACCACTTCCAAAAGTTTGTGTGTAACTGTTCGCAGTTAAATCTAGTTGTCCGTCATTGTCAACATCTCCTAGAACAACTCCGTTTAGAAAAGTAAATCCTCTTGGTCTTATTGGGAAGCCATCAACTTCACCACTTCCATCCAGAGAGTAGGCGTGAATGTATCCAATACCATCTGCATCAGTCATGGTGCTTGGGAAAACAATGTCTAATACACCATCGTTATTTACATCTGCAATAGAAAGTACACCTTCAGTACCTCCATATTTCTCAAATGGGAAATTAGGCAGGTTGCCGCCGTCTGGGTCTAAGCCATAGATTACTGGTAATTCTTCTCCAGGGGTACCACTTGAAATTCTATCAGATAAAAATATTTCAAATGTACCATCGTTATCTACGTCAAGAACTGTTGCTGGAGAATATGTCCATCCGCTAAGTGTAATTGGCCAACCCGCTTTATAGGATCCGTCGTGCTCCATAACGTAAAAACCAGGTGAGTCTCCGTGATTACTGCCAATTATTTCTAAATCATCATCCTCATCCAGGTCAGCTAGAATAGGAGATTGGTAAGAGTATTTTACATTTGGATCTACAACAGGGAAACCTGGAAATATTTGACCTTGATTGTCAAAAATGTACATTCCGCCTGAGGAAGCAGAAATTACTACATCAAGATTTCCATTATTGTCTACGTCTCCAATTGAAGGTGTAAAACCAGGAGTAGCTCCAACTTCAACTGGCCAATTTGCGTTAATTGGCGTTCCGTCCATTTTAAGTGCGTGAATTTTCCCCAAAGTGCTACTTACACGTTCACACGTAATAATATCTAGAGTACCATCATCATTAAGATCTGCAACGGCAGGTGCGTTTATCATCCAATTATTATCAAAATTCAATGGCCAACCAGGAAGATCGTTTCCTTCATTATCTAACAAATAAACTCGACCAGCAAATGGAATACCTCCTGTGTTTACAATGATTTCAACGGTGCCATCATTATCTAAATCTACTACTGTAGGGGGTAGTAAAATGCTGCCGCTTATAGGTTTTTCCCACAAAACCGATCCGTCACCTTTTAGGACATATAATGTGTCCCAAAATCCGTATATTATTTCTTCCACCCCGTCATTATCAACGTCTGCAAGAGTAACACCTCTTGAGTTTTTAAATGTTGGATTAGCTGCTTGGCCAAATCGCCAGAGTAAATCAAATTCTTGGGTTTGTTCAGTATTGTTGTGTTTTTCTGGAAGTATAACTGTTTCTACCGAAATCGTTCCATCTTCATTTAAAGATGCCTTTTTCCCTTGCTGTTGAGCAATAGATGTTGAAACCAACCCTAAAAATAGCGTTGATAATAGTACTAGTCTTTTCTTCATATGATGTTCTTTAGTGATTAGATTTTAAAGTTATTGATAAATGTTGGGTTTGCAAAAAAGCAAAAAATTAATTAGTGAACTTATCTATATATTTTTCACACACAGCACCTTCCTCGCCCTCCGGGCACATCCCGAAACAAGTTCGGGACAAGCTCTCCCTTTCAGGGCGGGGAATTTTTTTTCACTTGCGTACTTTAATAATATCATTTACAAAACGTTCCTTCCCCTTCTGTTTTTTTTAATAAAATGTTCTAGGTTTCTTCTAGGGGAAGGTGTCTTTTGGTATTTTGCCAAAAGACGGAAGGGGTGGAGACTAGATTGTTTTTATTTTTTTTTAACGTTTCCCACCCCGCCCATTGGGCAGCTATTCCTTTCAGATTGGGGAGTTTTTCTCATACTTGCGTACACGAATAATTTTTTCAAACAAACAGTTCCTTCCCCTTCTATATATTTTTAATGAAATGTTCTAGGTTTCTTGTAGGGGAAGGTGTCTTTTGGTGTTTTACCAAAAGACGGAAGGGGTGGAGACTAGATTGTTTTTATTTTTTTTAATTTTTCCCACCCCGCCCCATTGGGCAGCTATCCCTTGTAGTTTGGAGAGTTTTACTCATACATTCATACACGAATAATAATTTTTTATATAAACAGTTCCTTCCCCTTCTGTTTTTTTAATAAAATGTTCTAAGTTTCTTCTAGGTGAAGGTGTCTTTTGGTATTTTGCCAAAAGACGGAAGGGGTGGAGACTAGATTGTTTTTATTTTTTTTAATTTTTCCCACCCCGCCCATTGGGCAGCTATTCCTTTCAGTTTGGGGAGTTTTACTCATACTTTCATATACGAATAATAATTTTTTATATAAACAGTTCCTTCCCCTTCTGTTTTTTTTAATAAAATGTTCTAGGTTTCTTGTAGGGGAAGGTGTCTTTTTACTTTTGCGTAAAAAGACGGAAGGGGTGGAGACTAGATTGTTTTTATTTTTTTTTAATGTTTCCCACCCCGCATATTGGGCAGCTATTCCTTTCAGTTTGGGGAGTTTTACTCATACTTTCATACACGAATAATAATTTTTTATATAAACAGCTCCTTCCCCTTCTATATATTTTTAATGAAATCTTCTAAGTTTTTTCCAGGGGAAGGTGTCTTTTGGTGTTTTACCAAAAGACGGAAGGGGTCTTATTTTCAACTTGGCCATTCCTAATAAAAAGTTAAATTTTAATGATTGCAACTCTTTTCAAAGGGATTTCCGCAGTTAAAATGGTTAATCTACTATATTTACAAGCTGAAAATTTTGTGTGATAACAAGATCATTTTTCAATTCATATTTAATCAATAATTACATTCACTAATGAAAAAATTAATTCTTTCTTTATTTATCGCAATTTTCGTTTTGCCGGTACAAGCAAATGAAGGTATGTGGTTCTTAATGCACATTGAACGGTTGAATTACCGTGATATGCAAAAAATGGGGCTTCAACTTACACCTGAAGAAATATACAGTATAAACAACTCTAGTATAAAAGATGCTATTGTTCAATTTAACCGTGGTTGTACTGCTGAAATAATTTCTGATAAAGGTCTTGTGTTGACTAACCACCACTGTGGGTATAGCCAAATTGCTGAGCTATCTACTGCTGAAAACGATTATTTAACAAATGGATATTGGGCAGCAAACCACAAAGAGGAATTAAAGCCTAAGAGTCTTTCTGTTCGTTTCTTTGTAAGAATGGACGATGTTTCTAAACGTATTTTAAGTAAGGTTAACGATAAAATGACCGAACTTGAACGCGAAGCAGCAATCAATAAAGAAATTGCATTAATCGAACAAGAGAATAACGAAGGTGGAAAATATACCGTTTCTGTTAAATCATTTTATGAAGGAAATGAATTTTACTACTTCGTTTACCAAGATTATAACGATGTTCGTTTAGTTGGAACACCTCCTGCTAGTATAGGAAAGTTTGGTGGAGACACCGATAACTGGGAATGGCCAAGACACACAGGTGACTTCTCTCTTTTTAGAGTTTATGCGGATAAAGATGGTAACCCAGCAGAGTATTCTGAAGATAATGTTCCTTTAAAGCCAAAACATCACCTAACTACAAGTATCAAAGGATTTGAAGAAAACGACTTTGCTATGATTCTTGGATACCCAGGTCGTACAAACCGTTGGATGCCTGCGGGTGGTATTGAGCAAAACGTAGAATATGCTTACCCTGCTTGGGTTGAGGCTTCAAAAACATCTATGGATGTAATGAAGGACTATATGGACCGCGATCAGCAAGTAAAATTAGACTATGCATCTAGCTATGCGTCTATTGCTAACTATTGGAAAAACCGTCAAGGGATGATTGATGCTTTAAAACATCACAAAACTGCTGAAACTAAGCGTGAAACTGAAGCGAAATTTCAGAAATGGGCTTCTAAAAAAGCTAATAAAAAATATGCTAATGTAATTCCAACTATAAATGATTACTACGCAAAAACAAATGAAGCAAGTAGTCATAATAATTACTTAGGCTTATTGTTAAGAACAAGAATGGCTACACTTCCTTACCGTTTAGGAACTGCTATTGAATATTACATCGAGCAAAATGATGCAAAAAGAGCAGAGTTAAAGCCAAAATTGGAAGCAGAAATTAATAATCTTTACGACGGACTTTACCTTCCATTAGAAAGAGATGTGTTGGCTGCTCAGTTTAAACTATACTCTACTAAAGCTACAAACATCGCTCCGATGATAGCTGACATTGCTACAGAAGCTAATAAAACCGAAGATGGGTGGAAGGAGTATTTAAACAATGCACTACAAAACAGTGTTTTTGAATCTAAAGAAAAGCTGCAAGGCTTCATGGCTAACCCAGATGCTGAGGTTCTTAAAAATGATCCACTATACCAACTTTCTGTTGATTTGTTAAAGCGTTACCGTTTCAAGTCGGAAGAAGAAACTCAATTAGGTCACGATTTCGACCGTGCATTTAGATTGATGGTTCAGGGAATGAGAGATCAAAATCCTGATGAGAAATACTACCCAGATGCGAACAGTACTTTGCGTTTAACGTACGGGAAAGTTATTTCATTGCCAGAAGATAAGCGTAACGACGCTAACAAAAACTACTATACTACTTTAAAAGGAACAGTAGCTAAGTATCAGCCTGGTGATGATGAGTTTGATATGCCTAAGGAGCTAATCGACCTTTATGAAAAGAGAGATTTTGGTCAGTATGCAGATAAGGATGGATACCTTCCAGTAAACTTCTTAACTGATAATGATATTACAGGTGGTAATTCTGGTTCTCCTGTTCTTAACGGAAAAGGTGAGTTAATTGGTCTTGCATTTGACGGTAATATTGAGGCAATGGCTGGAGATGTTATTTTTGACGACCAATTACAACGAACTATTAATGTAGATATACGTTATGTACTATTTATTATAGACAAATTAGCTGGTGCAACTCACCTTATTGATGAAATGACAATAGCTAAATAAGTAAACTTTTAATTTTTACTGAAGCCCACAAGTCTTATAATAAGATTTGTGGGCTTTTTTATTTCTAATGTTTATTATAAAAAGATTAACCATCAACACTAAAGTTCTTTACTACTTTTACCGCCAAATAATATGTGAATGAAAAACTTTAAATTTCTGTTGATCTTTCTTACTCTAGCATTATTTACTGCTTGTAAAAACGAGTACGCCGAGTTTTCTAAAAAGCCTGACTACATTTCAAAGCCTAGTAAAAAACACAAAGCATATTTTGAGGCTTACGATGAAACTATGAAGCAATGGGGTGTTGATTATCAAGAGCTTTATATAACCACCTCTCACGGTATAGCGCATGTGGTAGTAAGCGGAAATAGAAAAGCAACTCCAGTTGTTTTGCTACACGGAATGAATGCTAGTTCTACTATGTGGTATCCCAATGCTAAAGCTTTGGTGAAAGATTATAGAATATTCGCAATCGATCTATTGTCTGAGCCAGGAAAATCTTATAAAACAGCCGATTTTAATAATATAGATGAAATTACTAAGTGGTATCAAGAGGTTTTATGGGCGCTAAAATTAGATTCTTTTCATCTTATTGGCGCTTCAAGAGGAGGTTGGTTTGCCGTTGATTTGGCAACGAAAAGTAAAAGAGATATTAAAAGCCTTGTTTTGTTAAGTCCTGCACAAACTTTTATGTGGATTCCGCCTAGTACCGATTTAATTAAAAATATAATCAATGCACTTTCTTCTGATGAAAAGAAGTTAGAAAGAGAGCTTGAAACGATGTCAAGCAACGTAAACGCAATAAATAAGAGTTATTTAAAACAATATAGAATTGGAGTGAAAAATGATACTCTTCCTAAGTTTATGATGCAAATGACGCCATTTCCAAATAAAAGTTTACAAACCTTAAAGATGCCTACACTTGTATTGATTGGTGATGATGATGTAATTAACGGCAAAAAAACTCTTGGTATTGTAAAAAGAAATATATCAAGCAGTCACGCCGAAGTCGTTCCAAATGCAGGCCACTTTGTATCGGTGGACCAAGCTGAAGTAGTTAATAAGAAAATTTTAAACTTTCTCAATAACGTTGATAAAGCTGAGTAGGAGTTAACCAGAAGTCTTCATTAAAGTTAATTGTTTCTATTTATAGTATTTAGGCGATTTTTATCTTTTTGAAGATTCGTTATTTCTTATTATTTCTTCAAAGAAAATCTAGTTGTCACTGCTTTACTATTAATAGAACTTTTATTCAATTTCAAAATATACAGAAGTATTTGAAGGGCTATCTTTGCGCAAAAGTGAAATAGGAAAATGCACGACAAACCAGTAAAAGAAATGCGTAGAAATTGGGTGTTATTTGCACTCATGATTACTATGATGCTAGCTGCAATGGATAATACTATTGTTGCTACAGCCATTCCTCAAATAGTTGGTGATCTTGGTGGCTTTTCACTTTTTAGTTGGTTGTTTTCAATCTATTTACTTGTTCAAACGGTTACTATTCCCATTTATGGAAAGTTAGCAGATATCTATGGACGGAAACCAATACTCATTTTGGGAATTTTAATATTTCTTCTCGGTTCTGCTGCCTGTGCTGCCGCTTGGAATATGCATTCATTAATTTTTTTTAGAGGGTTACAAGCTGTTGGAGCTGGGGCAATAATGGCTACTGTAAATACCATAGCAGGAGATATTTATACTATTCAAGAACGCGCTAAAATTCAAGGTTGGTTGTCTAGTGTTTGGGGTGTTTCTGCAATAATGGGACCTGCAGTGGGTGGAGCTTTGGCAGATTATGCATCGTGGCGATGGATATTTCTAATTAACCTTCCTATCGGTGCTGGGGCAATAGCATTAATAATCATTTATCTTCACGAGAAAAAACCTAACAACCTCCACAAAATAGATTGGGCAGGTGCCTTGGCGATGTTAGTAACAGGAACGGTTATTATGTTTGGTTTACTACAAGGCGGTCAGTCTTGGCCTTGGTTATCCCTTAATACTTTGGGAATTTTATTCCTTGCAGTTTTATTGATATACATAACAATACGAATAGAACGAAGAGCAGTAGAACCAATTTTACCAGCATGGGTATGGAAAAAGAAAGTTATCCTAAGGGCTAATTTGGCAACCATAGGAATGGGGATTGCTACAATGGGGCCAAGTATGTATTTACCTGTTTTTGCGCAATCAGTTTCCGGGGTAGGTGCTATGGCGGCTGGGTTTATTTTGGCAAGTATGAGTATTACTTGGCCATTGTCTTCGTCCTTATCAGGAAAGCTTTATCTGCGCGTAGGATTCAGAAACACTGCTCTTTGTGGAATTATAATAGTTATAATAGGTGCTGCAAGTTTCCTGCTAATTCCTTTTCCAGGGCCAGTGTGGAGCTTAGTTGCAATTCAAATGACATTAGGGGCAGGTTTTGGATTAATTACTACCCCACTTTTGGTTGGAGTGCAGTCTACTGTGGTATGGGGGCAAAGAGGAGTTGTAACGGGTACTAATATATTTTCGCGTTATTTTGGGCAGAGTATAGGTGCAGCTGTATTTGCGGCTGTCTTTAACGCTACAATATCCGATAAGTTGCAAAACGCTCCAGATGTTTTACAAGGAAAACTGCCAGGAGTAAATAAAATGGTTGAGGTGTTACAAACTCATACTTCTGTTTCAGAAGTAAGTCTTTATTTAAGAGAATCTTTCTTTTATGCTACTAATAATGTTTATCTAAGTATGGTAGTTGCGGGATTAGTTACTTTAATTATTCTACTCTTAACCCCAGCTAAATTTCCTTCACTAAAAGAATAAAAACTAATTTTTTACTTCTTTTAATTTTAAAATCCACACTTCGTTAATGTTGTGTTAATGACTTATGTCATAGTTTCTTACGTTTATATTGGTTATGTTAGTATTTATGAGTTTTAATTAGATTCTTATTAAACCTACACGAAATTTAAAGCTGAATTTTTGTGATTTGAAATAGTATTAACTTAAAAAATATATAATATGAACATAACATTGAAAAAACTAAAAGACATTCGTTCTGAAAATTGTATCACAATTATTGCAACTACGCATAGAACAAAACCAGATTATTTAAATGATGGATTACGTTTAAAAAATCTTATAAAAGAAGCTGAAGATAGGTTAATGGCAGACACTACAAAGCGAAATGCTACAGGTTTGATAGAGAAACTAAACAACCTAGCTTCGTCTATCGACCATAGTAAGAATTTAGAAAGTCTGTTGCTGTTTGTAAATGATGATATTGCTGAGTTTACTCGTTTACCGATAAAAGTTGAAGATCGCGTAATAATAGACGACACTTTTGCTACTCGTGATTTAATTAGGGCTATGCACTTAGAAACTCATTACTATATCTTGGTTTTAAGTCAGGAGAAAACTAGACTTCTTGAAGTGATGAATGACAAAGTTATTCAGGAGGTCGGAAATCCATTCCCTTATGAAAACACCCAGTTCTTCTCAAAAAATAGGGCTGCCGCTGCAATAGCTTCCAAACAAACAAGTTTGATTGCTGAATACTTTAACCAAGCGGATAAATTGGTGAACGAGATACGAAAAGAAAACCCACTACCAGTTCTAATTTGTGGGCTAGAAGAAAACCATAATGAATACCTAAAGATTGCCGATAATAAGACTAGTATTTTTGAGGTGTATCTTAATAAGAATATGATTAATGAGCCTGCTCATACTATAGTAGAAGAAAGTTGGGAAGTTGTAAAAGAATATATCGTTCAAAAAAATAATGCGAGAAAGGAAGATTTGAAGAAGGCAGTTGGGCAGAATAAATTTTTGAGTGATACGAATGAAATTTGGCGAGCAATTTCTGAAGGGAAAATTCAAACACTATTTATCGAACAAGGTTTGTTCCAACCTGCAGTTATGAAGGATGATGAAATAGTATATGTTTCGGAGGAGAAGAGAAACGATAAGGGAGTGATAGACGATATTTATGACGAAATGATTGAAGCCAATATGGACTTCGGTGGGGATGTGGTTTTCCTTCCTAAAGGGGAATTATCAAAGTTTAATGGATTTGGAGCGATAACACGTTATTAGTCTTTTAGTAGTTATTGTTTAATAGACCCGATTTGCTTTCAATTTAGAAAGTAAATCGGGTTTTTATTTTCATACAAAAGGAGAAATTTATTTACGTACTTGATGTCTTGCAGCCATGAGATAAGTTGATTTTACTGATATAGCTAGATGTAAAGTAAATTGGGCAATAATTATAAGAAGTTTAATGTCAACTTGCCTATTTTTGCTAAAATTTAAAAGAAAATTTTATGGCTTCAGGAATCTTCGCAATACTTGATGATATAGCAGTTTTACTTGATGATGTGGCAGTGATGAGTAAAGTTGCTGCAAAAAAAACAGCAGGCATATTAGGTGACGACCTAGCTGTGAATGCTGAGAAAGCTTCAGGTTTTGCTTCTTCTAGAGAAATTCCAGTTTTGTGGGCTATCACTAAAGGTTCTTTTATTAACAAGTTAATTATTCTTCCAATTGCATTCTTATTAAGTGCTTTTATACCGATTGCCGTTACAATTATTTTGCTACTCGGAGGGCTATATCTAGCTTATGAAGGAGCAGAAAAAATATATGAATTCATTTTTCCTCACGCTCATTCCAAAAAAGAGAAAGTGGACGTAGAGATGAGTGAAGCTGAAATATTAGCTTACGAAAATGAGCGTGTGAAATCTGCCATTATAACCGATTTTATTCTTTCGCTAGAAATTGTGATTATTGCATTAGGAACTGTTCTTACTCAGCCCCTTGCTACACAGATAATCGTTGTAAGTATTATTGCTTTATTGGCTACTGTAGGTGTTTATGGTATTGTTGCACTTATAGTGCGTATGGATGAAGTAGGGTTTAAGCTTATAAAAAGCAGCAAAGAAGGTAAAAGCTTTAAAAAATCGTTAGGGCTATTCTTAGTACAGGCATTACCAATTATAATTAAAAGTTTAAGTGTAATTGGAACTATTGCTTTATTATTGGTTGCTGGAGGGATTTTTGTTCATAATGTAGATTACTTTCACAGTTTCCTACCAACATTACCTTCTTTTGTAGGTGAATTTATTGTTGGCTTAATTATTGGCTTTATTTGCTTACTTATAGTAATAGGAGCGAAAAAGCTTTGGAAGGTTATCAAAGGAGATAAATAGCGCAAATTTTAATTTAAAGTATTTAAACATCTGAAATAAGTTTTTACTTCAGGATTATAACTATGAGATATATTTTCACTTTAATTTTATTAATAGGTTGTGCGATTAATGGCTTTGGTCAAACAATAACTATTAAGGAAGAAGAATCTAATGAGCCTATTGAATTAGTTACTCTTTCGAATGTAAAAATGAATTTATATACCACTACAAATGCCAAAGGACAAGCTGATATTTCAGCTTTTAAAAATATTGAAAAGATAGAGATTCGAACACTAGGATATAAATCTATAACTAAAAGCTACGCTGAATTAGAGTCTGAAAATTTTGAAATTTATTTAGAAATATCAAACTTCAACTTAGATGAGGTAGTTATATCTGGCTCGCGTTGGCGACAAAGTAGTGATGATGTAGCTTCCAAAATTATTTCTATTTCTGCTAAGGAAGTTGCGCTTCAAAACCCTCAAACAGCTGCAGATTTACTGAGTACTTCAGGAAAGGTTTTTGTGCAAAAGAGTCAGCAGGGAGGAGGAAGCCCTATAATTCGTGGTTTTGCTACTAGTCGTTTACTTTATTCTATAGATGGTGTACGAATGAATACCGCAATTTTTCGTTCTGGAAACCTTCAAAATGTTATAAGTTTAGACCCTTTTGCAATTGAAAATACCGAAGTGTTATTCGGTCCAGGTTCTGTAATTTACGGTAGTGATGCTATTGGTGGGGTAATGAGTTTTCAAACATTAACCCCAAAATTCACTTTCACTGATAAACCTTATATCACAGGGAAAGCAAGTGCTAGATATTCTTCAGCAAATAATGAAAAAACGGGACATTTAGATGTAAATTTAGGTTTTAAAAACTGGGCGTTCATTACAAGTTTTACTTCTTGGGATTACGATCATCTTCGTCAAGGGAGACACGGTCCAAACGATTATATAAAAGATTTCTATGTCCAGCGACAAGGAGATTCGGACATTATCATTAAGCAAGACGACGAATTACTCCAAATCCCTTCAGCTTATTCACAAGTCAATTTAATGCAGAAAATTCGCTTTAAACCAAATGATAAATGGGATTTTCAGTATGGATTTCACTATTCAGAAACTTCTCCATATGGCAGATACGACAGGCATAACCGCTTAAAAGATGGATTGCCAAGATATGCCGAGTGGGATTACGGGCCACAAATATGGATGATGAATAATTTAAATATTAACCATACCGCCAACAATGCAGTATTTGACCAAATGAGCATACGATTGGCGCATCAATGGTTTGAAGAGAGCAGGCTAAGTAGAAACTTCAATAAAACTTCTCGTAGCAATCAAGAAGAAGAAGTTAGCGCATATTCTGTAAACTTAGACTTTGTAAAAAGTACCAGCGATAATAACACCTTCTTTTATGGTGTGGAATACGTTATAGACGATGTGAATTCTAAAGGGAAAGCTAAAGATATTACTACAGGTATTACAGAGGCCGCTCCTTCAAGATACCCTGTTTCAACTTGGCAATCGTTAGCGGTTTACTTCACAGATGAATATAAAGTTTCTGAAGAATTTACTTTAAGTGCAGGAGCGCGTTACAATCATATTTTGTTGGATTCAGACTTTGATACAAGCTTTTACTCTTTTCCTTTTTCAAAAGCAAGTATCAGCAAAGGTGCACTTACTGGGAGTATAGGAGGTGTTTACAGACCAACTAAAACATTAGTATTAAGTACAAACTTGGGTACAGCATTTAGAGCTCCAAATGTGGATGATATCGGTAAAGTTTTCGATTCGGAACCAGGAAGTGTTGTTATTCCTAATCCCAACTTAAAACCAGAATATGCTTATAATGCAGATTTAGGGATTGCTAAAGTATTTGGCGATATTGTAAAACTTGATGTTACTGCATACTATACTTCACTTAAAAATGCATTAGTTCGAAGAGATTTTAAACTTAATGGCCGGGATAGTATAATTTATGAAGGAGAACTAAGTCAAGTGCAAGCAATTCAAAATGCTGCAGTTGCACATGTTTATGGAGTTCAGGCGGGAGTTGAATTAAAACTACCAAAAGGATTTGGATTTTCTACAGATATAAACTTTCAGAAAGGAGAAGAAGAATTAGATAACGGGAAAACTAGTCCCGCACGTCATTCTTCACCATTTTTTGGAGTATCACGCTTAAATTACAAGAAGAATAAATTGAGAATGGAGTTGAACGTGTTCTACCAAGGAAAACGCGATTTTGACGACTTACCTGAAGGAGAAAAAGGAAAAACTGAAATATACGCTTTAGATGAAAATGGCAATCCTTATGCCCCGTCTTGGTATACATTAAATTATAAAGCCCTTTATAAACTTTCACATACATTTGATATAAGTGGAGGGGTTGAAAACATTACAGATCAACGTTACCGTTCTTATAGTTCGGGAATTTCAGGGGCAGGACGAAATTTTATTTTATCGTTAACTGCTCACTTTTAATCGGTAATAATTGCTGTTTCTTTATTGATGAAGAAACATAGACGTATTTTATAATATGAATAGAAAAAAACACGCTGCCATATTGCGATCTACTAGGAAAATTCATCGTTTGATGGGGATTTTTCTTGCAGTGCTGTTTTTGATAATGGCTGTTACGGGGTTGTTATTGGGATGGAAGAAGCACAGTTACGGAATAATGCTTCCGAAATCGGAAAAAGGAATCTCCACAAATATTGAAGAATGGATGCCTTTAGATAAATTGCATAGCATAGCGACAAAAACTCTTCACGAAAATGTTGATTCTAACTTATCTTTAGAATTAGACCGGATTGATGCTAGACCGGACAAGGGAATGATGAAGTTCGTATTTGAAGAAGGTTATCACGAAATACAACTAGATGCCACTACTGGCGAAGTTTTAAGTGTAGACAGAAGAATATCCGACTTAATTGAAGAGATTCACGACGGTTCAATAGTTGACGATTGGTTGAATATAAAAAACGGAGCATTTAAAGTTTTTTATAACACCTTAATGGGACTTTCTTTATTCTTATTTGTTATTACCGGAGTTTGGCTTTGGGTTGGTCCTAAACTTATGAAAAGAGCTAAATAAGGGGCCATATAGAACTGAAAAAGGGCCTATCAAATTAATCGACATTGGCCCTTTTCATCATCAAACCAACTATTTAAAAAAAAACAAACTAATATTAATTTTATGAATCGCTAAAAAATTTAGCCTTTGAATTTTATTGTGAATCGTTGTCTTATACACCTAAACTTTTTGGTGTAAAATTTATCTTAAAGCTTCAAATACCTTAAAAATATTATCTCATATAACACACAAATGGTGTGATTATATCGGAAAGATGGTATATAATTTATAATAAGAAATTAAGGATTTTCTTAACTGAGAAGTAATCCTATCGCATTCATTAAAATTACTAAGTCTAATCATAACGGGGGATTTTTTTGATAGAAGGACAAACATATCAATTTATTTATTGATAAACAAGTATTTGTAGTCAATAAAAAGTGGGTTTAAATATTTGATTTAAAGATTATTAAGTCTTTAATTTTTTCTACAACATAGACTCTGAATTATTTAATTAAAAAATCTAACTTGGTGAAAATTCATCTCACATTATCTCGATTTACTTTACTAGGGTTATAACTTATAATCCACTTTCTTTTAATAGTTTTGCAGCCTTTA
Source organism: Aequorivita sp. 609 (assembly GCF_014212065.1). Taxonomy (NCBI): domain Bacteria; kingdom Pseudomonadati; phylum Bacteroidota; class Flavobacteriia; order Flavobacteriales; family Flavobacteriaceae; genus Aequorivita; species Aequorivita sp. 609. Next base: position 20,024 of record NZ_JACJVM010000014.1, on the reverse strand, counting down.
AAAAAAAAAAATATGACGATTGGACGTGTAACAAATATTTTGACGATAAAATATTTGTCTTTAATTTAAGTTCAACGTTCTATTAAACACCTATCAGAATATGATTTCAATAGATAATTTGGCGGTTGAGTTTAGTGGAGACACGCTTTTTAGTGATGTGTCATTCGTAGTAAATGAAAACGACAAAATAGCCCTAATGGGTAAGAATGGTGCTGGTAAAAGTACTATGATGAAAATAATAGCAGGGGTTCAAAAACCTACACGAGGGAATGTACGTGCTCCAAAGGATACGGTAATTGCGTATTTACCTCAGCATTTATTAACGGAAGATAATTGCACTGTATTTGAAGAGGCGTCTAAAGCTTTCACTCAGATATTTGAGATGCGTGATGAAATAGACCGCCTTAATAAAGAACTCGAAACTCGAACAGATTACGAAAGTGATGAGTATATGAATATCATAACTAAAGTTGCAGAGTTAGGTGAAAAGTATTACGCGCTTGAAGAGATAAATTATGAAGCTGAGGTTGAAAAAGCGCTTCGTGGTTTAGGATTTAAAAGAAGTGATTTACATCGACAAACTTCAGAGTTTAGTGGTGGATGGCGTATGCGTATTGAACTTGCAAAACTCTTACTTCAAAAGCCAGATTTAATTCTATTAGATGAGCCAACAAACCACGTAGATATTGAGTCGGTTATTTGGTTAGAAGATTTCTTGCTGAATAAAGCAAAAGCGGTAATTGTTATATCCCACGACAAAACTTTTATCGATAATATTACAAACAGAACCATTGAGGTAACAATGGGACGTATTTACGACTATAAGGCCAATTACAGCCACTATTTACAATTACGTGCCGATAGACGTGCTCATCAAATAAAAGCATATGAGGAGCAACAAAAATTTATAGCAGAAACAAAACAGTTTATAGAACGTTTTAAAGGAACTTATTCAAAAACCAATCAAGTAAACTCTCGCGAACGAATGCTGGAAAAGCTTGAAATTATAGAGATAGACGATATCGATAATTCGGCCCTAGCTTTGCGTTTTCCACCTGCACAACGAAGTGGGGATTATCCTGTTATCGTTGAAGGGCTTACGAAAAAATATGGCGACCACGTGGTATTTCAAGATGCTAATATGAGTATTTCTCGAGGTCAGAAAGTAAGTTTTGTTGGAAGAAATGGTGAAGGAAAATCAACAATGATTAAAGCCATAATGGGCGAAATAGATTTTGAGGGAACTTGTGCTTTAGGTCACAACGCTAAGGTTGGATATTTTGCTCAAAATCAAGCAGCACTTTTAGATAAGGAACTTACTGTTTTTCAAACGGTAGATGAGGTTGCTAAAGGTGAAATTAGAACCCAAATTAAAAATATTCTCGGTCGCTTTATGTTTAGCGGTGATGATATCGATAAAAAAGTAGGCCTGCTTTCTGGAGGTGAAAAAACACGTTTAGCAATGGTGAAATTATTACTGGAACCCGTAAACGTTTTAATTCTCGATGAGCCTACAAACCACTTAGATTTAAAGTCGAAAGACGTTTTAAAAGAAGCCCTGCTTCAGTTTGATGGTACCTTAATTTTGGTTTCCCACGATCGTGATTTTCTTCAAGGTCTCTCTGAAAAGGTTTTTGAATTTAAAGACAAACGAGTAATCGAGCATTTTGAAAGTATTGACGATTTCCTTGAACGTAATAGAATTCAAAACTTAAAAGAAATCGATTTAAAAGCGTAAATTAATTCGTCTTATATTGTAGTCTGAATTCCTAATGCGGTATAATTGTTGTATTCTTTGTTTCACTCAAAAAAATAAATATCATGAAAAAACATATTTTAATATTCGCAGCACTGTTTTCTTTTGGATTTGCAAGCGTACAAGCTCAAGATAAGATCTCAAAAAATAAACTTTCTATTTCAGCCGAACAGAATAGTATAGAAGCTTTATTAAACTCCAAAAATTTTGAATTTATAGCAAATACGGCTTATCCTACAGGGGGAACTTCAAAAAACTTAGTTGGGAGTGATTACGCTATTATTTTTTCTCCAAAAATGGTAAAGAGTCATTTGCCATTTTATGGACGTGCATATAGCGGTATGAATATGAGTAAGGATAAAGGAATGCGTTTTAATGGCAAGCCACAGGATTTCAAAATAGAAAATAGCGACAAAGGATATCACGTGCAAACCAAAGTTGAAGACGATAACGATACTTTCTCAATATCAATTTCAGTGAGTAATTCTGGGTATGCTACGCTTACCATTAGTAGTAACAACAGAGGAACTATAAGTTATTACGGTGAAATTATTTCCGCGAAATAATTAAGAATTAATTCTTTACTCTTATAATTTATGAGTCTATTCAATAAAATACTTGGTAACGCAAGTGAGGTTTCTTCAGAAAAATTAACCGAAAAATACAGCCGACTATTAATAGAAGGAGAAGTTATAGAACTTGGTTTTAAGCTTTTTCGTGATGTCTTTATGTTTACAAATAAACGATTAATTCTAATTGATGTTCAAGGTGTAACTGGAAGCAAAGCAGAATTTAAATGCTTGCCTTATAAACATATATCTCGCTTTTCATTAGAGACAGCCGGAACATTCGATTTGGATGCAGAACTAAAAATTTGGATTTCAAGCGAAGACACGCCAACGGTAAGTAAGAAATTCAACAAGAGTATTGATATCTACGAAGTGCAAAAGTATTTAGCAACCAAGGTGTTGTAGTATTGTTTACATTCACATAATAGTGAAATTTTTATACCTTATAAAACTAACTCTTCAAACAATCTCTCTAAGGTAGCATCTAGGTCATTGCTAAATCCATTGTGAGGGCGTGAGGTTTGCAATGATGAACTTCGTTGTGCGGTAAGCCATCGAAATCTGTCGGAAGTTTCCCATTGTGCAACTGGCCCGCCTTGTTTTGCTCCCAAACAAATTTTCTCAAAAGCTTGGAGGTTGTCTTCAATCTCTTCAGCTTCAAGTTCGCAGGAAAAGGCTTTAAGTTTTTTAGTATCGATATGGTACTTGCAGTTCAAGTATTTTGCACCTTTACTGAAAAGTATAATACCTACATTCAAGAACTCCTCACGTTCAACGCGGGGTACCAAACGTATTACCGCATATTCATATAAGTGTTTTCCTGGCATCTTGAATTTGTTTTACAAAATTGTTTGCATTGTCTCTTCTCAGTACTAAAAATTGATAATATACATTTCTAATTTCCTCTGGATTCATATCAGTGCCTTCCCAATTTAGCCAATCTAAAGGGATAAGATTAGTGATTTCTAGTAGTTTGTCATCTGGGAAAAGAGAAATCATTTCACTGTTTATTTCTTCAACTTTAGTAGCTTGAGGTAATAAAACATGGTCTTTTATATATGGAAACGGACTCTGTGCCGCTTTTTTCCAATCGCCCCAAGAATGGTGAAAATAAAATGTTGCTCCGTGATCGATAAGCCACAGCTCTTTATGCCAAATAAGCATATTGGTGTTTTTTACCGTACGGTCTATATTGGTGATAAAAGCATCCAGCCAAACTATTTTTGAAGCTAGTTCCTCTTCAACTTCTGTAACTACAGGATCGAATGTTAAGGCACCTGAGAGAAAATGTAAAGCTAAATTTAGCCCTTGACTTCCTTTTAATAAATCTTGAATTTCTTCATCACCTTCACTACGTCCAAAAGCTTCATCTAGGTTTGCAAATACTAACTCAGGTACTCGTAATCCCATTGTTCTTGCAATTTCGCCACCTAACAATTCTGAGATTAATGCCTTAACACCATGTCCGGCGCCTCTAAACTTTAAAACGTATTTAAAATCGTCATCGGCTTCTGCCAATGCAGGTAACGAACCGCCTTCCCGAAGCGGGGTGATGTAGCGCGTAACGTTAACGGTGCGGAGTTCAATTTTATTCTTAGTCATCGCTTACAAAATTAGTGTTATTTGTGAATATGCTAGTAGAATACACAAGTGAAGTTATTATTGGGTGATTAAAATTTTACAAAACCTTGAACAACCAATGATAACAGATTTTAGAATCTTATTATTTCGAGAAGTCTCTTGTTGTTATTTTTGTTGAGAATTAAAAATTTAGATAGCAGATAATTTTACAGATTTTAATTTGTATTTTGCAATCATCCTAACATTTTAAAAGATAAAGTTATTGAATCTAACCATTGAAAACATTCTGCTTGTTGGCTCAATTCTACTTTTTATAAGTATTATAGCAGGTAAAACTTCGTATAAATTTGGCGTTCCAACCTTGGTACTTTTCTTGGGAATTGGAATGTTAGCAGGAGAAGATGGAATAGGAATTAGCTTTAACAATCCTCAAATAGCGCAGTTAATAGGAATTATTTCACTGAATTTTATTCTATTTTCTGGGGGGCTTGATACCGATTGGAAAGCTGTAAAACCCATTATGAAAGAAGGGTTTGCTCTTTCTACAATTGGGGTTTTTTTAACGGCTATTGGTTTAGGAACATTTGTTTATTACGTCACAGACTTTACAATATACGAAAGCTTGCTTTTAGGGAGTATAGTTTCCTCTACAGATGCAGCTGCAGTTTTTTCAATTTTAAGATCTAAAAACCTTGCGCTACGCGCCAATTTACGACCTACTCTTGAAATGGAGAGCGGAAGTAACGACCCAATGGCTTATGTGCTTACAATTGCATTTTTAGGCTTAGTGATGAATCAAGACCAAGGTTTGGTTTCGATGATTCCTTTGTTTTTTCAGCAGATGATTCTTGGAACAATTGCAGGTTTTGGCTTTGGGAAATTAAGTAAGATTATTATAAACAGAATAAAGTTAGACTTTGAAGGTCTTTACCCAGTGTTGGTAATAGCATTGATGTTTATCACTTTTTCGGTAACAGATTTTGTGGGAGGAAATGGCTTTTTAGCTATTTATATATGTGCTGTGTTTTTAGGAAACCAATATTTAATACACAAAAAGACTATTTTAAAAATGTACGACGGTCTAGCTTGGCTGATGCAAATAGTACTATTCTTGACCTTAGGGCTTTTGGTATTTCCTTCGCAAATTGTCCCGGTAATTGGTATCGGACTTGTAATATCATTGTTTCTGATTTTCGTTGCGCGACCAGTTGCAGTTTTTCTGAGCTTAATTCCATTTAAAATGAAATTGCGTAGGCGATTTTATATTTCGTGGGTTGGATTACGTGGAGCTGTGCCAATTGTGTTTGCTACCTATCCACTGTTAGCCGGAATCGACAAAGCAAATATGATGTTTAATATAGTGTTTTTTATTTCACTTACATCAATTTTAATTCAAGGAACTACGCTATCGGTAGTGGCAAAATGGTTGAATGTAAGTATTCCAAGTAGTCAAAAAATACTAACACCTTCCGAGAAGTTTTTAGAAGAACATCCTAAAACGGAAATGCGCGAAATTGGAATTGCTAATGGAAATAAAGTAGTTGGGAAGCAGATAGTAGATATAGAATTCCCTAAAACCGCTATTATCGCAATGATAAAAAGAGGAGATAAGTATATTACACCTAATGGAAATACTGTAATTGATGCAGATGATGTTCTTATCGTGCTTTCAGAAAATAAAAAAGGAATTAAAAAAGTGTTTAAAGCCTTAAATATTCGAGAGTTCTCAGCTGCGTAAACGAAATACGCATAGTTAAGTTTGAAACCAATAAATTATCGTAATTTTATGGTTGTAACAATTAAAGAAAACCTAGTTGAGCATTAAACAATTCTTCATATTAATTATTCTGTTTGGATTTTTTTCGGCTTGTGAAGAAACTACTGAAATAAGCTCTTTTAGCCCAAATCATTGGGAAGATCATTATATTGAAAATGAATTATTTTTACCGAAGAATGACTCGTTGCAAAACGGAAAAACTTATCTAAGTGTTTATTCTCACATTTATAGTATTTCATTAAAGAAAACTCAGAATCTTACGGCTATGATAAGTTTGAGAAATGTAAGTGAAACTGATACTGTTTTTATATCTAATGCCAATTATTACAATACCAATGGCGAACTGATTAGACAATATTTTAAAAAACCGATTTTTTTAAAACCACTTGAAACAGTAGAAATTGTAATTGATGAAGCCGATAATTATGGGGGTAGTGGGGCCAACTTTATTTTTGAATGGTCTTCTAAAATGACAACACCAGAACCAATATTTGAAGCTATAATGACATCGCTACGCGGCGCGCAAGGCTTAAGTTTTACAACAACAGGAAAAAGGATAGAGTAGTTCTCCTACTTGGTATCTTTTGTTAATCGATACCTATTTAATTATAGAAGTTTCTAGCTGATAACATTTTGTTTAGTTGTGTTTCTTTTCGTTATTTTTGAAGCAAAAGCTAAGAAAATGAAAATAGTAGTTTCCCCTGCAAAAACGCTGGATTTTGAATCTAAACTCCCAACCCCTCGTGCCACTCAACCACAATTTATAGAAGAAGCAGAGCTGATTAATAATAAACTTGAAAGAAAGAGCAAAAAGGCAATTGCTGATTTAATGAATATTAGTGATAAGCTTGCTGAACTAAACTACCAACGATATAAAGAATTTAATACTCCTTTCACGACAGAAAATGCTCGTCCTGCAGTTTATGCTTTCGCTGGTGATGTTTATACGGGCTTAGACGCTTATTCTATTCCACTAGAAAAACTCAATCTTTTACAAGACTCCCTCCGTATTCTTTCAGGAATGTATGGAGTTCTACGTCCTTTAGATTTAATGCAGCCTTATCGGTTAGAGATGGGGACAAAGTTTTCTCTAAATAGAAAAAAAGACCTATATGAGTTTTGGAAAAAAAAGCTTACTGAAACCTTAAACAAAGAATTAAAAGATGATGAGCTTTTTATCAATCTTGCAAGTGTTGAATATTTTAACGCCATAGACCAAAAAAAATTAAAAGTTCCAGTGATTTCTCCGGTTTTTAAAGATTTCAAAAATGGAAAGCTTAAAATAATATCCTTCTTTGCTAAAAAAGCTAGAGGTAGTATGGCTCGCTTCGCAATAGATAAAGAAGTAAAAACTCTAGAAGATTTAAAAGCTTTTGATTACGATGGTTATGGTTATAGCGAAGAATACACCGAAAAAGAGAATGAACCAGTTTTTATAAGGTAGCATTTTAAAATCCCTAAATTGAAAGTAGTAATCTAAATTCTACATTGCATTTGTTTCATCATATTCATCCATATCCTCCATTTATTCCTGAAACAGCAACGAAGTTGATTGTGGGTACGCTACCACCGCCACGTTTCACTACTGGGGAATTAAAAGAAGGCGATGTAGATTTTTGTTACGGAAGTCGTGATGGACAATTGTGGCTTATTTTAGACAAAATATTCAATTTAAATTTAAAATTCGAAAACACTGCTGAGGCTATAGAACAGCGTGAACGATTTCTTATAAATCGAGGAATTGGTGTTTGTGATATGGTAGCCTCAGCAAAACGAGAAAAGGTTGATGCGTCAGATATTGGAATGAGCGATGTAGAGCTACGTGATTTGGTAGTCATACTTCAGCAAAATCCAAAGGTCAATACCTTGCTTTTTACAGGGGGTAATAGTAAAAATGGGCCAGAATACTTCTTTAGAAGAAAATTAAAAGAGTACAATATTTCACTTAAGGTAATTTCAAACAAAATTCCTAGAATACATACTTTTCAATTGCCAAATAGCGGTAGGGAAATAAAAACAGTTTCTCTCATAGCTCCATCTGGAGCTGCAAATAGGGCTGTTGGTAGTCTTGCTTCTTATAAAAAAATGAAAGCAGATTTCCCCCAAAAAACTACAATAGATTTCCGCGTAGAACAGTATAGACCATTCTTCTAGTTTTTACAATTTACTTCATATAGATCAGTGAGCACATTAAATGTGGCTCATATACTGTTTTAGAGCCTATGATAAAATGTTAAACAAATTACATTCACACTGGGCTAATACAAATTTGATTTTAGTCGATATACTATACAATTTTCACAGTTTGAGTTTCTTGATTTTGTATGTATCTGTAAAGAAGATAGTTGCCTTATTTGTTAGAAAATCAGGCTAAATTATAAATAAAATTGCGGGTTGTTTAATATTTTAATTATGCTTTTAAGAATAATTTGTCAATTAATATAAAATGCTGTACATTTAACGTGATTTTAACTATTAACTTAAATTATGTTTTATGAAAAAAATTACCTTTTTAACCTTAATGGCATTATTTCTTACCTCCTTGGGGTGGCAAGCAAATGCCCAATATTGTGCTGCTGCAGGAAACAGTACCACATTTGAAAATATTACAAATGTTACCTTTGCGGGCATAAATAACACTACTACTGTTCATCCAGGATATAGCGATTTTACAAGTATGGTTGCAAGTCTTAGCCCTGGGGGAACTGAGCAATTATCAATCACCATAGATCCTGATGGTGGTGATTATTTATATGCATTTATCGATTGGAATCAAAATGGCATCTTAGACGATGCTGGTGAGGTATATAATATTGCCGGTCCTACTGGATCTAGTGGTCCACATACTTTAAATATAACAGTTCCTGCTTCTGCCTCACTTGGGGATACTCGTATGAGAATTAAGTTGAAATGGGGTTCTGCATCTCCTGGGCCTTGTGGTACTTTCTCTTATGGGGAAGTTGAAGATTACACTGTAAATGTTGGAAGCGTAGTTGGTAACCCACCTGTAATTTCTTGTCCTAGTGACATAACAGCATATACAGAATCTGGAGTTTGTACAGCTGCCGTAAATTTTAGTGATGCGATTGCGTTTGACACTGAAGATGGTGCGATTCCTACAACTCAAACTGCTGGTCCTGCTAGTGGAAGTGACTTCCCTATAGGGATAACTGTTGTTGAGTATTCTGCAACCGATAGTGATGGAAATACTGTTACTTGCCAATTTGAAGTTAATGTAATAGATGACGAAGCTCCTGTTGCGGTTTGTCAAGACATCACAATAGATCTTGATTCTGTAACTGGAATGGCTTCAATTACTGGTACAGATATAGATAATGGTTCTACCGATAATTGTGGAATTGCTTCTTATACTCTAGATATTTCAAGTTTCGATTGTTCAATGATTGGAGAAAATACGGTAACCCTAACGGTAACTGACAACTCAGGAAATTCATCAACCTGTACTGCTACCGTTACTGTTCAAGATACTACTGCACCAGAGGTTTTCTGTGTTGGAGGGTTTGGAAACTTTTCAGAGTCTGAAGATTTTGAATCGGCTTCTGTTCCTGCTGGATGGACAACTAATATAATTCTAGGTTCTCAAGATTGGACTTTCGGTTCAGGTGAAATGCCAACTGGGGGTGATTTCCCAACCAATGCTGCAATTTTTGATGACGACGCAGCGGGAAGTGAAGATAATATTGCAGAGTTAATTTCTCCAGTTTACGATTTAACAGGAGCAACCGCTGCAGATATTTCATTCGATTATGCACTACAAGATTTCGCAGGTTTAGGTTTATTGCGTGCTGAAGTTTGGGATGGAGCTGCTTGGCAAGAAGTTTTCTTGGCTGATAATGCAGATATCGATCCTACAAACACTGGGGCAATTGATGTAACTGCATATATAAACAATGCCTTCCAAGTTAAATTCACTTTTGATGACGAAACAGGATGGAATTGGGGTGCAGGTGTAGACAACTTCTTACTAAATTATCAAGCTGCTTCTGGTGGTGGATTAGATGTATATCTTGATGCCAATGGTATGGCAAGCATTGATCCTAGTGATCTTGTAACAGGTGTTACAGAGGCTTGTGGATACACAATTACCGCTGGAGGTGTTGGTGGAGGAGCTCAAGGTTCTTTAACAAGTCTATTTGCTTCTGGAAATAATGGAGCTATGGGTGGTGCTGTATATTTCGATATTACAGTTGGTCCAAGCGATTTAGATATTACAGAAATTGATATAAATACCGCAGACCCAGGCGCATTTACCATGGATGTTTATACTCTAGTAGGGACTTATGTTGGTAATGAGACCAATGCCGCTGCATGGGGAACAGCCGATGCGGTTGCTTCTGGTACAGGTGCAGGACAAAATGCTCCCTCTAATGCTGTATTAGATAATCCTATTACATTAAGTGCAAATACTACATACGGTATTGCATTGGTATTAGATGCTACTCATGGTCATTATTATACTAATGGTGACGGAAGTAATCAAAACTTCTCTAATGCCGATATGTCTATGTCTTTAGGGGCTGCCTCTAATACGCCTTTTACAACGCCAATTTTTGCACCAAGAGTGTTTAATGGTACTATTCATTATGTAACAGGTGGTGGTTCAGGTCTTGATTTTACATGTGCCGACCTAGGTGAGAACTTGGTAGAGGTTACTGTAACCGATTCTAGCGGAAATACTGCAACTTGTACAGCTGTAGTTAATGTAATTGATAACATCGCACCAGTAATTACCTGTGGTGTTGTACCTGTAACTACAGAATTGGAAGAATTTGAAGGATCAACTATACCTTCTGGATGGACAACTGAAGTGCTTAGTGGTACAGCAGATTGGGCTTTCGGATCTGGTGATATGCCTACAGGAGGAGATTTCCCTACAAACGCAGCAATCTTTAATGACGATGCAGCAGGTAGTGGTCAAGTAAACATGGCATCATTAATCTCTCCAGCATACGATATTTCAGGAGCTGTTACAGCATCTGTATCATTTGACTATGCATTGCAAGAATTCGCAGGTGATGGTACACTTACAGTAGATGTATACGATGGTGCAGCTTGGCAGCAAATTCTTTTTGTTGAGGTTGATACCGATCCTACAAACTCTGGTAGTATAGATGTTATGCCATACGCCAACGCCAATCTTCAAGTTCGTTTTACTTTTGACGATGAAGGCTCATGGGGATGGGGTGCTGGAGTTGATAACTTCGAGATTACTTACGAGACTTCTGCAACTGGTAACATGATAGATGTTGCTCTTGGTGCAGATGGAACGGCTACAATAGACCCTTATGCTTTACTTTCAAACATAGATGAAGCTTGTGGAATAGATACTATAGCAACTGATGTAACAACTGTAACTTGCGCAGATATAGGAACTACAGTAATGGTAACTGTATTTGTAAGTGACGCAAGCGGAAACGTTGCTTCATGTGTAGCAGAAGTGAATGTTGTTGATTTATTAGGACCAGAAATTACTTGTCCTGCAGATCAAACAGTTGATCCTGGTGTTGGAAATTTATATTATATCGTTCCAGATTACTTTGCAACAGGAGAAGCTACTGCAATGGATAATTGTACAGACCCTGTTACTATTACTTCGCAAGATCCAGCTCCTGGAGCCGCCTTGCCAGATGGAGTACATACAATTACTTTAACTGCAACAGATGAATATGGAAATTCTTCTACTTGTAGCTTCGAACTTACTGTTGAAACTGTGCTTGGTGCAAATGAAAACTCTTTAGAAACTGGAGTTACATTGTATCCTAACCCAGCTAGCACAATGGTAAACCTTGTTAATAAAACCAATATTGCTCTTGAGTCGATGACAATTTTCGATGTGAGTGGTAAAATGGTTAGCGAGATAAACCTAAGCGCTATGCAAGGGGAGAAAGCAGTTGATATTTCGACTCTTGCTACAGGAGTGTATGTTGTTCAAATTGTTGGTGACAACGTAAGTACTGTTAAACGATTGATAGTAGAATAATTCAAACTATAAAATAACCAATCAAAAAAAAGGAGACCCCTTCAGCTTTTGCTGAAGGGGTTTTCAATTTTGTTGCGAAAGGTTATTACGTATCTTTACAGTTATATTTTAAAAAATCAACATAATGAAAAAAGTTATTCCGTTTCTTACCCTAGCGTTGCTAGTGGTAGGTTGTAACAATTCTAAAGAGAAAGAGAATAAGAGTAAAAGCGAGGATGAAATGAGTACAGAAAATCCATTATTTTCTGAAAGCACCTTGCCTTATGGTGCTCCAGATTTTTCAAAGTTAAATGACCATCACTATAAGCCAGCGTTGCTTAAGGGTATAGAAGAACAAAAAAATGCAGTGCAGGCCATAGCAAATTCTGAAGAGGAACCTACTTTTGAAAATACAGTTCTGGCACTGGAAAAAAGTGGAGAATTGTTAGAAAGAGCTTCACAAGTGTTTTATGCGCTAACAGGTTCGCATACTAACGAAACCTTACAAGCTATTCAAGAAGAAATGGCTCCAAAATTTGCAGCGCAAAACGATATGATTTATCTAAACGATAAATTATTTCAACGTTTTAAAACTTTATACGATAAAAGAGAGTCATTAAATTTAGATGCTGAGTCGTTAAAGCTTTTAGAAGTATACTATGAGAATTTTGAAATAGCAGGAGCAAATCTTTCTTCGGAAGATAAGGAGAAACTAAAGCAGTATAACGAAAAAATAGCAACACTTACTAATAAGTTTGGTAAAGTGCTTTTAGATGCTAACAATGCAGGTGCAGTTATTTTTACGAATAAAGAAGAGTTGGCTGGATTAGATGAAGATTATCTTAAGTCGATTGAAAATGAGGATGGAAAAGGTTGGACAGTAGCTTTATTAAATACTACCCAACAGCCGCTATTGTCGTCTTTGGAAAATAGAGCAACACGTGAAAAATTATTTAAGGCTGCATTCCACAGAGCAGATCAAGGAGCAAATAACACTAGCGATATAATTAAAGAATTAGTTGAGGTTCGCGCTCAAAAGGCAAAACTTTTAGGATTTAACAACTATGCTGAATGGAGTCTTCAGAAAACAATGGCAAAAAGTCCAGCAACAATTAATAAGTTTTTTGAGGGGTTAATAGCTGCTGCAACTGCAAAAGCTCAAGTTGAGTCTGATGAAATTCAAAAAATGATTAAATCTAAAGGTGGAGATTTCACTTTAGAACCTTGGGATTGGAATTATTATGCTGAAATGGTTCGTAAAGAAAAATACGACCTAGACGAGAATCAGATTAAGCCTTATTTCGAAATGTATAACGTGTTGGAGAACGGTGTTTTCTATGCTGCAAACAAACTTTATGGAATTACACATAAAGAAAGAACCGACATTCCTGTGTATCACGAGGATGTAAAGGTTTATGAGTTATTCGAAGAAAATGGTGACCAACTAGGACTGTTTTATGTAGATTATTTTGCTCGTCCTAGCAAAAGAGGAGGAGCTTGGATGTCTAATTTTGTAACACAATCTAAGCTATACAACAAAAAGCCAGTAATTTATAATGTATGTAATTATCCAAAACCAGCTGGAAATGAACCTGCACTATTAACTTACGATGAGGTAGAGACTATGTTCCACGAATTCGGTCACGCGCTTCACGGGTTTTTTGCAGCCCAACAATACCCTTCACTTTCAGGAACAGCAGTTGCTCGCGATTTTGTTGAGTTTCCATCACAGTTCAATGAAAACTGGGCCTTATATCCAGAAATTTTGAAAAACTATGCAGTGCATTATAAAACAGGAGAAAAGATTCCACAGGAACTAATTGATAAAATTAAAAATTCTGGCACTTTTAATCAGGGCTATAGTCTTACAGAAAACTTAGCAGCTTCTAATTTAGATATGCAGTGGCATACTATTCCAGCTGATAAAAAGATAGAAGATGTTGCTAAATTTGAAAAAGACGCTTTAAATAGAACTAAATTGGATGTAGTTCACGCTGTGCCTCCTAGATACCGTTCAACGTATTTTGCACACGTTTTTGCTGGAGGTTACGCTGCAGGTTACTATTCGTATTCTTGGACCGAAATGCTACACCACGATGCTTACAATTGGTTTGAAGAGAATGGAGGGATGACACGTGAAAACGGGCAGCGCTTTAGAGATATGGTATTGTCTAGAGGAAATACTATGGAGCTTGAATCAATGTACAAAGCTTGGAGAGGAAGTGATCCAAAAATAGAGCCTATGCTAAAAGCTAGAGGGCTGAAATAAGTAGGGTACTTTGAAGTATTCCAATATCTCTCAAAGTAAGCATTAACCACAAACCGTTTATTTGTGGTATAGAAATTAAAAGCCCCCAACGAAAGTTGGGGGCTTTTAATTTTAAAAAAATTTGTGGTAATTACCCTAGGCTTATTATTTTCTCTTCTTAGATTTCTTATTTCCTTTTTTAGGGTGAACAAGTTTCATTTCATCAATAAGATTTGTTGCTCCTGCATACTTATCTACTATAAATAATACGTAGCGAATATCAACCATAATGTTTCTTGAAAGAGAAGGGTCGTAATAGTAATCACTCATTGTACCCTCCCAAACACGGTCGAAGTTTAGGCCGATTAGGTTTCCGTGTGCGTCGATAGCAGGGCTACCGCTATTTCCACCTGTAGTGTGGTTGGTACCGATAAAGTTTACAGGCATTTTTCCATTTTCAGCATATTGGCCGTAATCTTTAGCTTCGTATAAATCTATTAATTTTTGAGGTACATCAAACTCATAATCTCCTGGAATGTATTTTTGCATAACACCTTCAAGATGTGTTACTGGCTCGTAATAAACAGCATCAGCAGGAGAGTAACCTGCTACTTTTCCGTAAGTAACACGTAGTGTCCCATTTGCGTTAGGAAAAATTCGATCTTCTTTTGGGCTTAGTTCAATCAACGCTTTCATATAGTCACGTTGTAATCCAGTAATGTTTAGCTGAATTTCTTCATATTTAGGAGCGATTTTTTCGAAATATGCTTCTGCCATATCCTTCACAACTTTAAAACCTGGGTCGTTGTTAAGATTTGAAATTACAGTTTCGGCGTCACCTTCTAATAGTTTCTTCAATGAGTCGTAATCTACAAAAGCAGACTTACTATAAACCTCTTCAGTTAGTGCTTTTGAATCAATGTTATTAAATGAAGCAGGTAAAAACTCCTGTGGAACTTTATCGGCATAGATAGCAATTAAAGCTTCAAAAACCTCTTTGTCAACTTTTGCACTGTAGTCTTTATAATGGCCAGACATTCTCTCTACCATATTATCTCTTCTATCTTCAAAAGACTGAGCCCCTCTAGCATCATATACTTGAGTGAGCTGATAAGCTTGAAATCCAGTGCGAAGTAACTCCACATTTCTTAAAACCGTTTCAAAGAAATACTCACGAGCTAAAGTGTAAGGTTCAATTTCGGCGTAATACTTCTCAAATTGGGGTAGCAAATTTCCGTATTCATTTTGCTTTCCTTTTTTGTTTATTTGATTAGTAAGCGCTTTTTCTTGTTTCTGTTTAATACCAACGGCATTACTTTTTGTCAATCCAAGTGTTTCCCCTTGCCACTTTTTCCAATAGTTTGCGATACGTGCAAACTTTGATGCATATTGAATTTTAATTTGTGGGTCGGCACGCATATATTTATCCTGTACAGCTAAGGCAGCATCGCGAATTGCAATACGAGCAGGGTTTACCGTATTTATAATTTGTTCAATAGCTACTGAGGGTAAATATTCGTCGGTTGTTCCTGGAAATCCAAACACCATTGTGAAATCGTTTTCAGCTACTCCGTCTAATGAAATTGGAAGGAAGTGTTTTGGAGTATAAGGTACATTGTCTTCCGAATATTCTGCTGGACGATTGTTCTTGTCTGCATAAATTCTGAAAAGTGCAAAATCACCTGTATGGCGTGGCCAAATCCAGTTGTCGGTATCGCTACCAAATTTTCCGATAGAAGAAGGAGGGGTTCCTACGAGGCGAACGTCCTTAAAAGTTTCAACTACAAATAGCATGTATTGGTTTCCTTCAAAGAATGTACGCACTCGGTTTTCTTGCCAAGCTTCTTTCGGAAAGCTTTTTGAAACTTGAGCGATGTTTTCTTCTATTTTTTTCTGCTTATCGGCTTCAGGCATTGATTCTGTCACACCGTTCATTACTTGAGTGGTAACATCTTCAATTTTAATTATAAAAGTTGCTGTTACTCCTGGGTTTGGCAATTCTTCTTTCAAGTTCATTGCCCAGAAACCGTTTTCTAAATAATCGTTTTCGAGTGTTGAATGACTTTGAATTTGCGAATAACCGCAATGATGGTTAGTTAGTAAAAGTCCTTGGTTACTAATAACTTCAGAAGTACAACCACCATTAAAATGTGGTACCGCATCTTTTAAGCTAGCGTTGTTTACATCGTAAATATCTTGGGCAGACATTTTCATTCCAAGATTTTTCATTTCAGACTCATTCATTCCTTCTAAGAGCGAAGGAATCCACATTCCTCCTTGCTGCGCAAAGAGAGGGACGGATAAAAAGATAAAAAGTACACGTAATAATTTCATAGAATAATTTTTAAAGAATAATTGTCTGCAAGATAAGAATACCATGACAATTTTGAAGATTTTTAAGTGCGATAACTTATTTAACCTTCATTTTGGCTCCATATTTCATTGATAAACATTAGGGTATATAAGTCGTTTTACATTTTTGAAAATCTCATGTTTTGTAATAATTCACAATGAAATTTTAATTAGTTTTGCGCCACGTTTGGTTTGTTGCTGAAAAATTTCAGCACAATTAAAAGGGAATCAGGAAAAGTGAATTTTTGTACTTAATAAAAGCCTGAGCTGTTCCCGCAACTGTAAGCTTAGTCCCAAGATTGGGACGTCTGTAATTAAAACTTCAAAATCCACTGTTGGTGAACCAATGGGAAGGAAAATTACAGGACGCGAGCCAGGAGACCTGCCAAATGCCTAATAACTTAAAACAATGGCTTTCGGGTAAAAAGCTTCAGGTTTATGAAAGATTACTGCTGTAAACTAATTATTTGTATTACTATCCATTTTCTGAGATTCGCTCAGAGAAACGGCATAACTGTATTTAAATATTTTCTTCAGCAAATTTATCCTAAGTTATTGTTGTCACTGCTTTCTACCAACCTAAGGTGTACAAAATATCACTATAAATGTTTTCAAGATAAACACTTAGATATAATCAAATTAATCAACCTAAATGTGTTTAAAAACTCCTGTTTAGGTTTTTGTAAATCAAAGCAAATCAGTAGTGATTTAAACTTGATTTGTAATTCAAGTGCGTGATCATTGGTAGACTAAATCTCAAATAAATTCAATTCTAAATAAATTTTATAAAAAAGTGAACATGAAAAATTATTACAACAACTTACTAACCGTAGCGGCTACATTATTATTTTGTATTTGTAGTTATTCTCAAAATTATGAAGATGGAATATTTATCTTAAATGAAGGAATGATAGGAACCGAAACAGCATCAGTTTCATTTCTAAATTCAAATGGTGCATTAGAAAATAATGTTTTTTCAAATCAAAACATGGGTATGGCATTAGGTGATACTGGTCAAGGAATGGGGTTTACAGAGGATTTTGCTTATGTCGTTTTAAATTATAGTAATGAGGTTAAAGTGATGAATAGAACAACTTTTGAAATGGCTGCTAGCATCACAGACCAAATGGTTTATCCTCGAAATATTGCCTTTTCAGGTGACAAAGGATATGTCACAAATTGGGGTAATCCAGGAGATGATTCCGACGATTTCGTTGCTGTTATAGATTTAACTACAAATGAAGTTACTTCAACAATTCCTGTTGCTGAAGGGCCAGAAGAAATAGTTGAGAAAAATGGTGTTCTATTTGTTGCGCATCAAGGAGGCTATGGTTTTGGGAATTCTATTTCAATTATTGATGCTGCTACTAACGAGGTTACTGAGGTAGCTGTGGGCGATGTGCCTTCAGCCTTACGCGTTGATGATGACTTCCTTTATGTTCTTTGCACCGGAAATCCAAGTTATTCAGGAAATGAAACATCTGGAAAGATTGTAAAAATTAGCCTAAACGATTATCAGAACACTACAGAATTCACATTTCCTGGTTTAGATCATCCAGAATTTCTAGGTCTAGATGCTACTGATCTTTATTATGTATTAAATAGAAATATCTACAAAATGTCATTGACGGATACTGAACTTCCAGTTCAGCCATTTATTATTACATCTTCAAACAACGTTCTAATTCCTTATGGGTTTAATAAGATAGCTGATAAGTTGTATTTAACCGATGCCGTAAATTATGTGAATGATGGGAAAGTTTATATCTATAATGAAGATGGAAGTTTTGAAACAGAATACACTGTAGGCCAATTACCAAATGGAGTATATAAATATGAAGCCCAAACAGCATCGGTGTTAGATTTTGTAGCGAATAACATCGCGATCTACCCTAATCCTGCGACAGATGGTTTCAACCTCAATATTAATGGAAATGCAAAATTTTCAATTTACGATACATCAGGAAGAATGGTAAAAGCTGGAGTTTATAGCAATGAAACAGTAAAAGTAAACGACTTAAAAGCTGGAGTTTACTTAGTGCAAATAGCTTTTGAAGGAAATATTTCGACAGAGAAATTGATTGTAGAATGAGAGTATTTTTCTTCTTATTTCTTATAACCTCTTGTTCGCTGCAGTCGCAAAGTTATGCGCCTGCAGCTGGCCAAGTTGGGTCAACAGCCATTGCAGCGGATAGTGCTCTTTTTGTTTCTTGGGCAACAGGTGTTAGTATTGAAAGAGGTTATGTAGATATTTCGAATCCGGATTATCAGGCTAACGGTAGTAACTTTACAACTTATGGTGAGCCCGATAATGCAATAGGTCCTGCCACAAATAGTGCGGTAAGCTTGGGAGATGGTGGGCAAGCCATATTAACTTTTGATAGCCCCATAAAAGATGGTCCCGGCTTTGATTTTGCTGTTTTTGAAAATAGTTTTAGTGATTTTTATTTGGAATTAGCTTTTGTTGAAGTAAGCTCCAACGGAATTGATTTTTTTAGATTTCCTTCTCATAGCCAAACTCAAACAGAGATTCAAGTGGAAGGGTTTGATGAATTAGATCCTACCTATATAAATAACCTAGCAGGTAAATATCGGGCGATGTTTGGAACTCCATTCGACCTTGCGGAATTACAAGAAGATCCCCTACTTGATAAAAATAATATTACTCATATTAAGATAATAGATGTTGTGGGAAGTCTAAATTCTAATTATGCAAGTTATGATAGTCATGGAAATATTATAAACGATCCTTTTACAACCCCATTTCATTCAGGTGGGTTTGATCTGGATGCTGTAGGTGTTATAAATGAACAGCTTTTAGGTGTAGAGGAAAAAGAAAGTAAGAAGTTTCAGGTATATCCTAATCCTGCGGTTACACAACTTTTTATCAGAAACTCAAATTCTTCTCAAGCTAAAGTTTATGATATGGGTGGGCGTTTGGTTTGTTCTAAACAATTAAATAAAGATGATTTTATCGATGTTTCCAACCTTTCAAATGGGGTATATGTATTAATGTTGATTTTTAATGATACTGTTAGTCAGCATCGTTTCCTGAAACAATAAACCTGTTAATCTTGATTGAATAGGAAGCTAGATTGCTTTTTAAACCAAATGTGGAGAAATTAAATATGTGAAGTTTTGCTTAAAACACTACTTCTCGCAGCCAAATCAAACTTTGAATTGTCAATATTATATCCTTAATGTTAAGTTTATGATAATTAAGGCATAAGGAAATGTTATGTAGGGTAAATCTAAAATTATTCGTGTTAATTTTATTACCGAAATTAAAACTAACAAATTAAATGCTATGAATAGGATAGATATACTTCGCAGTACAACTGAAAGTTTGATAGCTCAATTAAACTTACAGCTAAAGTTATCCAAAAATGAAACACTTGATGAAAATCATAATAAATCGAAATCTACAGTAGGAGCCAGGAATAAGAAAAAAAATAAAACTGTAAATAAGAAAAAATCTAAAAATATACGATATACATTTTAGTTTAAGACACTATCCCGCTAAGTGTGTAAGTTTAAAATAACAGGGGTTGGACTTTTTTAAAGTCTGACCCTTTTTTCATAGATCGTTAGGAACTGATTTAAAATAATACCCCAATTCCTGATAGGCATAGTCCATTTTTTGGTTGCTTCACGCACTGACAAATATACTGATTTCATTACGGCATCGTCTGTTGGGAAAGAAAGTTTGTTCTTGGTATACTTTCTTATCTTCCCGTTCAGGTTCTCGATAAGGTTTGTTG
>NZ_JACJVM010000013.1:0-1202 GCF_014212065.1 Aequorivita sp. 609 | reverse complement strand
GGCCTTCGCATCCATACGAATCGGCCTCTACGACAGCGTCAAGAGCTTCTACACGCGCGGCAAAGACAACCCGAACGTGGGCGTGAGGATCTTGGCGGGCTGCACCACTGGAGCGATGGCCGTGTCCGTGGCTCAGCCTACAGATGTGGTGAAGGTGCGTTTCCAGGCGCAGATGAACCTGCAGGGTGTGGGCAGACGCTACAACGGCACCATGCAGGCCTACAGACAGATCTTCCAGCTCGAGGGGCTCAGAGGCCTGTGGAAAGGAACTCTACCGAACATCACGAGGAACGCCCTGGTCAACTGCACAGAGCTGGTGTCTTACGATCTCATCAAAGAAGCCATTCTCAAACATAAACTCTTGTCAGACAATCTCCCGTGTCATTTTGTGTCTGCGTTCGGAGCCGGTTTCATCACAACGGTGATCGCGTCTCCTGTGGACGTGGTGAAGACTCGCTACATGAACTCTCCTCCCGGTCAGTACAGAAGCTCCCTCAACTGTGCTTGGACTATGATGACCAAAGAGGGACCCACCGCATTTTACAAAGGTTTCGTTCCATCATTTCTGAGGTTGGGCTCCTGGAACGTGGTGATGTTCGTGTCGTTCGAGCAGCTGAAGAGGGCTATGATGATGTCCAGGAACAGAATCGAGGCCACCACGTAGATGCTAAACTCAAACTGACATCCTTTCAAACACACAGACTCACATGAGCGGCTGTTTTAAACACCTCTGACGGGCGATGAAAACCAGAGCGCAGGCGCAGCAACTTCCAGTTTCAGACTTCCACATGGAAGCTGAACAGGCAACACTATGGGATGCATCAATGAGCATTTGATAGAAACACCAGCATCAGATCATGATGGTCATCCTTTCTCCTTCAGGGCATTTTTCATGTATAAATAATTATGAAACCACTACACAATACAACTATTGATCATCCAATGCACAGATTGAAATGAGAGGATGTTCTGAACCACACCCCCTTGATATAATGTACATAATGTTTATGTAATATTTATCTTTCTAAGCAATTAGTGCTTTGTTTAAAGCAACTATTTACCTTAAAGTCTATTTAACCCTAAATATTTTAAAACGTAACCCTGGAATGACCTAGAAAGTGAGATTGCCTCATTACTGGAAACCTATAAAAACAAGAAGATAGCATACATGGTTCAATAAAACACCTTTATACTTCAAAAAA
>NZ_JACJVM010000012.1:0-244714 GCF_014212065.1 Aequorivita sp. 609 | reverse complement strand
AAATCTGCAACAATCCTTTTTTTAAATTCAATTGAGTATTTACGCTGCTTGCGAATACTCCGTACATTTGCTTTCATAGGTTTTCACTCGTTAAGTGGTCAACCTATATCAGAGACGTACATGCATCTAGAGTCTAGAGTCTAGAGTCTAGAGTCTAGATTCTCAAGTCTCAAGTCTCACCTCTCACGTCGCACATCTCACGTCCCACGTCTATCATCTCACATCTAACCTCTCAATCATCTCCCCTTCTCTAAGTTTCTTCGATGCCAATCGCCAGGATATTATTACTTGAATTATTATAAAGGGTAATAGAAATACAGAAATTAACGCACCCAGGATTAGCATTTTTTTGTTTTTCTTATAGCGGTATGGAATTATTGATAGCGGTACACTTTTAAAAAGTGCCAATACCGTTCTTTTGCGACCAAAGTGTTTTCTGAAATAATATAATACACTAGGTATCGGACGCGGTGCTAAGAGGTTTTTAGGGCGAAAAGCATCCCAACTTCCCATTTCACGAAGACCTCCAGAACCTACTTTTAGGTGTACACGACTTGCATGTGGATTGGATATGTTTTTAAAACCATTTAAATAAGCTCTCAACCCAAACTCACCATCGCCCATTCGTTGTTTTTCAAATTGCCTATCGAATAAACCAATAGCACAAAAAATTTCCTTTTTCAATAAGACATTACCTGTATCTAACTGACTCGATATACAAAAGAAAGAGTAGTTTTCAGGTATTTCAGCTCCCTCTACAGACAAGGATACTCCCGAGGAAATATCAGCACCAAAGAAATCCAGGCACTTTAGATGATTAGAAATCCAGTTGGGTTCTACTCTACTGTCATCATCAAACAAAAGAATGTATTCTCCCTTCGAACTCTTTATGGCGTTATTACGTGCCAACCATAATGCTCTTTCCTCCTGATAAAATAGCTGAATATCCAACTTAAAGTCTTTATAGAAATCTTCTCGATAAGGAGCAGATTGATCCACTACTATGACCTCAAAGTTTTTATAGTCCTGCTTCTCTAAATCTTCTAATACATCTTTTAAATACTCATAGCGGTTTAATGTTGGAATCACCACACTAATCATGGGATTTTCAGTAATCAAATTAGCGTTAAAAGACGTCCATCCATCATGTTTTATAGGAGACTTTAAATAGCTACTTCTCACAACCTGCTTCGTTTTTCTATAGGCGTAAATCTCTTTAAACAGATTCTTAAAACTCAAAATGCGAAGTAGCAGTACATAGAGCACCCATACAGGGTGAAAATACTTACGCAGAAAGCGATATTCATCTACTATCGAGAGTTTGTGAAACGAAGTATAAGTTTCAGCATTGCCTATATAGCCTTTATTAACGGCTTGCCAAGACAGATCATATTCCTTTGCATTCTCACATTTAAAACTAATATCAGGCTCCAACCTATCAAGAATTTCTTTTGGTAACTTATCAGGAATAGGAAAAACAGAACTCCCGTCCTTTTTGTAAAGCTGGAAGTAGTGAGTGGGTTGGAGAATTTTAAGTAGATTAAAGAACATCAATTAATTTTTGGAATGCAAAAGATATTTTGAGGTAGTGTGTTGGGTAAATTGAATGGATTTAATTTCATATCCAAAATTTGATAATTCCGTTTAAGAAAAAAGTCAATTAGCTTATTATCATCATTAGTTTCCACAATAAAGATAGGATTACAGATTTCAATTAATTTATCAGCACCTTTTAAAATATCTAACTCTATACCATCAACATCTATTTTAACTAAATCACATTGGTTTAATCCTATTCTGTTGCAAAAAGAATCAAGAGAAACCATTTCTATTGTTGTACTTCGTCTGTTTTTACTTTGAGATTGCAAAATGTTAGAGGAAGTGGAATCTGAAAATAATTCAACATTACGATTTTTACTCCCAACAGCTAAATTATTTAATAAAATTCTTTCTTCTAGTTTGTTAATCTTAATTGAATTATCAAAACTATTATACACTTTTAAGTTAGGTTCAAATGCAATAACCTTTCCTTGGAGTGAAATTGAATTTGCCCAAACTAAACTTAAATATCCAAAATTAGCTCCTACATCTAAAACTATAGCATTATTTTCCTTTGTTTTATATGTTTTAATAAGATTAATGGAGTTATGCAAAATTGTATTCTCAATTCCCCTATTCTTAGCTTTTGATGCAACCTTAATTGAAGCAATAAAGGCAAACTCTGTCTCATATTCTAAATATTTCCTTTTGACTAAAACTTTAACCTGTTTATAAGTTCCGTTAGATCTAAGAACAATATCCCTTATAGGTTTTAATAATTTTGACCGACCTATTCTATTTCTAATTTGTGGGGATAAAGTTGAGTACAACCTTAAAACGAATTTATTTATCATTAAGCATTTTTTTAAAACCAAGTAGAGTTAACATATTTCTTATAATTTTCTTTTGTCATACTGAATTTCTATATCATCTCTTTATTATAAAAAGCTTCAAAAAAGAAAATAACTGTACTCTTGAAGATTTATCATAATGAGATTTTGGGTAGTATAATTTCAATTTAATTTTTCTTAAATTATAATATTTAACTTCTTTTCAACCACAAAGTACACCAAGTAAGTACTAAGTTCACAGAGAAGTTCTTTAGACGCTCTGTGACATTTCTGCACTCTCTGTGGTTACCCTATAAAACTCCAAAAACTCCCTTTGCTGTTTCTGCACATTAAACTCTTCTCTCACTCGATTCTCAGCATTTTGAGTTATTTTTGATTTCTCATGATCTGCCATTAAAAGTACTTTCTTAATTTGTTCTGCCAAAAGATAAGGCGAATATTTAGGCACTACCCACCCCGTTTTACCATGCAAAACATTTTCAGTCAACCCTTCGGCATTACTCACAATACATAGTTTCCCCATGGCCTGCGCTTCTAACACAGCATTGCAAAACCCTTCTTGAATACTGTATTGAATATAAATACTAGCTTCTTCCAATTCCCTCTTCACCTCAGCATGCGGCAATTTCCCTAAAAACTGAACGCGATCTTTAAGCACAAGCTGATAGGCTGCAAAAGCTATGCGTTCATATTCTTTTCCTTCACCAATTATCTTGTAAGTAAAGTCAACTGCTTCTTCTTTAAGTATAGCTAAAGCTTCTAAAGTAGCCACCAATCCTTTTTTCCAGTGAAGACGCCCCGTTGTCATAAAAACTGGAACATCGAGTTTATGCACATCCTTTTTAGAGGTTTTAAACACATTAACATCGATAGCAGGTGTAATTTTTTCTACAGGCACATCTTTAGAAAGCCCGTGTTTTAAAGCAAGATTTAGAAGGTCGTCGGAAATAGTGTGTACCTTATCCACATACTTCCATAGAAGCCTATAGCAATTAGGATGCTTAACGGGATATACAGCAATATCAAACCCTCGAAAACTCACCGCCATTTTTGCACCTATCGTCCTAGCTACAGTTTCGCTCCCAAGCGCCATAGTAGCAAACCCAAAGTGTAACCAATCAAGCTTTGCTTTAAGTAAATGAGCGTTGAGATATAGTTTCTTAAAAACTTGCCCCCATCCCGTTCCTTCAACTCGCTCCAGTTTCACATATCGTACTACCGTGGATACGTATGGTAAAAGCAACACAAACTCTTTTATAAAAAAATATAATTGCAGGAATGGATTCTTACTTACCCTCGGGCTAACTATAACGGGACAAAGTGTAAAGTCATCATTCTTATTCTGGCAAAACAAGTATACCTCTACTCCATTCTCCTGAAGTCCTTTAATCTTGGAACGGAAGAACGTCTCGGAATAGCCAGGAGTTGTGGAAAGAACTAAACCTATACGCATTTATTGATTGTTTTTAATGCAAGATAAGTAAAGTTGTTCATGTCCCTCTACTTCCTTTTCAATTGAATAATTTTCTGTCACAGGTCTTAGAAAGGCCAACCCTAACTGCTTTAGTTCTTTTCTATCTTTCTTCATTAATTTAGTTAACTTTTCTGCTAAATCAATTTCATCTTTAGGTGTAAAGAGATGCTCTGGAAATTCTTTCAAATGATCTTTAATACCAGGAACTCGGGAGCCTAAAACCACTTTGGAATTCGCCATTGCTTCAAGCATCGATACAGGAGACCCTTCTCCTTTATCTAAAGTGGGCAACACGAATATTTCAGCATGATTTAAATAATCAACAACATTCATTTGCTTTCCTGAAAACTTTATTTTAGACTCATAATTTAAATTTGCGACTAACTTATGGAGTAATTGCCCATACTCGTTTTTATCATCTCCTACTAACCACAGCACCCAATCAGGAAACTGATGAGCTATAGAAACAAAAGCATTTATTAAAGTTTCAATTCCCTTAACAGGAACAAAATTAGCGACGCAAATTAATACCCGCTCATTTGTCTTTGTCTCCATCTGTTCTCTTATTTGTGGCAGTGGTTGAGATGCTTTGAATTTATCTATTACTACTCCTCGTGGAATAAGAACAGTTTTCTTCGACGTAGGATAAAATTCTTTTTGCATGTCAGTGTTTTGAACTGCAATTTTGTTTGCTAAAAATGAACGTACTTTCCAAGCGTTTTTCGATCCGCCCCCCCAGCTCATATTCTTTTTAGTAAACACCCACTTTGCACCAGACAAACGAGCGGCTAAAGCCTCACCATAACTAGCAGCATAATGAAAGCTATGTACGATATCAGGGTTTATTTTTTTTATTTTCCTAGAAACTTTATAACAGTTCATAAGCAATTGAGAAATTGGCCGCTCATCAGGAATATATTCAAAAACATGAACAGGAATACCAGAATTCTTTACAACTTGGAAAAAGTCGCCTCGATCATGGCTGCAGAGAATATGAGATTCAAAACGATTTTCATCTAATGCAAGTGCTATATTCAAAAGTGCTCTTCCACTGCCTGCAGTATCAAAATTAGGAATCGTAAATAATATTCTTATTCTTTTCATTTAAATTGTGTTAAAGCATATAGCGTGAAAATCGGCCATTTTAAATCTCCCTTTCCTTCAAAATGATGCTGCAACATTTTTTCAACACCTTTTTTTTCAAGGCCAAACTTAGATAGGTCTGAATCCATTAATCGCTCTCTTACCACTTCTCTTAAATCCTGACGCAACCAGCCTGATAATGGAATGGAGAACCCTTTTTTCTTAGTTTCCTCTTTAACAGAAGGAATGCGTTTTGAAAGCAAATCTTTTAAAAGTTGCTTTTGTCTACCTCCTCCATAACTTAATAAAGGATCAACCTTTAAAGAAGCTTCAATCATGTTTTTATCTAAAAACGGCACTCTTACCTCCAAACTATTCTGCATACTAGCTAAATCTACTTTACGTAGGGTTTTCTGCATCATCCCATAAAATTCAGCATGCCGCATATTACATAACAACTGCCTTATATCTTTGGTATTCTCATATTGATAAACATTGTAGTCTTCAGGTAAAGTAACTTCTGAAAGGCTTGGAGAAACCTCGTCCAACCACGATTTCCTAAATCGGGAGTGTAGTCCTTGTTGTGCTCTACCTTGAGAAGGTGACAGTAGCACACTATTCACTCTTTTATTAGAAGTAGCATATTTATCAAACCCATAAATAGCCTTTCTGATAATACTTGGGAAATGTTGATAATTAATATTTTTACCTATACTCCAAAACCTTTCATATCCAAAAAACAACTCATCACCTCCATCTCCACTAAGAGCTACATCTACTTCCTTTTTAGCAAGCTTAGAAACTAAATAGGTCGGCAAAATACTAAAATCAGCCAAAGGTTCATGTAAAGCCCCCATTGCTTCATCCCAAAAACCCACTACCTCGTTTGCAGACAGATGCCATATTTCTTGTTGCACTTCTAAAGCCTTGGCAAACTGCCTTGCTCTTTCCGATTCATCATGTGTTTTACTATCTGAACCAATGGTAAATACTTTAGGTTTGTCTTTGTATTCTTTTACAAATGAAGTAACCAAGCTTGAGTCAACACCTCCAGACAAAAAGGCTCCTAAAGGGACATCAGATATTAACTGACTCTGTACTGAATTAGACAGTGTTTCCTCTATAAAGGGTAAAGCATCTTTTTTATTGCTTATAGAGTAATCTACATCTGTAGAGAGTTCCCAATATCTAATTTTATTTATACTCCCATTCTTTTTGAATGAAACTATTTCACCAGGCTTTACTTGAAAAGTATCATTATACAAACCAAATGGAGCAGGCATAAAATGCTGCTCTAAATACAGTTTAAACACTTGAGAATCTAATGACTTTTCGATATAAGTTGGATGAGTGCAAACTTGATCATATTGACTAGCGGCAACCAATGTTTTACCATCCCAACCATAGAATAATGGCTTAATTCCGGCATAGTCTCTCACCAAGTATATTTCCTTTTCCAGCGTATCATAAATTACAATAGAAAACATACCATTAAGTTCCTTAACAGTTTTCATCACACCCCACTCTACTAGACAAGCTGCTATAGTTTCTGAATCACTTAACCCTCTGTAATTCAAAAAACCTAGTCGATTCCTTAATACTTGATGGTTGTATACTTCTCCATTAAACACAATATTATATCTGCCATCATGACTTTTAATAGGCTGTTCTCCTGCTTCCGACAGCTCTAAGATTGCCAACCTGTTAAACCCCATTTGTAAGTTATAGTCATTAGAAAGATAACCTTGAGAATCAGGTCCTCTAAATTTTGATTTATTAAGCAAGGTTATAAAACCATGTTTATCTAATTGACTTTTACCTTTAGGTGAATATTCTACTAAGAATCCACACATTGTTTTCTTTTAAAATTTAATTCTCTTATTAGCCTTAACCTCTTCAATACAAGGTTTCTGAATATATATTTAATTCATCTTTTCTCCTATACCACACCGCTAATGTATGCAACATTCCTTCGTTATATTTTCTTTTGCGCTACCGAACTCAAGAAAACACTCAGGAAACTACCTATTTATTTAATTTATCTTTTTCCTTATACCACAGCGCTAAGACTAACAACATACTCACTGGATGCGAATATTTAACCCGATCATCAGTGCTAAACTTATTGTAGAACCGTGTAATCAACTCTTTTGGTAGGAAGGGATGTAAGTTTTTGTCAAAGAGATGCCCTTGAAGCTTTTCATCATTTTCCATTCCCAAAAACTGTAGCTCCCAGTTACGCTGAATTAAAGGTTTTCCCATCTTTGCATTAACAACACGCTTTGCTTTATCTACAATGCGATACGGTAAATTATGTGGAACCTTGTTTTTATGATAATCGTAGAGGTTATACGGCCTTTGAGCTTGCCAAGTAATCTTCGCCACTTCAGGGCTTTGGTTTTTTAAATAGGCTATCTGTATTTTTCTATCGGCTAAGTACTCTTCTGGTATACCACAGATAAATTCCGCCATCCTATTGTCGTAATAAGGAGCTTCAATAGGGTTTGTGGCTTCAAAAATAGCAAATCCTAGATTAGTCCATCGCACTGCGCGAGTACTGCTATAATACGCACGCGCTTTGGCACCTACATCGTCTATTTTAAGTCCGCTCCATATTTCCTTGGTGCGTTGCCTTAGATATTCCATAAACTCTCCTTCCAACTCCCATTCTTTCCATAGAGCTTCGGCCAACTCTTGCCCACCTTTTACTATAATCTTCTTTAATATCCATTCTTCGACATCCTCTTCCGTTAGATCTTTAGGTGCTACGGCATCAAAAAGCACATCGCCCCAATGCCCTAAAGTAAATACGCCATCCATTTTTCTAAACTCATCAATAACCGCCATTTGTCGGGGATGGGTAAATTCAGTGCCGTACTTTAACAGCTTGGCCAATTCATCCACCTTATCCCACAGATAACCATTAGGAATGGTCATATCTCGGTACTCATATCCTAATTCTTTAGCAATTTGACTTGAAATCGCGCCTTCTTTATAACCGTTGTGAAACGAATAACTATAGGAAATCACGGGGTTGTTTAGTTTGGAGTAGGCAACTGCTTGTGTTCTGCTATCCAATCCTCCTGAAAGAGGAAGCAATACGGTTCTATCCCCTGCTTGTTCCTTGCAAATGATATGAAACAAGTCCGTAAATTCCTCAACTGCTTGGTCAAAGGAAATATCCCGAGGCTTGTAATACCATTCAAACCATGGCTTACTATCTACCCAATATCCTTCATCGTCGATGGTGTTGAATGTTCCGGGAGGAAGTACTTTCTCATCTTTCCAATAGGTGTCTGTGCCGAGGAAATAACTAGTGGCTGCAAATATGCAAATGGCCTTTTTATCCAGCTCGTGTGAGGCACGGATTTTTACGTGTTGAGGATGGGTAGGAAGTATTGAGGTTTTTATGGTTTTCATTGAGATTTTGGCTTTTAGAGTTCACGCAGAGAACGCGGAGGACACGCAGAGGTCGAAGATAGTTTTCGAATCATTCATTAAAGTTATTAACCAATCGATGAAGACCATCCTTCAAATATTTGGAATTAAAGTTAATCAGCAACCCTACTGGTTTATTATATAGTTTCAAATAAGTAATCAATTGAGAATAATGAACAGGAGCTAAAATCTCTACCGATTTAACTTCGATAATGACAGTTTTTTCAACCAACAAATCCAATCGATAGCCTGTATCAAACGCAAAATTTTTATATTTTAATGGCACTCCAACTTGTGATTCTACCTCGAGTCCAGCTTCCCTAAGATCCATTTCGAGACATTTTTCATATACGTTTTCTAATAATCCCGGCCCCAGCGCAGAATGTAGTTTGAAAGCCGTATCGATTATCTTTCCTGTAATGGCATTAATTTCCATATCAATTCAAATTGAAAAGACTAATATACAATTATTTCCCCTCTGCGCCCTCTGCGCTACTCTCAGCGTCCCCTGCGTGAAACCTCCCCAGTACTTCAAAATACAGCCTTTCCATTCCCTCAATCATCCCTTCCTCACTATGCTGCCTCTCCACCTTCTTCCGAGCAGCTAGTCTCACCTTCTCAATCTCCTCCACAGACAACCCACTAAACCTCATCACCCCTTCCGCCATAGCCTCCGGATCACGAATGGGCACTACCCACCCCTCTACACCATCCTCAATCAACTCAGGAACACCCCCACAATCAGTACTCAACACCGGAATCCCGAGCGCCATAGCCTCTACCGCCACATTAGGCACTCCTTCCTCCACACTTGGCATAAGCAACAAGGAAGCCTCCCCCATCATTCTAAAAACCTCTTTCTGTGGTAGTCGCCCCATTAAACTAACACAATCCTGCAGCCCTAAATCTGAAATTAAAAACTGAAGCTCCTCATCCCCAGCACCACCGATAATGGTATAGTGAAAAGGAAAGTGTTTTTCTTTTAATATTCGGCATGTTTGGAGCGCATAGTCATACCCCTTTTTCCAATGAGTTCTCCCAACAGAAAGCAGTTGAAGTGGTTGTGTACGCTCATATTGAGAAGAAAACAAGAACTCGCTTAAAGGGAGTCCCGTATAAACTACGTGGTTTAACTTCGAAGGAGAAGACCAAATTTTATCGCCATTAGCAACTAAATCCTTAGACACCGAATGAAACCCCGCAATCTTAGGATACCAATGTTTCAGGTAGTTAAAGTTCTCAGGCACCACAAACGGCCTTACATTATTATGAAACCCACGCTGACTAAGAACCAATGGTGTTTTTTGTTCTTGTAGTGTTTCTTCAAACCATGAAATTACAGACGGCCACTGTAGATGAATAATGTCTGGATTAATAGTGTTTAGAACAAAACTGAGGTTCTGCTCTTGAAGTTGCTTCTTATTACCTTGAAATAAGTTTTTAATCGCCGAAGCTATTTTCTTTATAGAGCCTGATTTTAAAGCATATCCTAAAGAAGTTTTTACAAATCGAAACTTACCTTGATTACTGCCTAAGGGCATATAATGAACACCTTTAACCTTCTGCTTCAACTCCTCATTAAACCCAAGGATGTACACCTCATTCCGTTTAGCCAATCCCTTTGCTAAGCGATTGATAAAGGCTGTGGTTTTAAAACTGCCGTCGAAGATGATGATTTTTAAAGGTCTAAACAAAACACGATGTATTTAAGCAGTATAGAATCTTTCTATTTGTAGTGATACTTCCTTCCATTTCAAGCTTTTGCTTTCCACCCTTGACAAAACACCCAATTGGTTTAGTCTCGTTTCATCATTTAGCAATCTAACTGTATTATTTATTAAAGTGTTTTCATCTCCCTTTTCAACCAAAATACTGTCTGTATTTTCCAAATACGCCATATTTCCTCCTACTCTACTTGTTATTACTGGTAGTCCACATGCCGTTGCCTCAAGAATCGAATTACAAGCCGTGCTGTCAAACATGGGTAAATATAGGGCAGTAGCTTCTTGATAAAATCTTAATAGTCTATTATCATCTACTTTTGTAAAAATCTCTACATTAGGATGTGCTTCAATTTTAGAAACATA
Source organism: Aequorivita sp. 609 (assembly GCF_014212065.1). Lineage (NCBI taxonomy): Bacteria > Pseudomonadati > Bacteroidota > Flavobacteriia > Flavobacteriales > Flavobacteriaceae > Aequorivita > Aequorivita sp. 609. The sequence continues at coordinate 234,242 of NZ_JACJVM010000012.1, read as the reverse complement.
CCCTGGATGCAATACTACATTAACCTTTAAGTCTTTTATTTTTTCTGCAAGTTTTGGAATAGTATTATTAAACGTTTCAAAATCCCTTAAATGCTGACCGACAAATAGGAGTGTATTCTTTTTCTTTAAATCTAAATTAGGCTTAAAAAAATCGGTGTCAACTCCGTGAGGTATATATTCTACTTTGTCTAAATCCAACCACTGCTTTAAAAACTCTACCTGATTTGCTCCAACAGCAATCGCTCCATCTAACTGCTTTAGCGAACTATTATCTGTAATAGTAGATTTAAGCACACTTGGCGGTTTGTGAAAAGTGGCATAGAAAGAGGTGTTTGGGAATCTTTTTTTAAAAAAACCTAAGTGTCTGATATCACGTTCTCCATTTAAAAAATGAACTATAGTTTTTTCACCCTTTTGCTTCTTAAGCAATTTGTATAACTCTATAGCCTTTAGCACGCTACTAGAATTATATATCCCTGCTTTTTGCGAATGTATTTGTGCTATGAACTTTGCAAGCCGATACGGAAAGCCTGATTTTCCATATACAACTTCACCGTCGATATAATCGATTAACTTTCCATAACCAGAATTTTTGGCATGATGAGAGGAACGATGATGGACAAATATTCTATTCACAGCTTAGTCAAGAGGTTTATTAAGCATCAACTCTAAGATACGCTTTACATTTTGAACAGGATGAACATGTTTTTCAAAATAGGCTCGTGCATTTACAGATAACTTTTCCGCAAGTGCTTTATCCTCTGAAACCAACTTTATTTTCTCCACCAACTCTTTATCATTGTGGAAATATAGCACCTCTTTACCTTCAGTTAACGGCACAGGTAGTTCCGCAGTTAGAGGTTCTGCTATTATAACCTTTCCTTGTGAAAGATATTCAGACATCTTCCAAGCCGGAGAGTTTACTAACCCACGGGTATAAACCACAATTCCAGCTTTTTTAATCGCATCTAAATATTCTTCAGGTGCTGTTGGCACATTCGTTAAAGCATCACCATAAAGCTCTTCTGATATTTTAGAAGGCACAAAGCCTCCTAAAAATCGATTAGGAAATTCTTTTCGTAGTAATTTAATTATTCGATATCGCTGCTGATGGATTTGTTTTACGTCTAAGTCATTTTCATGAAGGAAGGTTCTTGTCTGAAACAATATAGTGTTGTTTGTATCTTCATTAAAAGCCTCAAAACGGCTAATATTCCTTGTTGTTTTAATAAACTCCCAGTGTCTTTTTTGGGCCCTAATAGTTTTCAGTAAACGGTTAAGAATATCCCTATCTTTTTTAAAATTTAATAGTAAGTTACTAGCATAAAGCCCAAATAAAAATTTCAGCCTACTATGTTTAAACTCGGAATGTGTTCCGAAAGTCATCCCTAGATTATATATCTTAGCATTGGCTCTATCCTTTATAGTGACAATATAACGTGCTTCAAAATTTCTTTTAAAATAAAAGTCACAATGCTCTAATCCAGTCTTAGAAAATTTCACAGCACTATCATATAGATCTGTCGCGAAAAATATTTTCTTATTAGTAGTAGAATCAATTAACGTATAATAAGACGCTTTTGGAAACGGTCGATTTTCATCTAATACATTTCCATTAGTATCAACAGAAAAAGTTCCACTATTTTTCTTTAAAGAAAGCTTGACTTTCACATTAATAAGCCCTGCATGAGCCAATTCAAACAAACCAGTTTGCACATAGGAAGAATGGTTAAGTTCCTGTGGGGTGTGTATTATAACAGTATATGGTGATTCCATTTTTCTCTTTAACTAAAGACCCTATTTATAGAACTACGCATAGCCAACTCCGTTTGCTCCAAACTCCATTTTTGCTCTACCATTTTTCTAGCATTATACCTCATGTTACTTTGTTTGTCTTCAGACTGCACAAACTCTAATATCCTGTTTGAGAAACTTTCTTTAGTAGTTAGTATACCGTTGACATTATTCTCTACAATTTCATCTGGCCCACCTGCACCTTTAAGGGCTACAACGGGTGCTCCACATGCCATAGCCTCAATCATTACCATTCCGAAAGACTCATGTGCGCTTGGCAACAGAAGTAAATCTGCCTTTTGAAAATAAGAAACCAAATACTCATGAGCTACCATACCAACAAAATCAATGTTATCTATAATTTTCAATTTTGTAGCCATTGTTTTCAATTCTGTAAAGTAACTATCATCGCTAACAGGGCCAACTACTCTAAGTTTAACATTCCTACCTTGATTTTTCAATAAATATGAAACAGCTTCTAAGCATAATTCTATTTGCTTAAGGCGGGTAATTCGTCCTACAAAAAGCAATTCTATATTCTGATTATTTCTCTGACGTGGAGAAAAGGTTTCAATGTCTATTCCTAATGGCATTACCTGAAATTGCAAATTACTAAAAGTTTCCATTTGTAACATTTGCCGCTTTTGCACTTCAGTATGAACTATGATATGATGCACATTCTGAAAGTACTCTTTTGCCTCTCCTTCTGTAGAAAGGTGAATTCCTCCTATCATCGCTACGTATGGCTTCTTTTTTTGTCGAAGGAGTTTTGCTAACTTAAAGCAATACTTACTCCCGTGTCCAGACATATTAATAATAGTTAGATCTGGAGCACTAAAATAAGATCCAAAACAATGAAACCAAGAATGCTGTTTACGCCACTTGTGCCTATCTCTCAACAACGGACTTGTAACAGGCCAGAAGATTTTTTTGATGCCGTTAATCGTTTTTGAATATGGATAAATATGTCCGGTAAAATAACTAATAGATACCTTATACCCTTCCTCTTGCATTTTTAGCATAGCCCTTTCCTGAGGCTTACTATGTGAATAGTAAAGATCATTCTCTTTAAGGCCAATGGCTTGAGCGGAAAATGGATGGAGAAGGGAGATGGTTTTCAAATCAAAATTGTTTTAAAAATTCTCTTGCAATAGAGTTTTGCTGTGTATAAGCATTCCCGACAAGTTGAAATAATTCACTTTGCTTAGCTTCAAGACTTGAATATAATATATTAATACTTTTTAAGACCTTATCAACTTCTAATTGGTCTGTTCTTTTTGATACCCCTTCAACCCCTAAACTCATGAGGAAATCAGTAGTTTTAGACTCATACTCTATAGCATAAAATGGGGTATATGTAATTGCGGCGAAAATGATAGAATGAAGGCGTTGACCAACAAATACATCTATACTTTCCATAAAGCTCAGGGATTGTTCTAAATTCTTATAGTTCTCATATATACGAACTTGAGATACTATTTCTGATCCTAAAAAGTTTTTCATGTATGGTATATCACTCTTTGCCGTTGGATATAGGAAAACTTTCCAGCCTTCTGACAAAAGTGAACTAACTAATTCTACTGCAAAACTTTCCAGATGTTTTTGATTTAATCCATAAATTCTTCCAATTATATTACAGAAATTAACAGCAATCTTTTTTTGTTTGTCTTTTAATTTTAAGTTGTGACGCTTAAAATATATCGCAGGATCATGAATGATGCTTATTTCAGGTTTCACTGCCCATGAATCTCTCAATATAATCTTAGACAATTCACCTCTTACCCCTATAAATAGGCACTTATCTAAGACTACCTTCCAATCTTGAGCGTCTGAAGGGAAACCAATTTGATGAGCTAATTCAGGGTCTGCAACTCCTGAGCCAAAAACTACAAGCTCTGCGTTAGGAAATTTAAAGTGATATTCAGTGAGTAATTTAAGATAACTTTCTTTTTTACTTTTCTTAATAATAGTACCACCTCCGAGTATAATTAAATCAGGAGCTTTGAACAACCAACTTCTCAAATACTTACCCGAACTAGGCTTCACATAGGAAATAGGATATAAATATATTTTTTCTTTTAAAAGTCCTTGTATTGCAATAAAAACACCCTCATCACCTAAATTACTATGTCCAGTACACCCAATATATACTGCTTTTCTCTTTTTTGTAAAGAGATAACCTATATTTTTCGGCAGATAACGTATCTCGGCTATTAACTGATCTAAATAATATCTTAACTTCTTCAAGGTTTTATTTTTTTCTTAAATTCCTTTAAAATTCGCTTCCTAAAAAGGATAGCATAATACCCAAAAAACACATTCTTAATATTATTCATTACTTTATTAATACTAGAGTGAGGTTTATAATGCATTCCATTATAGCTTATATAGAATTCCTCTGGCTGATCGGTATAATTCACTTCAGAATATTTCATCGTTCGTTTCCAGTTGATAAAGTGAAGATACATAACTTCGTCAATAGACTGTCAATTACTAAACCCTATTACACTTTCTTATTCACTCATCATGAATGCCTTGACAATTTATAGGCTTTTAAAAGCTTTTTCAAGTATTTTTTTTTAAAAACATCCTTCTTATGTGCTTTTTTCAATATATTCAATATAGCTTTAAAGTACTTCTTATTAGTTAAAAGCTGAAATTCATTAATTTTTTGCCAAGAACCTGACCATAAGTGTATTGCGAAAGTATTCTCTTTAGAATACTCCTCATAATTCCTATCTAAGGGTCGCTTATATTCATTATAAGGAATAGGATAGAAAAATTCTGGGCGATAAATAGTAACTCCATCTTTTCTAACCGTATTCGAAAAACCTTCATTATAATTATAATATTCTCGAAAAATCTGAGTAACTATCTTAGTTATGGGCATTTTGAAATCATCTAATCCGAAATCATTTAAATTTTCATAATATTCTAGACATTTTTTTATGAATTCATTATGTTTTTCTGCTCCAATAATCCCACAACTAATTCTACTAGAACTTTCTGAACCAAAAAAGCAAATTTCATCCATAAAGCTATTAAAGCTTCTAACTACATACATATCTGTGTCTAAATATACACCACCATAATCGTATAGGCATTTTAATCTTACATAATCAGAAACATATGCCCATTGTTTATTCTCGAAAGCAAACTTTACAAAGGGAATTTCAAGTATGGTATTTTCTTCATTCCATAACATTAATTTATAATCAGGTAGTATTTTTTTCCAGGTAGCAATACAAGATTGTTCCGTTTGAGGAAAATCTTTGCCTCCAAACCAACAATAGTGAATTATCTTTGGTATAGCCATTATAATTTAGGTAGGTTATATTTTAAATGTAAAAAAATCTTGCTATAGAACCATTTGTTTAATCCACCTATTTTACTATAAACCAAAATCTTATAATACAATAAGTTGTTATTGGGTTTAAGCAAGAATTTCATCTCATGCAAAATAAATATGCAGTTATCTCTATCTGACTTTTTTAAAGCAGTATTTAATAATTTCAAGATTTTTTTATATGAATAGTTCATCAACTCTCTATCTCCTAACTTCATAGCCCGCTCAAGACTTCTTAAGTGATTTTTGGCTATAGATAAAATTATTTTCGAATCATAATTTTTACTTTTCTCTGTTTTTGTTCCATCATGTTGCCTATATAAATAAATAGGTTTATTTAAAACAGCATATTGACTCTCATTAATATCATAAAAAATTCTCGAAAAAAAATCAGTTTCTTGCCCCCTAACTAATGTTTCATCAAAACTATATTTTTTTAAAATATTCCTTTTAAATAAAACTGACTTTGTATATATCTCAAACTTCCAAAGTGCATACTGTTTGTATAGATTTGATGGTCTTACAAGGTTTACCTGTCTCTTTAAATTCAATAAAGAATCAACTATTAATCCTGAACCAATTACCACTTCAATTGTAGTTGAAAACATTAGTAACCGAGATGACAAAAAATCTATTAACATTACATCATCATCATCAAACCACTGAATATACTCCCCTTTACTCACCTCAAACCCATAATTCCGCGCTGCATTTCCTCCAGGCAATCTATCTTTAGGTCTGTGGTGATATTGGAAACGGGCGTCTTTAGCCATATATGCTGCCATCACCTCGTCAGTATTATCCGTACTCCCATCATCCACCACAATACACTCCCAGTTTTGGTAAGTTTGTGCCAATACCGAGTCTAGCGTTTCACCAATAAGGTGCGCGCGATTATAGGTTGGAATAATAATAGAAACTAAGGGATTGGAACTTGGCAAGGTTTAAACTGTTTATTATCAAAAATAAGAAAAAGGTTAAGCTAAGCAACAAAATAAAAGCCTCAAATTCTAAAACATCTGTTTTAAAACTTGAGGCATAAATTTTAAACTAAATTCGAAGGCGGTTATCCCTCAAATGCATTAACAATATCCATAAAGCTATCTACTTTTAAAGCTGCACCTCCAATTAGTCCGCCATCAACATCGGCTTGAGAGAAAATTTCAACAGCATTATTAGGTTTTACACTACCTCCATATAAAATTGAAACTTTATCTGCGATATCTTTTGAATACTTTTCCTCTATAGTTTCTCTAATAAACTTATGTATTTCTTGTGCTTGCTCTGGACTAGCAGTTTCTCCTGTGCCAATAGCCCAAACTGGTTCGTAGGCTATAATAATATTCTCCCAAGCTCCACTAGAAACATGGAAGAGTCCTTCTGTAAGTTGATTTTTTACTAGATTAAAATGATTTCCGCTTTTTCTATCTTCAAGCTCCTCTCCTATACAGAAAATTACAGTCATTTCATTTTTTAAAGCTGTATTTACTTTTTCTGCTAGCAACTGGCTATCTTCATTAAAATAAGCACGACGCTCACTATGACCTAATATAACAGTGCTTACTCCAACGCTTTTAAGCATTTTTGCCGACACCTCACCTGTAAAAGCACCTTCTTCACTTTGATGCATATTTTGAGCAGCAATCGATACAGGATGTTCGCGCATAGAAGTAAATGCGTGACTTAAATTGGTAAAAGGAGGGGCTATCATTACCGTCACATCTTCTGGAAAAACTTGTTTTTTAAGATCTACTAAAAATGTTTCAGTCTGTGCTAAATCATTATTCATTTTCCAATTCCCAGCTACTATTTTCTTTCTCATTATCGTATATGTTTGGTGTTTTGTATTTTCTTTTGGTAAAACTATTTTTTAAGTTTAATTCAAATTTCTAAATTCATAATTCTGCATTCATAATTCATAATTATCTACTGTCTACTAATTTTCGGGTCTAGCCAGCCGTAAATTATATCTACAAAAATATTGATTATTATAAACAATGTCGCAATTACTAATACTGCGCCCATTATTACGGGTAAATCTAAGGTGTTTAAAGCGTTTACAATTTCTTTTCCTAATCCGTTCCAGCCAAAGATGTATTCCACGAAAACAGCTCCTGCGAGCATAGAAGCAAACCAACCAGAAATAGCCGTAACTACCGGGTTTAGTGAGTTTTTTAAAGCGTGGCGTTTAATGATTTGATAAAACGAAAGTCCTTTAGCCTTTGCAGTGCGTATGTAGTCTTGATTTAAAACTTCCAACAAGGAATTTCGCATTAACTGACTAACAACTGCAAGTGGGCGAATACCTAATACTACGGCAGGTAAAATCAAATTTTTCCACTGAATGTATTTACCATTTCCAAAATCGTCAACTTCATACAAGCTTCCTGTCATATTTAAGTTTGTGTATTCGTGTAGTAGAAACCCGAAAATCCAAGCGAATATAATCGCACTAAAAAACGAAGGGACACTCATTCCTAAAGTGCTTACCAATTGAATCATCTTATCGATAAATCCATCCTTGAACAACACTGAAATAATTCCCAAAAGCACTCCGATAAGAATTGCAATTACAATGGCTGAAACTGCAAGTATAAAGGTATTTGGGAGGGTTTCAGCAATTACCTGACTTACTTCTTTTCCATTTTTTTGAAAAGATTCGCGTAAATAAGGCGTTTTAATTACAACACTTGTATTTCCTACGTTGAACAAATGAGTAGCATTGTACTTTCCTTTTTTTAGAAATGTATAATCATCAGGATTATTACTGTGAAATGAAACGGGTGATAAATCGTTTAAATACCGTACATATTGAACAGAAACAGGTTGATCGAAACCGTATTTCTTTTTAACGATTGCAACTTGTTCGGCGGTTTCATTTTGACCCAACATCATTCTTGCTGGATCACCAGGAAGTATTGTGAAAAGTAGGAATATAACAGTAACAACCCCAAAAAGTGTCAATACTGCATAACCCAACTTTTGAAGAATATACTTTACCACTAACCTTGATTTATTTGGTCCATCGTTTTAACCTCGTAGATAAAGTCGTCTCCAAAAAGAATTTTTGCATACTCTTCTATCGTTTCTGTAAAACCAGCTTCTTTTCTTCGTTCATTAACAGTTTCAGGCTTTTCGATAGGCCAAATAAAAGAACCTCTTGCATCGTCATAGCTCATTCCCTGAGTACCGTAAACTTGTGGTTTCCCTTCTAGCATTAAATACCTGTCTTCCATCATAGCTGCAGCGGTCTTCGGAATTTCACCTGCATCAGCTGCTTTTTTTACAAGTGGTAAATAATTTGGGATTTTATCAGGATTATGCTGAAGTACATTCCAAGCTACTAAACTAGACTCCTCTCCCACTACTGATTTACCTGGATATCCTTTTTCAATAAAATATTTCTCTACAAAAATCATATTAACGCTATCCAAAACCTTTTGCATTTCTGAAAGATCGCCGCTGTATTCAGCTTCAGTCAATCCCATACTTTCACCAAGTTGCTTTCTTTCTTCCAAAGATCTAGTTTGCATTAGGCGTCTGTATTTTTGATCTAAGTTTCCTATGCTATCAAGTCGCTGTTTTAATGATAAATCCAATTTAGGTTTTGAATTTTCAACTACAGGTAAGTCTAACTTATGAGCGTCATTCCAATGAAGTTTTTGCTTTATCGTTCCCTTATCCAATTCTAAGATTCCTGGATTACTTCTTACAATAGTCTTTAAGGTAGTTTCATCGCAGAAATAAAACTTGAAGTTTAGTTTGTAAGTATCTGTTAAGCTTTCAGTCATTTCTTGTGAAGAAGCAGATAGTCCAATTACATTATAACCGTTTTTAATAGCTCTATCTGTAATTTCTTTTACAGAAATATAACCGTCTTTTTCAGTGTTTGTCAAGCTATAAGCTACAATTACAATAAGATTTTCTTCATTTAAGAACTGATCGGTAAAGTCTTCGCCATTTCTTTCCATAGTAAAGTCGTGAATTGGCGGTACATAACCTTCCTGAATCATTTTAGTTTCAGTATTCACTAATTCTCCATCAACCTGTGGGTATTCCCCGTTTGTAACGATAGTTTTTTCTTCACCATTAATATTAAAAGTCCATTTATATTCATAAATAGGACCTGGAGCACCTTCTGGAACAGTCATTCCATCCTTAATATTTGCACCAATTTTATAAGGTCTGAAGTCAATAATGGGAAGGTGTTGTAATACGTGATAAGTAATGGCCATACACCCTACAAAAGTTGCGAAAATGATGATGCTACGCGTGCCTTCAGCAAAAAATGGTTTGATGTATTTACGCCCTATAAAAAGAATTATAATTAGAACTAAAAGAATAATGTCTTTGTAAAACGATTCCCAAGGAGTTAAAGGAATTGCATCTCCAAAACATCCACAATCTGTTACTTTGTTGAAATAAGCCGAATAAAAGGTAAGAAAAGTGAAAAACACTATCATTAGCATTAATGCCCATAGCGTAAACTTTTTTAAATACCCTAAGAGAAGCGCTACACCTACTAGCACCTCAAAAATCACAACGAAAATTGCAATTAGTAATGAATAAGGCACCAAAAACCCAAGGTCTAAAACGTCTGGGGCAAAGTAGTCTTGTAGTTTAAAAGCAAACCCAATAGGATCGTTAAGTTTCACCAAGCCGCTTATAATAAACAAGGCTCCAACCAATACTCTAGATATTCCAACTAATATTTTCATTTACTTTATTTTAATTAAATTAACTTTAGATATATATATAAAATTTGTTTTCTTAATTAATATCATTATATCTTAAACAAATAAAATCCAAAATTTTAAGCACCAAATTCCAAAACTAAATTATTTTAAAATTTTTGCTTAAGATTAAATTTATCTCTACTCAAACTTTTTAATTATTGTAGATAATATTTTTGTTATTTCTTCAGATTCATTAATTAACTTTTTAAATTCCATAATACCTGGATTCGCTTCCTTTAATAGTCGTAACCAATATCTAGATTCTTTAGCTTCCTTTCTAGCTATCTTTAATCTAAATACAAAATCTCTATCACCTAGTTTTTCATTCGCTTCAATATAATTAGCTCCAACAGAACCCGACGATTTAATCAATTGTTTACCATCTTCAACATTTGCCGTTGTATACTTTAAAGATTTAACGAGTATACGGCATTCATTTGCAAATTGAAAAGTTCTTTCTTCTAAATCATATTTTGCACCCACTTTTTGGAATTTAGATTTTTAGTTTTTGGTATTTAAATTATGCAATTTTTGCTAATTTTCATTTAAATGAATTAGCGCAAAAATTGCATAATTTATCATATCCTGATAATTAGCATCAATCCCTTCAGATACTAAAGTTTTCCCGCTATTGTTTTCAATTTGTTTTACGCGAAGTAATTTTTGAAGAATCAAATCAGTTAACGAACTCACTCTCATATCACGCCAAGCTTCGCCATAATCGTGATTTTTGTCCATCATCAGTTGTTTGGTTTCGGCAATGTGTTTGTCGTAAAGTTTTACAGCCTCATCTACTAATAAATCGGGTTGATCTACAACACCTTTTTCAAGTTGGATAAGCGCCATAATCGAGTAATTTACAATTCCAATAAACTCACTCGTTTGACCTTCGGCAATTTTTTGTTCTTTATTTTCTTGTAATCCGCGAATGCGTTGTGCTTTAATAAAAATTTGATCAGTAAGTGAAGGAAGTCGAAGAATTCGCCATGCACTTCCGTAGTCGTGCATTTTATTGATAAACAGCTCCCTACATTTTTCTACTTGTTCGCTGTATTGTTTTGATGTCTTTGCCATTCGTAAATTGTAAGATTTTGCGTAAATTTCGGGTAAATAAATCAATTTAGAAAATTGCAGACCCTTAATTGCCGCGGCAAGCTCATAGATCTTACCATCCCAAAAGTAATGGGAATTATAAACGTTACTACCGATTCGTTTTATGACGGTGGAAAAACGACTACTGAAAACGATATTTTAAGTCAAGCCGAAAAAATGCTTTCGGATGGCGCAACATTTTTAGACATAGGCGGTTACAGCACCCGACCTGGTGCAAATGAAGTTACAGAAGCTGAAGAAATTAAAAGAGTTACCGAAGCAATAACCCTTATCCTTAAGAAGTTTCCTGAAGCATTAATTTCAGTGGATACTTTCCGAAGTGAAGTAGCAAAAAAAGCCGTTGAAGCAGGAGCCGCAATAGTAAACGACGTTTCTGGTGGAACTTTAGATTCAGAAATGTACTCTATGGTAGGAAAATTAAAAGTGCCTTATATTTTAATGCATATGCGGGGTACTCCTAAAACAATGAGTTCACTTACCGATTATGAAAATGTAACTATTGAAGTTATAAAAGACCTTGCGTCAAAAATTGCCTTAGCTCGTGCAGAAGGTATAAACGATGTGATTTCCGACCCTGGATTTGGATTTGCAAAAACACGAGAGCAAAATTTTGAAGTTTTAAACAACCTTGAACTTTTCCAAAACCTCGAAATTCCACTTTTATCGGGAGTTTCTAGAAAATCTTTTATTTACAAAACGCTAGACACCACTCCAGAACATGCCTTGAACGGGACTACTTTTGTAAATACCTTTTCACTTATGAAAGGAGCTTCTATTTTAAGAGTTCACGATGTGAAAGAAGCTGTGGAATGTGTAAAGCTTTGGTGTGCAATTAATGGAGTTGAACATTACTGATAATTAGACAAAATTATCCAGGTTTTCTGTAATGAAGTATTATAAATTTTCTAACTTTCAAAATGTACTTAAGACTGAAACATAAAATCAATTTTTAAAGTACTTTTACAAAAAATACAGCCCTTTGGATTTTCTGGATATTCGAATTTTAGACATTGTAGATATAGTACTGGTTGCAGTGCTATTATACTATATCTATAACCTAGTGAAAGGCACTGTTGCCATCAATATTTTGGTGGGTATAATTATAATTTATACCATCTATGTTGTAACTCAACTTTTAGAAATGGAGTTACTCAGCCAAATATTAGGAGGATTTTTAGGTGTTGGGATGTTCGCCTTGGTAGTTGTTTTCCAACCAGAAATTAGGAAGTTCCTTTTAATGCTTGGCTCTACAAATTTTAAAGCCCGCCGGAAGTTTTTCCAACGATTTAATTTTTCTTCTGCCGATTCTGGTCCTTTTATAGACATCGATGCTATTGTAAAAGCTTGTAAAAAAATGGCAACCACCAATACGGGGGCTTTAATTGTAATTCAGCGGAACAATAGTTTAGATTTTGTAAAAAACACCGGAGACAAAATGAATGTTGAAGTTAATCAACCAATTATAGAAAGTATTTTTTACAAAAATAGCCCTTTACACGACGGTGCTATGATAATTGAAGAAAACAGGATTACGGCAACACGTGTAATTTTACCAGTTTCCAACGACCGTACTATACCTTTGCGATTTGGATTGCGACATCGTGCAGCTGTGGGTATTACCGAAAAAACCGACGCTGTTTGCTTGGTTGTTTCGGAGGAAAACGGCCAAATTTCTTATCTAAAAGACGGTGACTTCGTGCTTTACGAAAACACCGATGATTTGAAAAAACTTCTGAAAAAAGATTTAAGCTAAAAAGCAAAATCTAAGTATAAAATAAAAAAGCAGGCCTATAAGCCGGGTTCTGTTACTACTTCGATTAAATCAAAATAGCACCTTATCATTTATCTAGACGTTTCGTTACCGAAACGCTCAATCTGTCTACCCTCCTGCATCGGGCGGGTACCCTTATCCGAAAACGGAACGCAGGTTTACGTGACATTTCACCGCATAGAGTTTACCTGGTTTCACTACAGCATTACCTGTACATACTTTCTGTTGCACTTGTCCTAAAATTCTTACTCGCGCAAGAATAGTGACGGCTGTTAGCCGCTATGCCTCCCTGTGGTGCCCGGACTTTCCTCCCTCCCGATTAAAATCGGGACGACGATAAGGCGGCCTGCTGCGCAAAAGTACTCCAATGTTAATAAATATGAGAAAATACGAGCATCTATTTTTTTAAAACCCGATACACATCTTTATATTTGCTACCAAGTCATAATTTACAATTCAGAAATTTAATACTGAATTTTGAAAACGACTATTTTAACTATGGAACACTTCATTGTATCAGCCCGAAAATACCGCCCTGCAACTTTTAAAGATGTAGTTGGGCAACAGGCCATTACCAACACTTTGGATAACGCCATAGAAAACAACCACCTAGCACAAGCATTACTTTTTACGGGACCAAGAGGTGTTGGAAAAACTACTTGTGCGCGTATTCTTGCCAAGAAGATTAACCAAGATGGCACAGAAAAAGAAGATGAAGATTTCGCTTTCAATATTTTTGAATTGGATGCAGCTTCAAATAACTCGGTTGATGATATTCGTAATCTAATAGACCAAGTACGCATTCCACCACAAGTTGGAAAATACAAGGTTTATATTATAGATGAGGTTCATATGCTGTCTTCAGCAGCTTTCAACGCGTTCCTAAAAACGCTTGAAGAGCCGCCAAAGCACGCTATATTTATACTTGCTACTACCGAAAAGCACAAGATAATTCCTACTATTCTCTCTCGTTGTCAGATTTTCGATTTCAGAAGAATTGGCGTTAACGATATTAAAGGTCATTTAGCCGATGTAGCCAAAGCTGAAGGAATAGACGCAGAAGATGATGCTCTTCACATTATTGCTCAAAAAGCAGATGGTGCACTACGTGACGCACTGTCAATTTTTGATAGGGTTGTAAGTTTTGCGGGAAAAAACCTAACGCGTGAAGCTGTAACCGAAAACTTAAATGTTCTTGATTATACGTGGTATTTTCAAATCACCGATTTGCTATTGCAAAACAATATTCCACAAGTTTTAGTTACTTATAACGATATTCTCGCAAAAGGATTTGACGGTCACCATTTTGTAATGGGGCTTGCATCTCACTTTAGAGACTTGATGGTTTGTAAGAACCAGGAAACAATACAACTCCTTGAAGTTGGAGAACAAGTAAAGGAAATGTACCTAGAGCAGTCTAAGAAAACAAGTGCTCAATTTTTGATGGATGCTATAGAAATCGCTAATACCTGCGATTTAAAGTATAAAAACAGTCAAAATCAGCGACTCCTTGTTGAACTCTGCCTAATGCAACTTGCTTCCTTGACTTTTCAGGGCGAAAAAAAAAACTCTAGTATCGGGCAACGCTTCGTAATAGCTCCCTCCTATTTTAAATCGGAAGAATTTACTTCAAAGAGAATAACTTCTGCTGGAAGCATTATCCCTAAGCCGTTTAGGAAAATTGAAACTGACAATACAAATCAACAGGAAGTTGCATCTTCTCAAGCTGAAAAAAGTCAACCTAACGTTCAGGAACCTACTTCAAATATTTCTTCTGTAAATGTAAAGGCTGAAACTACAACTAAAGGAGAGGAAGTCACAACTCAAGAAGTAGCACAGCCTAGTATAGCAACTAAACGAAATGAAAGAAAAGTTTCTGCATTATCGTTAAAAAGCATTCAGAAGAAACAAGAGTTAAAACAGGAATTAGAAGCCAATCAACCTAAAGAGGAAGATCTCCCGGTGAATAATTTTACCGAAGAAGAGATGCTTAAGTATTGGAATAAATACACCAAAAAAGTGGAAAAAGACGGGAAATTTAACCTGCTTTCTCACTTAACAATGGGTACCCCAAAATTGGAGGGAGCGATAATTCATCTTGAATTTCCAAATCATACCATAAAAACTGAAGTTGAACGCGCTAAATACGATTTACTTGGGTATTTGCGTGAAAAACTTCAAAATTATGAGATAGACTTAGATATTACAGTAAACGAAACCACTGAAAAGCGTTATGTTTACTCAACACGAGAGAAATTCGAGAAAATGAAGGAAATGAATCCTGCTTTAGAAAGACTTAGACAGGAGTTTGATTTAGATATATAACTAGAGTAAATTCAAAAAACAATAAGGTAGTTATTGAATACATTAGCGATAGATTTTAATTGACACCACTCTTTATACTTGGACACTTAAAATCTTAATACCATAAACTTGAAACGATTAAGATAATATGTTAGGCTTAAAACTTCCCACAGACCCTCGCTGGGTAAATATTGTAGAAAAGAACATAGAAGACATTCTTTCAGATCACGCTTGGTGCGAACAAAAGGCAGCATCTACAGCTGTTTCTTTAATTGTGAGTTTCCCTGAATACACAGAGCTTACACAAGAGATGATTGCTTTGGTAAAGGAAGAAATCAGCCATTTTAAAATGGTTCACGATAAAATTTTAGAAAGAGGCTGGGTTTTAGGTAGAGATAGAAAAGATGATTATGTTGTTCAGATACTAAAGTTTTTCCCAAAAGGCGGGAGCCGCACCACACAACTCGTTCATAGACTATTGTATGCTGCACTTATTGAAGCTCGAAGCTGCGAACGATTTAGATTGTTAAGTGAAGAGCTTGAAGACAAAGAACTGGCCGAATTTTATAGAAAATTAATGGTTAGTGAGGCAAATCACTATACGATGTTTCTTGGTTTTGCACGTCAATACGGTGATAGAAAGGAGGTTGATCAAAAATGGAACGATCTTCTTACCTATGAAGCTGAGGTAATGAAAGACTTGGGAAAGCATCAATCCATTCACGGATAAATAACTTAGACCCCCTTCCCAATGAAAATCGAAAGAAGAAGGAAATTAATTAAATACAGAGATGTTTTAGACCAACCTATTCGATTTAACCCCTTTGTGTTTAGTAGAATGTTTATTCTCTGGGCTTTATTAGGGCTTATTGGAGGCGTTATTTCTGGGGTGTATTGGGTGGTTTTAATGTATCTAACCGACTTTTTAGCAGTATATCAAGGATGGCTTGTAATTCCTGTTATGGCTATTTGTGGGCTTCTTGCAGGGTTAATTATCTACTTTATTGGCGACCCTGGCGAAATGGAACTTATGGTTAATAACATTCGTTTCAAAAAAGGAAAGTTAGACCCTAAAAACAATCCTTCAATGATATTATCATCGCTGCTGTGTGTAGCCTCGGGAGGAAGTTTGGGCCCAGAAGCACCTTTGGTACAGGTTACAGGTTCCACAGGATCTTGGATGGGAAAAATTTTCAGATTAAAAGGTGAAGAGCTGCGCTCTTTAAGCATTGCAGGGATGGCATCGGGATTTACTGCCTTATTTGGCGCTCCCCTTGGAGGTAGCCTCTTTTCTTTAGAAATACTCCACCACAAACACGCCGTAGAATATTACCAAGCAATAATACCAGCACTTGTTGCCAGTGGATTTAGTTATATCATTTTTGCTATAATCGTGCAATTAGGATGGGGACCAATGTGGAATCTACCTGCCTACGAAATGGAAACTTTTTTCGATTTTGGATGGGCTGTCTTATTTGCAATTATGGCAACTATAGTGGGGTGGATGTTTATTTTTTGTACTAAGTTTTTTAAAACTCTTTTCAAAAAATTAAAATCTCCTATTTACATTAAAACCTTAATCGGAGGTATTCTTTTAGGGGTAATTGCTTATTATATTCCGCTTACTAGATATTTCAGCCACTTTGAAATCAATGAATTACTTGAAGAAAATGGTACGTTACAATTTCTTGGAGCAGTTCTTATTTTTAAAATTATAGCTATTTCTATTACAGTAACTTCAGGATGGCGTGGAGGTTTTATTATTCCTTTGTTTTTCTGCGGTACAGCTTTAGGGTTACTAATTCACAGCATTTTCCCTTCCATAAGCCTTTCGTTAACTATTGTAAGTTGTATGGCTGCTATAAACTCTTGTGTAACTCGCACCCCAATGAGTACAACTATTCTACTCGCTACATTAACAGGGTTCACATATTTTATTCCAATACTTTTTGCGAGTTTAACCGGCTATTTTCTAGCGCCTCGTATTCCTTTTATTGGAGCTCAAATGGAAGAGAAAGAAAAGAGAGCTATTAAAATAAAAAAGCATAACAATAAATAATATGAATAAAAAAAATCATTGGGAGACAGTTTACGAAACTAAAACTCCAGAGCAAGTAAGTTGGACACAAGAGGTTCCTAAAACTTCATTAGATTTTATTCAATCGCTAGAATTAAAGAAAACTGCAAAAATTATAGACGTTGGTGGCGGTGATAGCAACTTGGTAGATCATCTACTTAAAGCTGGTTTTGAAAATATTACTGTTTTAGACATTTCAGAAAAAGCACTCAATAAAGCGAAAAAAAGACTCGGTGATAAGGCAGAGAAAGTAACTTGGATTGTAAGTGATATCACAGAGTTTGAGCCAGAAACTACTTACGACCTTTGGCACGACAGAGCAGCTTTTCACTTTTTAACCAATGCTGAACATATTGAAAAGTACAAGCAAACGATTAAAAAATCGGTAAATAGCTATTTAATAATTGCAACTTTTTCAGAAAATGGACCTTTAAAATGTAGTGGACTTGAGATTACTCAATACAGCGAGGAGAAATTAAGCTCGGAATTTGCTGAAGATTTTGAAAAAATTAGCTGTCTAAACGAAGACCACAAAACTCCCTTCGACACACTTCAGAATTTTACATTTTGTAGTTTTAAAAAACGATAGCTTAAGCCAACAGCCACTTAAAGATACGAGATGAAAAAGGTCCTTCTATTTATAGCTCTTGTTTTAGCAACTTTGGCTGTAAATAGTCAGACCTCTAAAAAAGTATTATTTATTGGGAATAGCTATACAGCTGCTAATAATCTGCCGCTTATGGTAAGCGAAATGGCCAATAGCACCGGGCATATTCTAATTTACGATTCCAATACTCCGGGTGGATTTCGTTTTATGGATCACGCATCTAATAGTACCACTCTTACCAAAATAAGTTCAAATAACTGGGATTACGTTGCCCTTCAAGGACAAAGTCAAGAAACTTCTTTGAGTCAGTCGCAGATGGAAACAGAAGTATTTCCCTATGTAGAACAATTAGTCAATGCCATAAGAACAAACAACGAATGTTCACAACCGCTGTTTTATATGACCTGGGGGCGTAAAGATGGAGATGCTCAAAATTGCGCTATAAGACCTTGGGTATGTACATACGAAGATATGGACGACTTAATTAGAGCTACTTATATATACTTAGCTGAAACCAACCAATCTGAGTTAGCTCCTGCAGGGGCTGTATGGCGATTTCTTAGAGAGAACCACCCCAATATTCCACTGTACTCCAGTGATGGCTCACATCCGTCCTTAGCAGGCTCATATGCTGTTGCGTGTGCTTTTTATGCGATGATTTATAAAAAAGACCCAACTTTTATTTCTTGGAATTCTAGCTTAGATGAAAATCAAGCTAATACCATTAAAGCCGCGGCTAAGACAATTGTTTTTGATGAAATCGCTAATTGGGATTTTACAGAAAACCCCGTAGCAGATTTTACGGAAGAAATAATCGGAAGTGAAGTATCATTTACTAATACTGGCAGTAATTTCCATTCAATCTATTGGAGTTTTGGCGATGGATACAATTCCACCGAAACTAATCCAGTTCACACATATACTGAAAGTGGAATTTATAATGTTTCACAAACCGTTACTTATTGTGGTAAATCGGATACCAAAACAAAAACTATAGAGATTCCAATATTAAACATCGATAGGTTTAAAAAGGAACAAATATCTATTTATCCGAATCCAGCCACAGATAAACTATTTGTTAATCTCGATAAAAACTATAAGGAAATTGATGTTTCAATTTTTGATGTTTCAGGAAAAATTTTATTCAACAGAAAATTAAAAAACAAAAGTAGTTTAACGCTTAACCTTAGGGACTTAGATAGCTTTACTTATATCTTTAGTTTAATAACAGAAAGTTCTAAATTTGTAAGAAAACTAATAGTTAAATAGTGTAAATATTATTTCCCATTGTCAAATTTCCACGATGAGCTTTAAGCTTAATCCTAATTTTCTGCAGCAATTTTTTCGTTGTAAAGACTTTTCACTATACCGTCACTAAGTCCTATTTTAGGCACATACATACTCTTAGCTTTACTCCATTTCATGGCAGATAAATAGATTTTTGTAGCAGGAATTACCACGTCGGCACGATCTGGATTCATATCTAATTCTGTAATACGCTCCTCGTAGGTAAGAGATTTTAATGTTTTATAATATGAAGATAGGTAAATATAGCTAAGTGGCTTCCCAAGCTTTTTGCCACTCTTTTTAAAGATAGTATTGATGTTTCCTCCACTACCAATCATTAAAATCTTTTTATAATCTTTGGTCTCTTGTTTAATCCAAGCCTCCATTTGCTTCCAAACATCTTCAACTACGAGGTTTTCTAACAACCGAACTGTTCCAATTTTAAAACTTTGCGAAGTAACCGTTTTTCCATTGGCAAAAATAGTTAGCTCTGTACTCCCTCCTCCAACATCTACGTAAAGGAAAACTTTATCGTCTTCAATTAGTGTTTTTAAATCGGTAGAAGCGATAATTGCAGCCTCATCATTACCGTCAATAATGTCGATTACAATTCCGCTTTTCTCTTTAATCGTTTCAACTATCTCAGAGCCATTGGAAGCTTCACGCATCGCTGAAGTAGCACACGCTCTATAACGTTTTATTCCGTGCGTTTTCATCAACAGACTAAATGCCTTCATTGCATCTAGCATTCTTACGGCATTTTTATCAGAAATCTTTCCATCAACAAAAACTTCCGCACCTAAACGAATAGGCACGCGAACCAATGATGTTTTTTTAAATATCGTATCTTTTCCCTTCTGCTCAATTACAGTAACTACCAGCAAACGTATAGCGTTACTACCAATATCTACTGCTCCGTATTTTTCTATGTTTAACAAATTAATTTACTTCAAGTTTGTTTAAATAATAATTGTACATTTTGAATTGAGAACGAACTGGAGGCTTGTTGTTTCTTCTATAAGCATTGTCATTTTTCACGCTAAACACTCTAGCTTTAACATTATCACTCCACCCAATTTCAAAATTTTCTAAAATTTCATTTTTAATGTCAGGGTCGTATATCGGACAACTCACTTCTACCCTGTTATCTAAGTTTCTTCCCATTAAATCAGCAGAAGAAATATACACCTTAGTATCTCCGGCATTTTCAAAAATAAACAATCGCGGGTGTTCTAAATATTTACCAACAATACTTATTGCTTCAATATTTTCACTCATTCCTTTCACACCTGGAATCAAGCAGCAAATACCACGAACAATCATTTTAATTTTCACTCCTGCTCTGCTCGCTTCGTAAAGCTTGTCTATCATGGCATAGTCCGACAGACTGTTGAGCTTTAATTTAATCCCGCTAGGTAAGCCTGCTTTTTTATTTTTAATTTCAGTATCGATTAAATTATATAAAGCTTTTCGAGTGTAATGCGGCGACACGATAAGATGTCTATATTTTTTTACCTGATAATTGACTTCAAAAAAGTCGAAAACCTTATTTATCTCTTTGCATATCTTTTGATTCGCAGTAAACAAAGTATAATCGGTATAAAGTTTTGCTGTAGATTCATTGAAGTTTCCTGTACTCAAGATACCATAACGAACTGTTTTGTTGTTCTCTAGTCTTTCTACCAAACAGGTTTTACAATGCACCTTTAGACCTTTTACTCCAAAAATCAACTTGATATTTTCACTTTGAAGTAATTCAGCGTATTTAATATTTGCTTCTTCATCAAATCTCGCTTGCAGCTCTATTTGTACTGTTACGTCTTTCCCATTTTTCTTAGCATTTATAAGCGAACTAGCAATATGCGAAACTTCTGCTAAGCGGTAAATTGTGATTTTAATAGATTTCACTTTTGGATCCAACGCAGCTTCACGTAAAAACTTAATTACATACATAAATGTTTGATACGGAGCATGAAGCAGATAATCTTTTTCAGCAATTCTATCGAACAAACTACCTTGTAAGCTCAGTCCTGGTATTGGAAGCGGTTCTGTTTTTTCGTATTGAAGATCGGGCCTTCCCAATCTAGGGAAATTCATATAGTCTCGTCTGTTGTGATAACGCCCTCCAGGAATAATACTGTCGGTTTTATCAATTCCCATTTTATCTAGTAGAAACTGTAAGGACTTTTTATCAATACTTTTATCGTACACAAAGCGAACTGGATCCCCAGCACTTCTATTTTTTACACTTTTTGAGATTTTTTCAATAAAACTGCGACTTAAATCGCTATCTATATCCAACTCAGCATCACGGGTAATTTTAATCATATGAGCCGAAATTGTCTCATATTTAAAAATATTGAAAATGTTGTTTAAACAATGACGAATTAAATCGTCTAGAATAATAACATATTGATTATCTCCTTCCTTTGGAAGCTCAACAAAACGATTAATAGTTCGTGGAATTTCAATTAAAGCATAGTTGTGTTTAGCCTCAAAAGTATCATCCTCCTTGCTCATCACCATTGTTACAGCTAAGTATGCAGCATCATCACGAAGATTGGGGAATTCATCAACTTCACCAATCATAATAGTCATCATCGCCGGGCTAACGTATCTCACAAAGTATTCTGAAATAAACTTACTTTGCGAAGGTGATATTTCGGTCTCGTTAATAATAAATATATTCTCTTTTCTAAGTTTCGTTTGAATTTTACTTAGAATTTCGAGACTTTGAGCCTGCTGATCGATTACCGTTTGCGTAATCACCTCCAAAAGCTCCTTGGCTGAATACCCTCCAAGAAAGCTTTTCCCTGTCTTACCAGCTTCTACAATACGTTTTATAGTAGCATACCGAACCTTAAAGAACTCATCTAAGTTATTAGAAAATATACCTAAAAATCGAAGTCTTTCAATTAAAGGTAACTTTTCATCATTTGCCTCTTGCAACACTCGAGCATTAAACTGAAGCCAGCTTAACTCTCTATTGTAATATTGATTACGATTAGTTTTATTAGTATCTGTTTTACCTGTCATTACTTAAGATCTCGTGGAAATATTGTTTTAATTGTTTTACCTCTGGTAATGTCTTTCCATTTTTTTTCATCAAACTGCAACATTACAAAACCACAAGTTGGAACATTTTCTATGTATTTATCACCTAACATATTTACTATAGATGTTAAGGCGTGATTATGCCCCACTAACATCATAATGTCTAAATTATCATCGAACGACTTAATAATTCGCATAACACTCTGACCGCTAAAATCGTAAAGACTATGATTGGTTTCAAAATTTGCATCATCAATATTGAAAGCGTCTTTAAAAAATTGAGCCGTTGAGAGTGTACGAGTAGCGTCACTGCTAACAATTTTTTGAGGAGGCTTAACTTCTTTCGCAACTTTTTCTGAAACTAGTTTTCCATCGCGTTTACCACGCCCTTTTAAAGGACGCTTATGGTCTTGTAAATCGTGTTTCCAGGATGATTTTGCGTGTCTTACTATGTAAAGTGTTTTCATTGCGTTTTATTAATTCTAGGTTTTGGATGGCAATCAGAATATCGCTGGCCTCCTTAATTCTATTCCCTCATTTAAGGAGCTAACCTCTCAATCACCCAATCCTTGTCTTTTAATCTATATCGAATTCTGTCGTGCAGCCTATTTGGTCTTCCTTGCCAGAATTCTATCGATATTGGCTTTACTAATACTCCTCCCCAATTATCTGGTTTTGGAACTTCTTCTGTTTCATATTTCTTTTCGAGTTCTGCCAAATTTTTCTCTAAAACTTCTCGAGATTCCACTACTTCACTTTGATGTGAAACAACTGCTCCTAGCTGACTTCCCTTTGGTCTAGAATGAAAATAATTTGTTGAATCTGCTTCTGAAGTTTTCTCAGCAGTTCCTTTAATTATAATTTGTCGTTCCATATTTGGCCAAAAGAAAGACAAGGAAACCTTGTTGTTATTTGCAATAGCCCTACCCTTTTCACTTTCGTAATTAGTGTAAAAGTAAAAGCCGTATTCGTCGTATTTTTTCAGTAAAACTACTCTTCCTTTTGGGAAACCATCGGTTCCAATAGTATTTACCGTCATTGCATTAACTTCATCTACACCACCACTGTTCTGCACCTCATAAAACCATTTACGGAATTGTTGCATCGGGTTTTCATCTACCGAATTTTCGGATAGCTCGCCCTTTTCATAAGATTTTCGGTAGTCGTGAAGCTTTTCGGCCATTTCTCAAGTTTTAACGCAAGTTAAGAGTTTTAAATATTCTTTGAAATAGCAGTTTATTAAATATGTATTAAATATTTTCCAGTAGAAAAGATTCAAAAGTGAATTTAAACGAAAGGTTAAAGCCTAACTAGTAAGAAAAAGTAAATTAAAACTGAAAGGATTTTCCATCTTCAGCTAATTCTACATTATCAAATACCTCTTGAGCCTCCTTACGGAAAAGTTCAAGCTTCCCATAACGGCCTGAATAATGACCGAGAATTAATGTCCCAACGTTTGCTTTTCGCGCAATAACAGCAGCCTCCTTAGCGGTGCTGTGCTTGGTTTTTTCAGCAAGATGATAGTGTTCATCCAGAAAGGTTGATTCGTGATACAAAAAAGTTGCTCCTTCAATTTGAGGAACCATTTCTGGATTATATTCTGTATCACTACAATAGGCATACGATTTTGGTGCAGGTGGATCGAAGGTGATGTCTTTGTTTGATATCAACTTACCATCTCTATTCTCCACGTCGAAACCTTGTTTGATTTTGTTGTAATAACTTAAATAGATATTCAGTTCTCGAGCAGCATCCACATTTAACTTTCGGTCTTCCAGTTTTTCTTTGAAAAGGAATCCATTGGTATACACTCTATGTTTTAATGGAATTGTTTCCACCGTAACTTTATCATCTTCATAAATTAACTGTGGCGTAGTCTCTTCTAGTTCGTGGAAGTACAAAGGGTAATTTGTATATGCTTTCCCCAACTTAAGAAGCAATAATATAGACTGTTTTATGCCTTTGGGGCCGTAAATATGTAATTCAGCTTCTCTTCCTAATAGTAAAAAAGTTGAAATTAGTCCTGGTAAGCCAAAAAAGTGATCGCCGTGTAGGTGTGATATAAAAATATGACGAATACGCGAAAATTTAACCCTATATTTTCTTAATTGCATCTGGGCTCCCTCCCCACAGTCAATTAAAAACAAATGCCCCTTAATCTGCAAAATCTGCGCTGTTGGGTGCGTAGAAGCAGTTGGAGTTGCTGAATGGCATCCTAGGATAGTTAATTTCAAAATTGGATTTTTAAAAAATTATTGTTTCTCGTATCAGAAGCTTTACGAGTAATCAGCTCAGTTTAGACTAGAAACCGAGGTCGCGCTCAATCTCTTCCATTTCAACGATATCCTCAGCTTCCTGAAGTGTTGGCACTACAACTAATTCGTAAGGAACTTCATCTATATCAATGGCATCGTTTACAATAACAAAGGAATAGTTTGTTTTGCGATGAAGGTTTGATGTTTTTAAGAATTGTAATAATTCTGGCAAGGATAAAGAGTCATACTTCAATAAGTTCAAAACCACATTCTGACCCTTGTACTTTGAAGGAACTTGACTCTCAATAAATGAGGCAAAATCTATTATATCATCCTTCTCATCTTCAAGGACAACAAAATTTGGATGATTCTCAATCTTCATTATGTTTAATTTTTGAGGCTAATAAATAAATTACAGCCATACGGATGGCTACTCCATTTTCTACTTGACCTAATATAATAGATTGCTTGCTATCTGCAACATCACTTGTGATTTCCACACCGCGATTAATTGGTCCTGGGTGCATTACTACAATTTCCTTATTTAAAGAATCGAGCATCGCTTTATTAAGTCCGAATTGTTGTGAGTATTCTCGAGCTGTTGGGAAATAACTAATATCCATACGCTCGTTTTGAACACGAAGCATATTTGCTACATCACACCACTCTAACGCTTTACGCAAATTAGTTTCCACTTCTACGTTTAATTTTTCTATATATTTAGGGATAAGTGTTTTAGGACCACACACCTTAACCTTTGCTCCAAGCTTTTGAAGTGTAAAAATATTCGACAATGCAACTCTAGAATGAAGAATATCACCTACAATAACTACCTTTTTTCCTGCAACATCACCTAACTTTTCACGAATAGAGTAGCTATCTAATAGGGCTTGAGTTGGATGCTCGTGTGCTCCATCTCCTGCATTAATAATACTAGCATTAACGTGCTTAGATAAGAATATTCCTGCTCCTGGATTTGGATGACGCATTACCACCATATCAACTTTCATAGAAAGAATATTGTTTACGGTATCAATAAGCGTTTCTCCTTTGGCAACAGAAGAACTCGAAGATGCAAAATTTATAACATCTGCAGAAAGTCTTTTTTCAGCAAGCTCAAACGAAAGTTTCGTACGCGTACTATTTTCGAAAAAGAGGTTGGCAATGGTAATGTCTCGAAGCGATGGCACTTTTTTAATAGGTCGGTTAATAACCTCTTTAAAATGATCGGCCGTCTCGAAGATGAGTTGAATATCGGCTTCGGTTATATATTTTATTCCCAGTAAGTGATTTACACTTAGTTCCATTGTTTGGTTTTCGGTTATCTGTTATCGATTATCTATTGGCACTTGTCTTTTCTACACTAGTCACTTACCATTCTCCTCTCTCTACTCTCTACTCTCTTCTCTCTTCTCTGTTCTCTGTTCTCTACTCTTTGCTCTCTCTCCCCCTTAACTCTTAACTAAATAAACAGCGTCTTCGCCTTCATTTTCTTTCCAGCACACTTTTACTTTTTCCCCATTAATCGCATCTACTTGTCTTCCTCTATAATCGGGTTGAATTGGTAAATGACGGCTAAAACGGCGATCTATAAGTGTTAGTAATTCAATTTCTAATGGCCTTCCAAAAGATTGCACTGCGGTTAATGCAGAACGAACACTTCTTCCAGTAAAAAGCACATCGTCTATAAATACAACGTTTTTATCTTCAACTATAAAATTAATTTTGGTTTTATTTGCTTCTAACGGCTTACCACTTCTTCGGAAATCATCTCTAAAGAAGGTGATGTCTAGATAACCAAGTTGAATGTTTTTTATTTTATATTCAGTTTCCAACAAGGTTTTAAGTCTTTCAGCTAAAAAGACTCCTCTAGGTTGTATTCCGATAAGTACTGTTTTGGAAAAATCGTCGTGCTTTTCAATCAATTGGCAAGCCAAACGGTTAAGCGCAATATTAATCTCGGTTGCGTTTAGTAACACTTTTTGGCTCATAGGAAAGTCTGAATTAGATTCAGCAAACAAAAATACAGAATTATTTATTTAAAACTAAAGAATTTATTTTCGTTTAAAACCAATAAATCGTAAACTTTTGAAACTATTCAATTTACTGCATAAAAAAACCTGTCTTATATAAGACAGGCTATTTTGTTTTAATAAGAAAACTCGAAATTATTTAGCGTATGGATTCAAGATAACATCAATCCTTTCACGAAGATCTAACAAATGAATCTTACTCATTCTATCTGTAGTTCTACCTAAAGCTCTTCTAATATCATTATCTAAAGCTATAAGCTCTGCTCTTGCTACCGAACGAATGTCACTTAAGTTAACATCAACTTTTGTTCTATTTCTACCTTTTTGCTCATTCGACATTAAATACGAAAGTCTATTGATGTAAACTCGCTGGAGATTTCTTCTGTAGGTATCTATAGGCGCAGCAGTTCTAAGCTCTTCAAAAATTCCTTTCCGCAAGTCTTCCATCATCTCTAATAACGAATAACTGTTTTTTCCATTAATAGATTCATTTTCAATAATTCGAGCCAATCTTCCAAAGTCAAGAATATTATTTAACGTTCTTTCTTGCATCTTTCTAATATTCTCAATACTTCCATCGAATTGGATTTTATTGAAGATATCATCATCCAACAACCATTCTGGAGTTGCAAATAGTTGTTCTTGTAAAAATGCCAAACTTTCTTCTTGTTTATCTTTTGCAACGTGCGTATAAACTGCACCCTCCTGATCGTAGGTTTTATAGTATTCGTAAACACCACCAATATTTGCTGTTACGTGCCCCATATACCTATTAAATTGATCAACTACTTGATTGTACATTTCTGAAAGATCATCGTAGTTTTTACCATCTTCTCTGGTGTATTCAATAAGTTTTGGCACGAGTAATTTCAGGTTTGAAATACCGTACATACTCGCTTTTACAGCATCGTCACCCAAATCTTCAGTTTGACTACTAGGATCTATCACACCTCCCGACTGTTGTTTTCCAAATCGATACATAGGGTCAGCAGCGTGTTCTAAAATCCAAGAATCGAGAGTTTCTTTTTCCTCTTCAGCAGTTAGGTGTGGCAATGGTCTATATCCCCAATTTATTGCATACTTATCATAAACACCAATATTTGGCATTAGTGCTACATCTCCATCTCCTGGCTGAGCAATATAATTAAAACGCGCATAATCCATAATTGAAGGAGCTGTTCCGTACTTTTTAGTAAAATCTACAGAACGCAGTGAATCTACAGGATAAGCAACACTACTTCCCATATTATGTGGCAATCCTAAGGTATGACCAACTTCGTGAGAAGAAACAAAACGGATTAGTCTACCCATAATTTCATCTTTAAAAGCTACACCTCTGGCGTCTGGATTAATTGCAGCAGTTTGCACAAAAAACCAGTTTCTCAATAATGTCATAACGTTGTGATACCAATTAATATCACTTTCCAATATTTCACCACTACGCGGATCACTTACGTGAGGCCCGTTTGCGTTTGGTATAGGAGACGCCAAGTAGCGCACCACCGAATAACGCACATCTTCTGGAGACCATTCTGGATCTTCCTCAACTGTTGGCGGATCTTTTGCTATTATAGCATCTTTAAAGCCTGCAGCTTCAAAAGCCACTTGCCAATCTTCAATTCCTTGTTTGATATATTTTCTCCATTTTACTGGAGTAGCTCTGTCGATATAATAAACAATTTGTTTTTTAGGAACTACTAATTCTCCTCTTTCAAATGCTGCTCTATCTTCATCTCTTACTTCTAAACGCCATCTGTCAAGATATTTAACGGTTTTACTTTCATGGTTTTCCAATCCATAATCAGTTTGTCCACGAGCAAACCATCCAACGCGTTCATCAAAATAACGACGTTTCATTGGCTCTTTAGGCAGTAGCACCATACTGTTATTCATTTCAACAGAAATTGAACCTACAGCTGAATTGCTAGGCGGCTCTTTTGCCGCGTATGTTTTTACGTGACGAGATTCAATATTTAATGGATAAGATTTGATGGTTTCGATATACGAACGTTCCTTATCCATAGAGGTGATTTTATACCGATCGCGGTAATGCTTTGGCATCCCTAGCGGTCTAACGTCACTTTCAAAAAGTTTATTCACCTGAACTACAGTAGATGTACTGTCTTTACCTAAAGCCTTTACGTCGAATGTAAAAAGAACAGGTTCAAAGTTTGAGTTTACAACAGCCTCATATATAGGAAGTGAATCGGCCGCAAATATTTGATGCGAAACAACGCGTAACAACACCTTGTTTGGTTTCTTTTCCCATCGAAGGACTTGGGTATTTGTTTTTCCTCCACCAAAACCAATATTAGTCGCGGTTTTAGCGATTCGGGTAACCATTAACATTTCTCTTCCAAAAAGAGAATCGGGAATTTCATAAAAGAAATCTTCTTTTACAGTATGCACTTTAAACAAACCATCGTCTGTTTTCGCATCTTTCGTTATCACCTTGTCATAAGGTTTGATTGAAGATTTGTCTTTTTCTGTTTTTGCATCGGCGCTATCTGCTTTTCCGTTTATGGCTTTTTTAGGAGCAGCACACGAAAGGATAAACAGTAACAAAAGTGGGGTAAGGGCTCTTATTTTCATATTAAAATTTAAAAAATTTGAAAATAGTCAATTTTAATATATTGGGAAATCTTTTCAGTAACAAAAGCATTAAAAGTGATAGAAACAAGCTATAAACAAAAAGCCTTCTGTTTCCAGAAGGCTTTTTATTAGCTATAAATGCAACGATTATTTTTTACCGTCCATTTTATCTTTAAGGGCTTGAAGTGCAGAGTTTGCATCACCTAAAGTTGGTTTTGCTTCTGCTTCAGCTGCTTCTTGTTTTTTCACAGCGTCTTTTACAATCTTAGCCTCTTCTTCTTTATGAATACTCATATGTGAAGCAACCACTTTCTTGAATTCTTTGTTGAACTCAATAATTTGGAATTCAGCCTCATCACCTTTTTTCAACATTGTACCATCTTCTTTTTCAAGGTGACGGTTTGGAATGAAAGCAGTAATATCGTCATTGAAGTTGATTGTAGCTCCTTTATCTACCATTTCGTCAATAGTAGCAGTGTGCTTAGTACCAACTGCAAATTCAGCTTCATACTTATCCCAAGGGTTTTCTTCAGTTTGTTTGTGACCTAAACTTAGTTTACGTCCTTCAACATCTAACTCAAGAACAACAACATCTAGCTCATCACCAATGTTAGTGAATTCGCTTGGGTGCTTAATTTTCTTAGTCCAAGAAAGGTCGCTAATGTAGATAAGACCATCGATACCTTCTTCTAACTCAACGAATACACCGAAGTTAGTGAAGTTACGAACAATACCTTTATGGCGTGAACCTACAGGGTATTTAGTAGTAATATCAGTCCATGGATCTGGAGTCATTTGCTTAATACCAAGGCTCATTTTGCGCTCTTCTTTGTCCATTGTAAGAACAACAGCTTCAACCTCATCACCAACATTTACGAAATCTTGTGCGCTACGTAAGTGAGTAGACCAAGACATTTCGCTAACGTGGATAAGACCTTCAACACCTTCAGCTACTTCAACAAAAGCACCGTAATCTGCAATAACAACTACTTTACCTTTTACTTTATCTCCAACTTTTAACTCATCACCAAGAGCTTCCCATGGGTGAGGGTTAAGTTGCTTAAGACCTAATTGGATACGTGTTTTATCTTCATCGAAATCAAGAATTACAACGTTCAATTTTTGATCAAGTTCAACGATCTCATTTGGATGGTTGATACGAGACCAAGAAAGGTCTGTAATATGTACAAGTCCATCAACACCTCCAAGGTCAACAAATACTCCGTATGAAGTGATGTTTTTAACAACACCTTCAAGTACTTGTCCTTTTTCAAGCTGCCCGATGATTTCTTTTTTCTGCTCTTCAATATCTGCTTCGATAAGCGCTTTGTGAGAAACAACAACGTTTTTGAATTCGTGGTTAATTTTAACAACTTTGAATTCCATTGTTTTACCAACGTAAATATCGTAATCACGGATAGGCTTAACATCAATTTGAGAACCTGGTAAGAAAGCTTCGATACCGAAAACATCTACGATCATACCACCTTTTGTGCGGCATTTTACGTATCCATTTACGATTGTACCTTCGTCGTGAGCTGCATTTACGCGATCCCACGCCTTGATAGTTCTTGCTTTACGGTGGCTAAGGATAAGCTGACCTGTACTGTCCTCACGAACATCGATCAACACTTCTACTTTATCACCAACTTTTAAATCTGGATTGTAACGGAATTCGTTTAATGAAACAACACCTTCACTTTTCGCGTTGATATCGATAATTGCATCACGGTCTGTAATGTAAACTACCTTACCTTCAACAACTTCATCATCAAGTGTGTCAACGAAATTCTCAGCTACTAATTTCTCGAATTCTTCTAATTTACCATCGTCGATAGGATCAATTCCTTCTTCGTAGTTGTGCCAGTTAAATTCTTCTAGGAATTTTTCAGGGTTGCTTTCTTTTAATGAAACTTCCCTTTGAGGCTTTGTAGATGCCTCGTTTTGAGTTGCAGTATCTTCTACTTGCACTTCTTCTTTGTTTGCTTTATCAGCCATTTGTTTGTGAAATTGATTTCTAAACTTCTAAAATTAAAATTAGAATGTTTTAAAAATCAACGTTTTGTATTCTGCGCTGTTACAAGATTTTAATGCGACTATCCCACAGAAGGGTTCTTTTTGTTTTGTTTCAATTCCTCTTAATCTTGACTCGTCGCTAAGCGGGGTGCAAAAATAATGTTTTTCTTTTGAAAATCAAAAGGTTTAGTCACAGAAAGTTAGAATTTTAGACTTTAGCTTAAAAGAAACAAAGTCAACACCCTATAAGCATGCCGATTCAAGGCAAAAACACAAGAAAACAGCTACATTACTTAAAAAATCTGATTTTCAGAATAGCCTACTATATTGAATAGATGAAGTGATTAAACCCCAATCAAACCTCATCGCATCCAGAAAATATTACAAGAGCTAAAACAGCAAGCCTTGCCCGCCTTCGTCAGTTCTTAAATCCTCGTCGTCTGAATCTTTATTAGTTTTTAAATCCCCACTATCTGAAGTCATTTTTTCTTCATCAACAACATCCATTTCCTTAGCATCTCGAGGTTTTGGCAAATCGTATGGCAAAGGCTCCATAGTATTAATTTCTAAAACCTTTTCCTTAGTTAACTGATTCCCCATTGCAGTTATTCCTTTAACGGCAATAAATTCTTCTAAATTAACCTCAAGATTTTCATCTCGCTCCTGCCCTCTCTTCTTTACAAAAACCACTTCAGCCATAGGACGGTAATCGGTAAAGATTTTCTCTAAATACGAATCAGGATGATCTGTAATAATGGTTTCTTCTTTATCTGGGTTGTCAATTAGGAATCGTTTTACGTAGAATAATTCTTTTTCACCTTCCCAATAAATAGCGCTTAACGGTTTTTTAGGATCCCATTTTTCAAGTACAATCATATCGCTATCAAAACGCAATGTTAAGTCTGGAACAACAGTCTTAACAACACCTTTTTGATTCACAATTAGCAATCGGTCTTCTTTTCTAAATTCACCTAAAAGTTCTCCACGCTCATCGACATTTAATCGCTGTACAGAATCGTCAAACCAAATTTTTCTTGGTTTTAAGGTAGAAAGCCCTTTCTCTTTCAGCTCAATTTTTTTAATTGAATATTTGGAAACAATATTTCCTTTAGAATTTCTTCCTTTTACCAATTGATCGGCAAAATCAAAGTCGAATTTTAATTTCTTTATACTACCTGTCTGACGTAAATAGATTGTCACCAATTCGGCTTCACCGTTTGGGTTTGCGGTAAAATACAACACCTTAGAACCTTTCGCTCCATTGGTCATATCATATTCTTTGTCGCGGGTAATTGACGTAACAGCAAAACGCTTAACATAACTCGAGCCACGAGCTCCGTCGCGGTAAATCATATTGTATATGGTGCGTTTATCTTTCTTTTTAAATACAGCAACGTGAATAATATTTTTACCAACAAAGGTCTTGGAATCCACTTTTGTAACCATCATTGAACCATCTTCGGTAAATACAATAATATCGTCTATATCACTACAATCGGTTACGTATTCATCGCGTTTTAAACTTGTACCCACAAAACCTTCTTTGCGATTTACATATAGCTTAGTGTTGCGAATTACAACCTTGGTCGCTTCAATATCTTCAAAAGTTCTTATCTCTGTTTTACGCTCTTTACCCTCACCATAATCCTTTTTCAATCGCTTAAAGTAATCGATTGCATATTCTATTAGGTTGTCTAGGTGATGTTTTATTTGAGCAATACTAGCTTCAAGCGCATCAATTTTTTGCTGTGCCTTATCGATGTCGAATTTAGAAATTCTTTTAATTCGAATTTCTGTTAACCGAACAATATCTTCTTCGGTAACAGCGCGTTTTAAGTGTTTTATATGAGGTTGTAATCCTTTGTCTATCGCTTTGATAACCCCTTCCCATGTTTCTTCCTCTTCAATATCGCGGTAAATTCTATTTTCAATAAAAATACGCTCTAATGAAGCAAAATGCCATTGTTCTTCTAATTCAGATAACTGAATTTCCAACTCACTTTTTAGCAACTCAACCGTGCGGTCGGTACTTAAACGAAGCATTTCAGAAACTCCAACAAAAAGAGGTTTGTTGTCTTCAATTACACATCCTAAAGGCGAAATTGAAGTTTCACAGGCTGTAAACGCGTATAGCGCGTCTATAGTTTTATCTGGTGAAATTCCACTAGGTAAGTGGATTTGAATTTCAACTGCAGCAGCCGTATTATCCTCTATCTTTTTAATTTTAATTTTTCCTTTTTCATTCGCCTTTAAGATAGAGTCAATTAGCGATGATGTATTTGTTCCGAAAGGAATTTCAGTAATTATTAATGTGTTTTTATCAAGTTGGTTTATACGGGCACGACTTCTAATTTTCCCTCCGCGTAAACCATCGTTATAATTGGCTACATCCATTATTCCCCCTGTAGGGAAATCTGGATATATTTGAAACTTTTTCCCTTGTAAATGCTTTATAGAAGCATCGATTAATTCAAGGAAGTTATGTGGAAGTATTTTTGTTGAAAGACCAACTGCAATTCCTTCTCCTCCTTGATTTAAAAGTAGTGGAAACTTTACAGGTAGATTGATTGGCTCTTTTCTACGACCATCGTAAGAAGCTTGCCACTTTGTAATTTTTGGGTTGTAAATAACATCTAAAGCAAACTTTGAGAGTCTAGCTTCAATATAACGAGAAGCAGCAGCACTATCGCCCGTTAGGATGTTACCCCAGTTTCCCTGAGTGTCTATTAGCAGGTCTTTTTGACCAATTTGCACCATGGCATCTGCAATACTCGCGTCCCCGTGTGGGTGGTACTGCATAGTATGCCCAACAATATTTGCCACCTTATTGTAACGCCCATCATCCAAATCTTTCATAGATTGCATAATACGGCGTTGCACAGGCTTAAATCCATCTTCAATTGCAGGTACGGCACGTTCTAGGATTACGTAACTAGCGTAGTCCAAAAACCAATCGCGATACATTCCAGTTACTTTTTTTATAGTATCTCCGGAAGTATCGTCGTTTACGCCTAAATAATCTGGACCTGTAATTTCTTCTTCGTTATTGTCGAGTTCGTCACTCATTTTTATATGCTGTATTCTTTATTTTATATTTTCACTCAGCGCTCTCTGCGTCTTGCGGTAAACTTTCACCTAAGAGGCCGAAAGAACAATAAGGTGTATTT
This sequence comes from Aequorivita sp. 609, assembly GCF_014212065.1. NCBI lineage: Bacteria > Pseudomonadati > Bacteroidota > Flavobacteriia > Flavobacteriales > Flavobacteriaceae > Aequorivita > Aequorivita sp. 609. The sequence continues at coordinate 200,090 of NZ_JACJVM010000012.1, read as the reverse complement.
TTTAATAAGGACGCTATTAAGCGTGTTCTAAATAAATTATTCTTCTACTCTATCCAATTCCACTTTCAAATTATCGATAATAAACTCCTGTCTATCCGGTGTGTTTTTACCCATATAAAATGAAAGTAATTCTTCAATACTCATAGACTTATCTAGCATTACTGGATCTAAACGAATATCGTTTCCAATAAAATGCACAAATTCGTCTGGCGAAATCTCCCCCAAACCTTTAAATCGTGTAATTTCAGGCTTTGGCTTAAGTTTTTCTATAGCATTTACTCTTTCTTCTTCTGAATAACAGTAAATAGTTTCTTTCTTATTTCTAACACGGAAAAGTGGTGTTTGCAATATATACAAATGTCCTTCTTTAATCAACTCAGGGAAAAACTGAAGGAAAAATGTAATCAGCAATAAACGAATGTGCATCCCATCCACATCGGCATCCGTTGCAATTACAATATTGTTATATCGCAAGTCCTCCATGGAATCTTCGATATTCAACGCTGCTTGTAGTAAGTTAAACTCTTCGTTTTCATACACAATCTTCTTGGTCATACCATAAGTATTCAATGGTTTTCCTCGAAGTGAGAATACGGCTTGAGTATTTACATCGCGACTCTTTGTAATACTACCACTTGCAGAATCCCCCTCTGTAATGAACAGCGTAGACTCTAGATTTCTTTCATTCTTTATATCTCCCAAATGCACACGGCAATCGCGTAATTTTTTATTGTGAAGACTCGCTTTTTTAGCTCTATCCTTAGCGAGTTTTCTGATTCCACTAAGCTCTTTACGCTCTCTTTCTGCCTGAACTATTTTTCGCTGAATAGCATCTGCCGATTCAGGGTTTTTATGTAGAAAATTATCGAGATTAGTTTTTACGAAATCGTTGATATAGGTTCGCACAGTTGGCAAATCGCCACCCATGTCGGTAGAACCGAGTTTAGTTTTTGTTTGACTTTCAAAAACAGGCTCCATAACCTTGATACTAATTGCCGAAACGATTGACTTTCGCACGTCACTAGCATCGTAATTTTTGTTGTAAAACTCACGAACGGTTTTTACAATAGCTTCACGGAAAGCAGCCAAATGCGTACCTCCTTGCGTGGTGTTTTGTCCGTTTACAAAACTGTGATATTCTTCGCTGTATTGCGTTTTACTATGTGTTATAGCTACCTCAATATCATCACCGCGTAAGTGAATAATTGGATACGCCATATCTTCTTCACTAATAGTTTCCTGAAGAAGGTCTTTTAATCCATTTTCGGAATAGAATTTTTGTCCGTTAAAATCTATTGTTAATCCAGGGTTTAGATAAACATAGTTTTTGAGCATTTTCTCAACATACTCTGTACGGAATTTAAAATTTTTGAAGATTGTTTCATCCGGAATAAAAACCACTTTGGTCCCTTTTCTTTTTGATGATTCTTCTATCTCCAAATCATTTGTAAGCTCTCCAAGTGAAAACTCTGCAGCTTTCATTTGGTTATCTCGAACAGATTCTACTTTAAAAAATGAAGAAAGGGCATTCACGGCTTTAGTACCTACCCCATTCAATCCAACAGATTTCTTGAATGCACGGCTATCGTACTTACCTCCGGTATTCATTTTTGAAACTACATCAATCACTTTTCCTAGCGGTATTCCACGACCATAATCGCGAACTCTCACTTCTTTCTCTTTTATGCGAACCTCGATAGTTTTTCCCGCGCCCATAACAAACTCATCAATAGAGTTGTCAAGCACTTCTTTTAGAAGGATGTAAATTCCGTCATCTGGCGAAGATCCATCACCAAGCTTACCAATATACATCCCGGGACGCATACGAATGTGTTCTTTCCAATCGAGGGAGCGTATGTTATCTTCGGTATATTGTGTTTCGGCCATAAAAATTTTGTGTAGGGTTGCTAATATAAATATACGTGAGCACTTGTGAAACCAATACTTCGGAAAGTAATTAACAATAAAATGTATATTATTGTTAGTAATTAGTTTTTAGCCACTAATGCGCAAATATATTTTATACTTCTGAATAACATAACACTTATTTTAATTAAAAACAATAACATATTTTTTCCTAATCGAAAACTTTTACAGACTGCTAAACTTTTGTAAAGAATTCGGGGCTATGTTGATTGCTAGCATTTATTTTTATAACTTCATAGGCCTAATCTAATAACACAAATGGAATTTATAGATTACTACAAAATTCTTGGGCTCACAAAAAGCGCTAGTGAAGCCGATATTAAAAAAGCATATCGAAAACTCGCTCGAAAACATCATCCTGATTTAAACCCAAACGACAAGTCGGCCGAGCAAAAGTTTAAGCAAATAAACGAAGCCAATGAAGTGTTGAGCGATCCTGAAAAGCGCAAAAAATACGATCAATATGGAAAAGATTGGCAACACGCTGATTCCTATGAAAAAGCTAGACAACAACAAGGTTCACAGGGATATAGCAATCAGAGAACTTATACTAGTGGCGGACAAGGGTTTGATGAGAGTCAGTTTTCAGACTTTTTTGAATCGATGTTTGGCGGCGGTGGATTTAGTGGCGGTGGACGCAGACGAACAGCTCAATTTAAAGGTCAAGATTTGAATGCTACACTGCGATTAAATTTAACCGATATTCTTCATGATCAAAAACAAACCATAAGTGTAGGAGATAAAAAAATTAGACTTACAATCCCTGCAGGAGTTGAAGACGGACAAACAATTAAAATTAGAGGTTATGGTGGTGAGGGAATGAATGGAGGTCCTAAAGGTGACCTATACATCACCTTCGAGATATTCAATAACACCCGATTTAAAAGACTCGAAAGCGACATTTATGCCACCGAAAACATTTCGTTGTACACTGCGCTTCTAGGCGGTGAAATAACCATAGAAACATTAAGTGGAAAAGTAAAATTGAATGTTAAGCCCGAAACTCAAAACGATACTAAAGTAAAACTCACAGGGAAAGGACTTCCTAAATACAAAAAGGACGGACAATTTGGAGATCTATATATAACATATAAGGTAGAACTTCCTAAAAACCTATCAGCAAAAGAAAAAGAACTGTTTACCGAACTTTCAAAACTGAGATAATGGCACGAGAAAAATACATACTAGTGGAACAATACTGCAAACACTCAAATATTGAAGACACTTTTATTAATAGACTTTACGAATACGGTTTGATTGTATTTGAAGAAAAGCAAAATGACCTTTATATAGATGAGAACGATATTTCAGAAATCGAACGTATGTTTAGATTGCACAACGATTTGGGGATAAATTTTGAAGGACTTGACGTTATAAGACGAATGCTTAATCGAATGGATAAGATGGAAAAAGAAATGGATTTACTTCAGAAAAAACTCCGTTTATACGAATAGTTTCTTCAAGAAATAAATCCATCTATATTTTGATTCTTAAGCAGATAGATGAGATAAATTCAACTCACTGCTTAAATCATTTTCAGTTTTAAACATTAAATCGGAAGTGCATAATATCGCCATCTTTAACGATATATTCCTTCCCTTCTACGCCCATCTTTCCAGCTTCTTTTACTTTGGCCTCACTACCGTATGCTACGAAGTCTTCATACTTAATAACTTCAGCTCTAATAAATCCTTTTTCAAAATCTGTATGGATTACTCCCGCAGCTTGTGGTGCTGTTGCCCCAACAGGAATAGTCCAAGCACGAACTTCCTTTACACCTGCAGTGAAATACGTCTGAAGGTTTAATAGTTTATAAGCGCTTCTAATTAGTTTTGCTGAACCTGCTTCATCAAGACCTAAATCTTCTAGGAACATTTGACGCTCTTCAAAAGAATCTAATTCGGTAATATCGGCTTCAGTACCAACTGCTAAAACTAACACTTCTGCGTTTTCATTTTTTACAGCTTCACGAACTTGTTCAACATAAGCATTTCCATTTACTGCAGAGTCTTCATCAACATTACACACATACATTACTGGTTTGTCTGTAATAAATTGAGAGCCCTTAATATATTCTTCTCTTTCGTCTTCAGTTAAATCGATAGCACGAACAGATATACCGGCTTCCAAACCTGCTTTTACTTTTAATAAAGCTGCCTCTTCTTTTTGAGCTTCTTTATTTCCAGTACGAGCTGCACGTTTTACTTTTTCAAGTTTTTTATCTACAGTCTCTAAATCTTTTAATTGAAGTTCGATATCGATAGTTTCCTTATCACGGATAGGGTTTACATTACCGTCAACGTGCACAATATTATCATTATCAAAGCAACGTAAAACGTGAAGAATAGCATCGGTTTCTCTAATGTTACTCAAAAACTGGTTTCCTAATCCTTCCCCTTTACTCGCTCCTTTTACCAGTCCTGCAATATCAACTATTTCAACAGTTGCTGGAAGCACACGTTCTGGTTTTACCAATTCTTCAAGTTTCAATAACCGTTTATCCGGTACATTTACTACTCCAATATTTGGTTCAATTGTACAGAATGGAAAATTCGCACTTTGCGCCTTGGCATTAGACAAACAATTAAATAGAGTGGATTTTCCAACATTTGGCAATCCTACGATACCTGCTTTCATTTATTATATTTTTTTAGGGTAAATCAAGAAAAATTCAATTTTGATTTACGAAGGTGCAAATATACATCTTCAAAGCAGACTTTCAATAATTGATTTCAAATGGTTTTTAAAAAAAGTTTATGTTTTATTTCACTAAACTTATAGCCTATATCAGCAACTATTCATTTAATTTTACTCAATAACCTTTAATACCAATACTATGAAAAACGCAGTAATGAGTCTTGCTTTAGCCATTCTAACACTTGCTGGAGTTCAAGCTCAAGAAAACAAGACAGTAAAACAGGAGTCAACAATTAAACGTGTAGTTACTAAAAAAGGAAGTGAAGTTGAAGTAAAAGAAGTTAAAGAAACGGATACTGAAAGCGGCGCCGTAATTGTGAGTGACGACAATCAAACTAATCAGGAGTTTAGAATTGAAAGTAAAAAAAATCGCGACAATAAATTACTTACAGATGAATTGAGTACCGACGAGAAAAATGAATTGCTAATCCTTGAGAATAAAAGAAAACAAGAGGAAAAGCTAGAAGCTTCTATTAGACAACAGAAAGAGTTAGCTGCACAAAAGAGAAAAGAATTGGAACAAATTCAATTACAAAAAGAAAAGGAATTAGCCGAAAGAAGAGCTAAACTTGAAGCAAGACCAAAAAGAATGTCTAAGCTAAAAAAAAGTAATTAGGCAGCACCTTATAAAACAACTTATATAATTTCCAATTTATGGTACTCATAGTAAGGATAGTTTAAAATAGTATTCCCAAAAGTCGGTTTTCGTCAAGATTGTGAAATGATTATCAATGTTTTAGGTTTTTTTAACATTTTATGATTGTACTTTTGAATAAATCAATACAAATAACAAACAACCATTATGAAAAAAGTATTAACAATTATAGCGTTAGCAGCATTTACTACAGTTTTTGCTCAAGACAATAAGAACAAAAAACAGGAAACTATTACTACTAAAACCGCAGTTAAAAGCGAAAAAGGTGTAGATGTTTCAACTAAAGCTGTAACTAAAACTCAAAAGCAGGCAATTTCATTATCTGAAAAAGATGCCAATAGAACGAATCAAGAAATGGTAGTTCAACCTGCAACAATTAACACTGAAGTTAATTACGGTTATGAAGGAAATAGATTTAAATTCATAAATCAGCGAGATAAGGATGGTTACAGAATGATGACTGTTAAAGACAATGCAACTCACGAAGAGTATGCTATTATCAAGCCTACTTCAAAGAATGGATACTACATCATGTCTCAAAACGGGAAATCATCTTTCGGATATTTTAATGATGATGGTGATTTTGTTGTAGAGAAATACGATACCGATAAAGACGCGGTAGTTTCTGTAATCTATCGATTAAATGAAACTGGTGGTATAAAGCCAATGAAGAGTAATTCAGTAAATATCCAACAACAGGATAAATAGAATATAACTCCTCAATTCTAAAAAATGCCCTTTAAAACATAATTTAAAGGGCATTTTTCTTTATATAGATTATCTCAATTCTAATTTATCTGGAAGAACACAATTTTAAATAAACAAAAAAAGCAACCTATTGGGTTGCTTTTTCATTTAGAATCAAGAAATTTTACTCTTTATGCATAAACGCTTGTTTTGCCAATAGTTCCTCTTCACTTTCTACGTGATCGTCGTCAGGAATACAGCAATCTACAGGACAAACAGCAGCACATTGCGGCTCATCGTGGAAACCTTTACATTCGGTACATTTATCTGGAACTATGTAATATATCTCGTCGCTAACTGGTTCTTGGGTTTCATTTGCATTAACCTGTTTACCGTTTGGCAGTACTACATCACCATCTAGATCAGTACCATCGGCATAACGCCAATCGTCTGCTCCTTCGTAAATAGCTGTATTAGGGCATTCTGGTTCGCACGCACCGCAGTTTATACATTCATCTGTTATTATAATTGCCATGGTATTTACTTTTTTTAACTTTGTGCAAATTTAACGCCTATTAAGGGCAACTCCAAACTAAGTATGCAATTAAAAGATAGAATTAACGCTTTTACAGCTTTAGGTAAGTTTCTTAGAGAAATAAACATTGAATCTACACAAGAGCGTCCAGAAATAAACAACCTTAATATTGAAAGTATTCTAAAAAGAGCTGAAGCCGAAAACGGTTGGTTTACTCAGGAAAATATACACTTTGCACTTAATAGTTGGGGCAATGCTCTTTCCGAAGAAAACTTACAACAATGGATTTCTAATTATAAAATAGAATCGGTGGAACCAAAAACCGTTGCTATTATTATGGCTGGAAATGTTCCACTTGTAGGGTTTCACGATTTCCTTTCAGTATTAATTACAGGAAATAAAGCATTAGCTAAGCTTTCATCAAACGACAAAACGCTTCTGCCTTTCATTGGGCAAATTTTAATTTCAATCGAACCTAGGTTTAAAAATTATATTGAATTTACTGACGAACGATTAACGACATTTGATGCTGTAATCGCAACAGGAAGCAATAACACCGCTAGGTATTTTGATTACTACTTCGGAAAGTATCCTAATATTATTCGTAAAAACAGAAATTCAGTTGCTGTATTAACTGGAGAAGAAACAGAAGAAGATCTAAAGAACCTCGCTGATGATGTATTTAGATATTTCGGACTTGGTTGCCGGAATGTTTCAAAAATATACATTCCAGAAGACTATGATTTCGAGCCATTTTTTAAAGGAATGTATAGCTGGAAAGAAATAATCCATAATCACAAATACATAAATAATTACGACTACAACAAAGCTGTTTATTTAATGGACAGCTTTCCACTGCTGGACAATGAGTTTATGTTATTAAAAGAAGATTCAGGCTTCTCCTCTCCTATCTCAGTACTTTTCTTTGAAAAATACACTTCAAAGTACGCTGTGAAAAAAATACTAGAAACTGAAGCAGATAATATTCAATGCGTGGTTACTAAAGCAGGATTACCAAACGAAATTTCATTTGGAAAGGCTCAAAATCCTGAATTATGGGATTATGCAGATGGTGTGGATACAATCGATTTTTTATTGAAATTATCTGAATAAATTTCAAGTAGATACAACATTTTTAGGGTTGTATTTTGCACTTTTGCATTATAAGCTTTTAGTAAATGTAGTTTAGGCAAAACACATTCAATAGATTTATTTTGAATGTTTTACAACCCTATATTTACTATCTCAAATTTACTAATTAAATGAAGAAACATAACTTTAGTGCAGGTCCGTGTATTTTACCACAACCCGTTTTTCAAAAAGCTTCTGAAGCTGTCTTAAATTTTAATGATTTAGGTCTTTCAATATTAGAAATATCGCATAGGAGTAAAGATTTTGTGGAAGTTATGGAAACCGCCCGAAATCTAGCCTTAGAACACCTCGGACTACAAGAAAAGGGATATAAAGCCTTATTTCTACACGGTGGTGCAAGCCTTCAGTTTCTAATGACGGCATACAATCTCTTAGAAAACAAAGCTGCTTATTTAAATACAGGAACTTGGAGTGATAAAGCCATAAAAGAGGCAAAGGTTTTAGGAGAAGTAGTTGAAGTAGCTAGTTCAAAAAATGAGAATTTCAATTTTATCCCGAAAAACTACAGCATACCTTCAGATGTAGATTATTTTCACTGTACAAGTAACAACACCATCTTTGGTACACAATTGCAAAGTTTCCCCGAAATTAATGTGCCTTTAGTATGCGATATGAGTAGTGATATCTTTTCTCGTCAGTTAGATTTTTCAAAATTTAGTTTAATCTATGCGGGAGCCCAAAAAAATATGGGGCCTTCAGGAACTACTTTGGTTGTTATAAAGGAAGACATTCTAGGTAAAGTTTCTCGAGCTATACCATCAATGCTTAACTACAAAATGCATATTGAAAAAGACAGTATGTTTAACACCCCTGCTGTTTTTCCAGTTTATGTATCAATGTTAACGCTACAGTGGTTAAAAGATTTAGGAGGCATTTCGGCAATTGAGAAAGTGAATAATCAAAAAGCTAAAATCCTTTATCAAGAAATAGATCGAAATCCTTTATTTGATGGGTTTGTGGTCAACAAGGAAGATCGCTCTAAAATGAACGCCACTTTTAATATTAAGAAACCAGAATTAAAAGACTCCTTTGATAGCCTAATTAAAGAAGCTGGAATAAGCGGTATTAACGGACATCGAAGTGTTGGGGGGTATCGCGCATCCATGTACAACGCCATGCCATTAGAAAGCGTAGAGCTATTGGTCGAGGTAATGAAGGATTTTGAAAAGCGCGCCTAATTCTAGAGCGAACAGAGGAATTAACGATTATAAACTCAGTAAAATATTTAAATGAAAATATTAGCGAACGACGGAATATCACAAAGCGGAATAAAAATTTTAGAAGCAGAAGGTTTTGAAGTCTTAAAAGTACACGTAGCTCAAGAACAGCTCCAAAACTACATTAATGAACATAAAATTGACGTGCTTTTAGTTCGAAGTGCAACTAAGGTTAGAAAGAATTTAATAGACAATTGCCCGTCTCTAAAAATTATAGGTCGCGGTGGTGTGGGCATGGATAATATTGATGTTGATTATGCTCTTAAAAACGGTCTAGATGTAATAAACACTCCAGAAGCATCATCTGGCTCTGTTGCCGAACTTGTTTTTGCCCATCTATTTGGAGGAGTAAGGTATCTACACGACTCTAATAGAAACATGCCTTTAGACGGCGACAGCAGGTTTAAAGAAATGAAAAAGAATTATGCAGGAGGGAGAGAACTGCGCAACAAAACCCTTGGTATTATTGGTTTTGGAAGGATTGGTCGTCAGGTTGCAAAAATAGCTTTAGGGTGTGGGATGAAAGTTATTGCAAGCGATTATGAAGTTGGAGAAGCCGATATAACTTTAGAATTTTACGACGGTCAAGAAGTAACCCTAAAAATTAAAACCGCTCCAATTGATAAATTATTAAAAAACAGTGATTTCATCAGCTTACACGTACCTTCTCAATCAGAATATTTAATCGGGAAGAATGAATTAGCAAAAATGAAAGATGGTGTAGGAATTATAAATGCTTCACGTGGAGGGATACTTGATGAAAACGCCCTTTTAGACGCTTTAGAAGATGATAAAGTATCCTTCGCAGCTTTAGATGTTTTTGAAAACGAACCTACTCCTTCAATTAAAGTTCTTATGAACGAAAAAATTTCACTTACCCCACATATTGGTGCGGCTACAAATGAAGCGCAAGATAGAATTGGAATAGAGCTCGCAAATCGAATTATTTCGATATTGAAGAAATAAGTTAAACATCACTTAAAAATCAATGAAGTAAGCTCTGTTTTTATAATACCAGTCTATTTTTACTTAACTTTACTTGAATTAATCATTTGTAAATAACCAAATTTTAAAAAAAGATCATGTCAGGAATTTTAGATTTATTGAATAGTGACCTCGGAAAACAAATTGTAGGAGGCATTAGTAAAGAAACACACCAACCAGAAGATAAAACAGCATCGGTAGTTGCAATGGCAATGCCAATACTAATGGGTGCTATGAAACGCAATGCAAATACCGAAGGCGGTGCAGCAAGTTTAATGAATGCTTTAAACAACAAGCACGACGGAAGTATTCTAGATAATTTAGGAAGTCTTTTTAGCGGTGGTGTAAATGAAGAAGTAAAAAAAGATGGCGACGGAATTTTAGGCCATGTATTAGGAGGGTCTAAAGACACTGCCGTACACGCTTTATCACAAAAATCAGGTTTAGATTCCAGTTCTGTGATGCAAATTTTACAGGTTGCAGCACCTATTTTATTAGGTTATTTAGGAAAGCAAAAGCAGCAACAAAATGTAAATTCAAATTCTGGAATTGGAGACTTACTAGGTGGCCTAATGGGCGGCGGAAGTGGACAATCTCAACAACAATCTATGATAGAATCGTTACTCGATGGAAATAACGACGGAAGTGTTATTGATGATATTGCAGGAATGGTTCTTGGTGGTGGAAGTCAGAAAAAAGGGGGCTTAGGCAATATTTTAGGTGGTTTCTTCGGAAAATAAATTAGATTTTATAACTATTAAAAATACCGTGCTTTCTAATAAGTTACGGTATTTTTTTTAAATCATAGTTAAATCCCTTTAGCTTTGTTTTACAATGATTAACTTTGCAAAAATCATAATTCTATGAAAAACCTATTACTCATATTTGCTTTTTCGCTCGCAATTTTAAGTTGTGGAACTGGAAACAAAGCAATTGACAACTCTTCTACGGATACTACTGAGAGTGATACAATACGTATTGCTAACGATAGTTTGGAATACGAAATAATGATTATTGAGCCTGGTTTCGACTCTTGGCTTATTTCACAACCAAAACCAGGGCATTACGGACAATCTTTTTTAGAATCAAAAAACAGACTTTTTGTTTCAGAATATAACAGTCGCGTTTTACAACCTCAAAATTATTCTAGAAATCTATACACTGAACAAATAAATTACGATACAGCAGTAGATTATGGGTATGAAGTAAACTATTTACTGTATAACTACTTCGTTTATTTTCAGCAGAAATACAATCAGAAATTTATAGGAGGAAGAAATTGAAAAAGCTTAAAGAACGTTGGAATGTTGAATCCAACACCCAACTATATATAATTTTTTTAGTTTTTGCCATTACCGGAAGTTCTGCCGCAAAACTAGCTGCACCTGTCACTGAGTTTTTTGGGATTTCAAAGGAAATGGGTTGGTATGTATATTGGCCGTTTAGAATATTAATTATATTCCCTATCTACCAAGTGCTTTTAGTGTTCTTTGGTTGGATTTTTGGTCAGTTTAATTTCTTTTGGACATTTGAAAAGAAAATGCTTCGCAACTTAGGTCTCGGATTTTTAATTAAGGAATGAGTTTTTTTAAGAATCAAATAACGCAATTTCTTACAGCAACAATCTTCTCGATTGCTTTGATGCTTCCTGCTGCAATTCAATTTGCGCACAGTTTCGAAGGTCATAAGCACGAAGTATGTACAGATGTATCGTCACATATTCACGAAAAGCAACTAGACTGTTCGATATTTGATTTTCACTTTTCAATCTTTAATTTTAATCCTCAAGAATTACCTGAGGTTGTAACTATTCACAGTTTCCAAAACACGGAAACTTTATATATTCTTCCTAAAATTGAAGGCGAGTACGCTGCGTACTACCTAAGAGGTCCTCCTCTACACTCTTAATTACCTAGTTACACACTTTTATTAAATCAATTTTAAATTCAAGGAAGGCTATTATCTGCTCTTGACAAATATTTATGCTTTTTAGAGTATAGATAGCTGGAGCAGTTAATAAACCTTATCCCCAACTATTTTTAAGAAATGAAAAATATTTTATTTTTTGTTGCTGCTCTTATGCTATACACAGCAGCAAACTCACAAAACTCCTTAACTGGAACAATTATATCAAAAAACTCAAACGAACCTTTATTAGCCACTGTGTATATCCCACAACTCGAAAAAGGGACTACCTCGGATTTTGATGGCAATTATATCGTAAATAATATACCTGACGGAAACTATAACGTAGTTTATTCGGCATTGGGGTATACTACTGTTTCGAAGAAAATACTATTTACAAAAGGTAAAACCATTACGAAAGCTATTCAGCTAGAAGAAAGTGCTGTTGAAATGGAAGAGGTAATCATCTCTACACCTTTCCACAAATTACAAAGTGAAAATGTGATGAAAGTAGAACGTGTATCTACCGAATCATTAAATGCTTCAGGCGCTGTAACTCTTGCAGAAGGCATAAAAAACATAGCGGGAGTTGATGTAATTTCTACTGGTGTAGGAATTGGAAAACCCGTTATTCGCGGTTTGAGCTCCAATCGAGTTCTTACTTATACACAAGGCGTTCGCTTAGAAAACCAACAATTCGGGGATGAGCACGGACTCGGAATTAATGAAGCAGGAATTGAGAGTGTTGAAGTAATTAAAGGCCCTGCCTCACTTTTATACGGAAGCGATGCCTTAGGGGGTGTTCTATACCTAAATCCTGAAAGATTTGCACGATCTGGAGAAACTCACGGAGACTTAAACAGTACTTATTTCTCAAATACCTTAGGGACTTCTACAAACCTAGGAGTAAAAACTTCTGGTGAAAAACTAAGCTTTTTAGCTCGTGGCTCGTACTCTTCATTTAGCGATTATAAAACAGGGGCAGATTATCGCGTTACAAACTCTCGTTTTAACGAAAAGGATTTCAAAACTGGATTACAGTATTTAGGGAGTAAATTTAAATCTACTGTTAGATATAACTACAACCGTTCCAACATCGGAATCCCTGAAGAAATTGGAGAGCAAACACAATCAAAAGATTTAGAATTGCCTTTTCAAGAAGTAGATAACCATATTGTAAGTTTAGACAATACTATTTTCTTCAACAACTCTAGTTTAGATATAAAAGCAGGATACTTGTTTAACGACCGTAGAGAGTTTGAAGATGATCAATCGACTGCGGCATTAAGATTAAAGTTAAGTACATTTAATTACGATGTAAAATACCACCTTCCAGAATTAGGCAACTTTGAAACTATTGTTGGTTTACAAGGAATGTTTCAAAACAACAAAAACGAGGGTGAAGAAATTTTAATTCCAGATGCAAAAACTACTGATATCGGTGTTTTCGCTACAACTCACTTTCACTTAGACCAAATTGACATACAAGCTGGAATTCGATTTGATTCAAGAAAAATTGACAGTGAAGCTGCGCGAAATCCTTTAGAAGAAGATTTCATTCCTGCTTTAGATAAAAATTTCAATAGTTTCGCTGCGGCACTTGGGGCGAAGATAAATTTATTCGAAAAAATTTCAGCTCGGTTAAACCTTGCTAGTGGATTCCGCGCGCCAAACTTAGCCGAATTAACGTCAAATGGCGTACATGAAGGGACAAATAGATTTGAAAGAGGAAATCACAATTTAAACAGTGAACAAAACTTTCAAACAGACCTTGCCATAGAATATAGAAATGAGCACATCGAAATTTTTGCAAATGGATTCTACAATGCTGTAAACGATTATATCTTTATTTCTCCTACAGATGAAGTTATTGATGACACTCCTGTTTACGACTACTTACAAGATAACGCCTCATTATATGGTGGAGAATTCGGATTTCACTTGCACCCACATCCATTAGATTGGCTTCACTTTGAGAGCAGCTTTGAGACCGTAACAGGGAAATTAAAGAATGATAATTACCTACCACTAATTCCGGCAAATTCACTTCGAAATACCTTTAGAGTAGAATTTCAAGATGGAAAATCTAGAAAATCAAGTTCGGTGTTTATAACGCTAAAAAATACTTTAGACCAGAAAAACACAGGAAATTTTGAAACAAGAACTGGTGGATATTCACTATTGAGTGCTGGTATTGAGAGTAGTTTTAAACTCAATAATGTCATGCTAAAATTGGCTGTAAACGGTACAAATTTAACGGACAAAGAGTACATTTCGCACCTATCTAGATTTAAGCCAGACGGAATTTTAGATATAGGAAGAAGTGTGAATATAAAACTGAAAGTAGAAATATAGAATTTAAAAAGATGTAGTTAGAGCGCAATAGCTATGAAATGTATAATTTCAACTGCGCTCTAACTACATTAATTATTCATCAACTCTAATTTCGATAGTTTGTGGTGCTGGTTTCTTTTTCCATACAAAAGTATACAACCACATAAGTGTAAATGTTGGAACTATATCGGTAAATGGTAGAATTTCTTCCAAGAACACAACAACAGAAGCTAATTTACCTTCATTACCTTTATACATTTTAGACATTTGCTTGGCAGCCAACGGTGCCCAGATCATATCCAAAAATGGACCTACCACAGGAATAGCCATGGTTGACATCCCTATTAAATCATAAAGTATTCCTTGGCGGAGAAGTTTATATTTTTCGTCTTTCATTATAAGTAATTTTTGTTTCTATATCTAAAACAAAAAACATTCCAAAATATTACTCAAACGCCAAAATACTTCTTTATAAGCTAGTTAACCTTTTAATTACTTTATGAAAGATCGTGACTTATCAGTTTTAGGAATTCGTTTCGAGTTTCAATAGCTTCAAATTGGCCTCTAAAACCAGAAGTAGTAGTTACACTATTCTGCTTTTGTACTCCTCTCATCATCATACACATGTGTGAAGCTTCAATAACCACAGCAACTCCTTTAGGTTTTAAGGTGTTGTTGATACATTCTAAGATATCATGAGTTAACCTCTCCTGAACTTGAAGTCTTCGTGCAAAAACATCTACCACTCTTGGAATTTTACTCAAGCCGACAATATGTCCATCAGGAATGTAAGCTATATGTGCTTTCCCGAAAAAAGGCAGAATATGATGTTCACATAAAGAATAAAGTTCAATATCCTTTATTATTACCATATCGTGATATGACTCTGCAAACATTGCACTTTTTAAAATTTCAGCAGGATCTTGATGGTTACCCGACGTTAAAAACTGAATTGCTTTTGCAGCGCGTTCAGGGGTTTTTACAATTCCTTCACGGTTAACATCTTCTCCTATTGAAGTTAAAATTTTACTGTAATCCTCAATCAAATCGTCGGTTACAGGTTGATTATATTCTTCAAAATATCTATAGGTGGCCATTTATTATATGTTTAATTATTGAAAATCAAAAATAAACACATATGTCCGAATAAAAACAATATTCCCAATGAGATTGTATTATAGCGTCATAAATAGTACTTTCACATTTTAAAATTTTGCGATGATTAAAGCTCAAAACATTCATAAATACTACGACAATTTACACGTTTTAAAAGGAGTTAATCTTCATATTAAAAAAAGTGAAATTGTATCAATTGTAGGTGCTTCAGGTGCAGGTAAAACTACATTATTACAGATTTTAGGTACTTTAGATGCTTTTGATAAATCACAAAGTAAATTAGATATAAACGGTGTGGATATAGGTTCACTTTCTGGGAAAAAATTAGCTAAGTTTCGCAATGAAAATTTAGGGTTTATCTTTCAATTTCATCAGTTACTTCCTGAGTTTACCGCTATAGAAAATGTATGTATTCCTGCCTTTATAAAAAACACACCTAAAGCTGAGGCAATAAAAAGAGCTAAAGAATTACTTTCATTCTTAGGGCTTTCGCACCGTGAAGATCACAAGCCGAATGAACTTTCTGGTGGAGAACAACAACGTGTAGCGGTAGCAAGAGCTTTAATAAATAATCCTGCTATAATTTTAGCGGATGAACCTAGTGGAAATTTAGATACCGAAAGCGCAGAAAACCTTCACAACTTATTCTTTAAATTAAGAGATGAATTTGGACAGACATTTGTAATTGTTACTCATAACGAAGAGCTTGCTAATATGGCCGATAGAAAATTGGTAATGCAAGACGGAGTAATACTTACTTAAAATTATACGCAATAAAGTATATCAATGAATAAGGCGCAGCTTAAAGAATTTCTCGACGAAAAAGTTATTCTCTACAATAACCCAGATTTTATTGAAAGTGACCCCATACAAATTCCGCATTTATTTACGTTAAAAGAAGATATTGAAATTGCAGGGTTTTTAGTTGCTACTATAGCTTGGGGAAACAGAAAGAGCATCATTAATAACGGGCATCGTTTAATGGATATAATGGGCAATTCGCCTTACGACTTCATAATGAATCTAAATGAAGACGATTCAGAAAAGCTTGATGGATTTGTACATCGCACTTTTAATAGCGACGATTTGTTCTACTTTTTAAAATCACTTCAAAACATTTATAACAACCACGGCGGATTGGAGCGTGTTTTTGCAAAATATTCCGAAGAAGATTCTGTACAAACTGCTATACATCAGTTCAAGAAAGTATTTTTCGAACTTCCACATCTTCCTCGTACGCAAAAGCACGTTAGCGACCCTTTAAAAAATTCTGCCGCCAAACGAATAAATATGTTCTTACGTTGGATGGTAAGAAATGACCATGCTGGTGTAGATTTTGGAATTTGGAATAGCATCTCCCCTTCCCAACTTTCTTGTCCGCTAGATGTGCACAGTGGCAATGTAGCAAGGAAATTAAAGCTTTTAAAACGAAAACAAAACGACGGTAAAGCATTGGCCGAACTTGATGCTTCCCTTAGAAAGTTAGACCCAAAAGATCCCGTTAAATACGATTTCGCGTTATTTGGACTTGGAGTTTTTGAACAATTTTGACAAGCAATTTACCCCTTTGCTAAGCCTTGTTTTTTCTTGATTTTTTAATGTGAAAAATTGTATATTTACGTTTAATTAAAAAATGTCATTTATTTGATGTTTTTAACAAAGTACACAAAGTCTTGATAGAACCTCGAATTCCTATTGATGAAGAACAACGTCTTGAAGCAGTGCGGTCTTATGACTTATTAGACACCTTACCTGAAAGAGACTTTGACAACCTTACATTAGTTACTGCTACTGTTTGTGATGTGCCTATTTCCTTGGTTACTTTAGTAGAATCCGACAGAAATTTTTTGAAATCGCATTACGGGATTCCCTTTAATGAGAGCCCAAGAAGCACCTCTTTTTGTGGCCACGCCATATTAGATGAGTCTAGTATTTTTATAGTTGAAGACGCTAGAAAAGACCCTCGATTTGTAGATAATCCGCTTGTTACCGAAATGAATGCTATTTTTTATGCTGGCGTTCGGCTAATAAACTCCGATGGGTATCCTTTAGGTACTTTGTGCGTTTTCGACACTAAACCTCGTAAACTTACTTCCAAACAGAAAAAGGCGCTAATCGCTTTAGCGTTTCAGGTGGTTAATCTCTTTGAAGCCAAAAAGCGAAATAGAGAATTGATGGTTATTCAAAATGAATTGAAGGAGAAAAACGAAGAACTTAAAAACTTCGCAGGAATGGTTTCTCACGACATGAAAATGCCACTCGCCAATATGATAATCACTTCGGATATGCTTCGCAGTAAATACGGTCAATACCTCGACGACCAAGGCAAGCAATATTTGGAATATATAAAGCAATCTTCTTTTACTTTAAGTGAATACATCACAGGAATGCTTGAACATTACGAGAGTGACAAAACAGCTTCCCTAATTGAAGAAGTTTTTGACAGTCACGATCTTTTAGAAGATATTATCGAACTTCTTAATATTAATTATGACTGTGAAATAAATCTTCCTGAAGAAAATATCGAGATGAAGGCCAATAGAGCTGCCTTAGAACAGATTACATTAAATTTAATCACCAATAGTCTAAAATATAACGATAAAGAAACAATAGTAATAGATATCAATTGTTGGAAAGAAAGAGGCTATTACTATTTTACAATCACCGATAATGGTGTAGGGATTGAAAAAGAAAAGCTCAAAAGCATTTTCAACCTTTTTGAAACTGTGGGCGAATTAGACCGTTATGGAAAAAAAGGGAACGGGATTGGCCTTTCTACGGTTAAAAAATTAGTGAATAAATTAGGGGGTGATATCGAGGTTACCTCAGAAAAAGGAAAAGGAACAACTTTTAAATTTTACATTAAAAAAACGAAAAAGAAGACCCCTAAACAACTAAAGGAAAAATAAATGGTTTTAAGCTAGTAATCTAGTTGTTATTAAGTTCCGTTTTTTATCTTTGAATTTATAATTTTAGGAATGCAGTTTAAACACCCAGAAATTCTTTACGCTCTTTTCCTGCTGCTGATACCGATATTTATTCATCTTTTTCAACTTCGGCGATTTCAAAAAGTAGCGTTTACCAATGTTGCTTTTCTAAAAAAAATAAACATACAAACCCGTAAAAGTTCGCAGCTAAAAAAATGGCTGACACTTTTAATGCGTCTATTGGCAATGGCTGCACTTATTTTTGCCTTCGCACAACCTTTTACAGCTTCAAAAACTGCTTTAAAAAACGAAAAAGAAACGGTAATCTATATAGACAATTCGTTTAGTATGCAAGCAAAAGGAAATCAAGGCCCACTGCTTGAACGCGCTTTACAAGATTTGTTTGAGAATTCTGCATCTACTGAAAAACTAAGCTGGTTTACCAATAATACTCAACGAAAAAACACTTCGGCTCAAGACTTTAAAAACGAAATTCTCTCTGTAACATACTCGCAAAATCAACTCACTCCCTCTCAAGTATTACTGAAGGCAAATCAGCTCTTTTCTAATGAAAAAGATGTAATTAAAAGATTGATCTATATTTCAGACTTTCAACAAAAAGAAGCTTTTCCTACTATTTCAGACGACATAATTGTAGATGCAGTACAGTTAAAACCTGTGAAACACTCAAATATCGCTATCGACAGCGTTTATATCACTTCAAAAAATGCTTCTGCTATTCAGTTACAGGTAAAAGTTTCAAAATCTGGGGATGATTTTTCAGAGGCTCCAATTTCACTGTATAATAATAACAAATTGGTTGCAAAAACTGCAGTTAACTTCTCAACTAGCAAAAATGGTACGGTTACTTTCGACATAGATAATTCAAAAGAATTTACTGGAAAGCTTCAGGTTGCCGACCCTAATTTAACTTTTGACAACACACTTTTCTTCAATATCAACAAACCAGAAAAGATTAAAGTTTTAGCCATTAATGAAGCGAACGGCAATTTTTTAAAACGCTTGTTAGAAAAAGAAGAATTCCAATTTACCCAACAAACGTTTAAAACCCTTAATTACAACGAAATTCCTAATCAGAATTTTATAATTTTAAACGAGTTAGAAGAGATTCCAGCTTCATTGAGTACTGCTTTAAAATCGTTTAGCGATAACGGCGGGAGTATGCTTATAATTCCTAATCCGGAAGTAGATGTAAACAGTTATAACAATCATCTATTAACCCTTGGGTTTGGAAGTATCTCCACAGTAAATTCACAAGAGAAAAAGATTTCAAACATAGTTTTTTCACACCCCTTATTTAAAGATGTTTTTGAAAAAGAAGTAACAAATTTTCAATATCCTAAGGTTAGTTCATTTTATACTATTTCAACCAATGCTACCCCTGCGATAAGGTTTGAGGACAACCAACCATTTTTACTTCAAAAAAACAAAACGTATTTATTTACTTCAGCAATAAACAAGGAGAATTCAAATTTTCAAAACTCGCCATTAATCGTTCCAACGATCTACAATATGGCCTTACAAAGTTTACCCCTTCCACACCTCTATTATACTATTGGTGAACAGAATTCAGTTGCAGTACCTGTAAAACTAGGACAAAACGAAATTTTAAAAATAAAAGATAGTATAAGTCAGTTTATTCCATTGCAGCAAACAAAAGCTAATTATGTATTAATCACTACTACTGAAGAGCCTACAAATGCTGGAAACTATCAAATTGTAAAGGAAAACGAATCTTTAGAAAATATAAGTTATAATTATAGCCGAAGCGAAAGTGATCTACTCTATTTAAATCCAGACGAATGGAATGCTGTAAATGTGTACAGCTCTATAGACAATCTCTTCGAATCGATAACAGAAGCAAATTCAATCAACAGTTTTTGGAAATGGTTTGCTATTTTTGCACTGCTCTTTTTGCTTTTTGAAATGTTAATCTTAAAGTTTATCAAATAGAGAGAAAAAAGAAATTAATCTTAATATATGAAGATACTACTTAAATCCGCAACTATTATTGATGAAGCTAGTAAGCATCACTTAAAGAAACGCGATGTATTAATAGAGAATGGTACAATTTCTAAAATTGCCGCTAAAATTCCTTCTTCGGAAAAGGTTAAGGAAATTTCATTGAAAAATCTTCATATCTCACAAGGATGGTTTGATAGCAGTGTTTCTTTTGGAGAGCCAGGCTTTGAAGAGCGCGAAAACGTTGAAAACGGATTAAAAACAGCAGCATATAGCGGGTTTACAAGTGTAGCTGTTAACGCCAACTCATTTCCTGTAACAGATAGTAAAGGGTATATAAAATTCCTAAAAAGTAAAGGCGAAGGAAATGCCGTTAGCCTCTACCCTATTGGTGCACTTACAACCGGCAGTAAAGGAGTGGATTTGGCCGAACTATACGATATGCAAAATGAAGGTGCAGTAGCTTTCTACGATTATAAGAATCCAATTTCTAATGCCAATTTGCTTAAAATCGCGTTGCAGTACACACAAAACTTTGACGGACTAGTACAATCATTTCCATTTGATAAATCGGTGGCTAAAAACGGCGTGGTTAACGAAGAAGAAAATAGCACTAAACTTGGCTTAAAAGGTATTCCTGCTCTTTCTGAAGAACTTCAGGTTATTCGTGACTTGTATCTGTTAGAATACACAGGTGGAAAACTTCACATCCCGACAATTTCTACAAAGAAATCGGTAGAACTAATTAGAGCAGCCAAGAAAAAAGGACTAAATGTAAGCTGTAGCGTAAGTATTTTCAATATAACATTAACCGATGATGTTTTGGAAGAGTTTGACACAAACTTTAAACTACTCCCTCCTCTTCGAACAAATGAAGACACTAAAGCATTAATTAAAGGTTTAAAAGACGGAACTATTGACGCTATTACAAGTGACCATAATCCAATAGACATAGAGCACAAAAAAGTAGAATTCGACCACGCTTACTTTGGAAGTATAGGCCTAGAATCTTGTTTTGGCGCAATTAATTCAGTTTTAGGAGTTGAAGATTCTGTTAAGAAACTTACAGGCCTAAAAGATGAATTTAAAATAACATCAGAAGCTATAGAGAAAAGTAATACCGCTTCAATTACATTGTTTAATCCAGATGATAATTGGGTGTTTTCTGAAGAAAATATACTTTCTACTTCCAAAAACGCAGCACTTTTAGGACAAAAACTCAAAGGAAAAGCTTACGGAATTTATTCAAATAACCAGTTGATTTTAAATAAATAATGAAGACTTCTCCTCCAGGCAAATCAACTGCTATGATTGCCTATGCTCCCTTTGTAGGATTTATAATTGCTTATTTTATAAATCGCGATGAAAATCACAAATTTCCTACTTGGCATATAAAAAACATGTTCGGCTTGGTTTTGCTATTTATATCATCCCTGGTTATACAATCGCAAATTGACACAAAAACTGGCGATATTATATGGTTTGTGACCTTTGTACTTTGGATTTACAGTTGGATTATGGCTTATAAAAACCAAAAAAAAGGAATCCCTTTTTTAAGTGAGAAATTTCAACAATGGTTTACGTTCTTAAATTGAAACTATTGGTTATCTTTAGCTTATCATAAATTTATAATTAAATTTTTATATTATGGAAAAAGCTTCAGATGATGGTAAAACAGTTGCAATTATCTCATATATCACTCTAATAGGCTGGATTATTGCACTTATAATGAACAACGGTAATAAAACTCCGTTAGGAACTTTTCACGTTCGCCAATCGTTAGGAATTATGTGTGTGGGTGTGGTGTTTGCAATAATTTCTGGTTTTTTAGACTTATGGATTCTTTCATCCATAGTGAATATTGGAGTTTTAGTACTGTGGATTCTTGGATTAGTTAGTGCTGTACAAGGTGAAATGAAACCCGTGCCGCTATTAGGCGAACAATTTCAAGAATGGTTTAAAGGAATCTAAATTATTTAAAACTATATTTAAACAGACCTTTTCTTCTGAAGTACTTTCAGATTGAAAGGTCTTGCTTATTTTTGCAACTTATGGAAAAACAAACTTTACTTTTAGAACACAACTATAGAGCCGCGAAAAACACTTCGGGAAAGGCACCAGTAATTATAATGCTACACGGATTTGGAAGTGATGAAAACGACTTATTCTCCTTCGCTTCTGAACTTCCAGAAAAATATGCAATCATCTCTCTAAAAGCACCTATAAAACTTGAGCCATATGGAAATGCTTGGTACAATATCTATTTTGATAACGACCAAGGAAAATTTAGTGATGACGTACAAGCCATTAGCTCGAGAGAATTGGTTGCAAAATGTATCGATAGTGTAGTTGAAAAATACAATGTAGATGAAAATAATGTAACCCTACTTGGTTTTAGTCAGGGAACAATTTTGAGTTTTGCGGTAGCTTTAAGCTATCCAGAAAAAGTGAAAAATGTTATCGGATTAAGCGGTTATATCAACGAAGAAATATTAAAAGAAGGCTATAAAAGCAATGATTTTAGTCATCTAAACGTCTATACTTCTCACGGAAGCGTAGACCAAGTTATTCCCGTTCAATGGGCGAGAAAAACAGAGCCGTTTCTAAAAAATTTAAATATAAACTGTGCTTATTCAGAATATCCTGTTGGCCACGGCGTAGCCCCACAAAATTTCCACGACTTCAAAACTTGGCTAGAAAAGGTTAGTTGAGAAGTTGGAGGTTGGAGGCTAGACGTTAAGTCTCGGCTCTTGGTTCTGGTGGTGAGAGATGAGAGATTAGTTGGTAGTTGATAATTTTTAGATTGTAGTGAAGGGATAAATTTCAAGTGTCAAATCCCAAATTCGTAAATCATCTTTCATAATTCTGTATTCTGAATTCATAATTAATAAGAGACGGGAGATTTGAGATGCTAGATGCTAAATGCTAGACGTTAAGTCTTGGCTCTTGGTTCTAGTGGTAAGAGATGAGAGATTAGTTGGTAGTTGGTAGTTGGTAGTTTTTAGTTTGTAGTGGATGGATAAATTTCAAGTGCCAAATCCCAAAATCATAAATCTTCATTCATAATTCGGCAATCTGAATTCATAATTAATAAGAGACGGGAGATTTGAGATGCTAGATGCTATACACTGATTCTAGTCTCTAGCCTCTAGTTTCTTTCTCTTGTGAAAACTACGAAGTGAAGAATAAATTCTAAACAACAAATTCCAAATTACAAATTACAAAATCATAATTCATAATTCTAAATTCCTAATTCCTAATTCTGATATAGAAAAGATGCTATTGGAGTAAGGTCTAGATCGCCGTTTTCTTTAAAGTAATATTCTAAAATCATCTCACCCCAGAATTTACCATCCGTAAAATCGGCTTGAATCCATTTGTGGTTTAGGAATTTTACTTTATTTATCTTCATATCCCCATTCATACCTTCAAAAGGCACCAATGGGTTATTCCCTTTCTGTAGATTGAAATCGTAGATTTTCTCAGAAATCATAGTCTCCACATCAGCAGCTTCATACCCTAACCTTTCTAAATAGGTCATTGCATTCTCATTTCCTTGCAAGGTGAAGTAATTAAGATTGTGGTTTTCAAGACTAAGTACTTCTAAAGAATCTTCAGCTTTGTTTGCTCTTTCTCTAAGTTCTTCGATTTTGTTTTCTTGTCTTTCAAAAATTTTCTTCTGATTCATATACTGAAAAAGAATCAACAGTAGAACAAATAGAAACAGGTATAAATAAATATTCTTTCTCATGTAATTATATATTAATCTTTAGTGTATCGTAAGCCAAATGAACGTTTTTTGGAAGCTTCTTTTCTACTTCTTCATGAAAACCCATTATATGACTGATATGTGTAAAATACGTTTTTTCTGGTTTTATTTTTTCAACAAACTCGAGTGCTTCCGTTACATTAAAATGCGAATAGTGAGGCTCTTCGCGTAGCGCGTTTACTACCAAAACCTTAGTTCCCTTCACTTTTTCAATTTCTTCGTCGGATATCGTTTTTACATCGGTTAAATATGTAAAATCTTCAACGCGAAATCCTAATACTGGAAGCTTATCGTGCATCGCTTCAATAGGAACAACTTTTTTCCCTCCAATGGTAAAAGGTGTATTCTTATCTATTTCAATTGCTTCAATACTTGGAGCACCTGGATATTTATTTTCTGTAGCAAAAATATATGCGAATCGTTCGCGAAGGGATTTAAAAACACGCTTGTCTGCATAAAAAGGCATCGTGCCATGTCTAAAATTAAAGGGGCGAATATCGTCTAAACCTGCAGTATGGTCACTGTGTTCGTGAGTGATAAGAATACCATCTACTTTGGAAACATTTTCTCGAAGCATTTGATATCTGAAATCGGGTCCACAATCAATTACAAAATTATAATCATCCCAAGACATTAACGCAGAAACTCTTAAGCGTTTATCCTTGGGATCTTTACTTAAACAAACCTCGTGTTTACTCCCAATTACAGGGATTCCCTGAGATGTTCCAGTTCCTAAAAATGTAACCGTGATTTTAGATTTCATTCCCGCAAAAATAATAGTATTTTTTTTGTTTACCTATTGTATTTGCTACCTTTGTTAATAAGAATTAATAGAACATACTATGCCGGAATCCATACTAGGAGATAAGGAGTTTGAGAACATACCATCCATTAGAAGCAAAGCTTTAAGAATAAACCTTAATGAAAATATTTACGGCACTTTCGCTGAAATTGGTGCTGGACAAGAAACTGTTCGAAACTTTTTTAGAGCTGGAGGTGCATCGGGAACTGTAGCTAAAACAATGTCGGCATACGACAAAGATTTTAGCGACGCTATTTATGGTGTTGAGGAAGACGGTAGGTACGTTACAGAGTCTAGACTACAAAAAATGCTTACACACGAATTCGATCTTATTGAAGAACGAATCGATCGTGTAAAACATCCCAATAGACTTTTCTTTGCTTTTGCAAACACTGTGGCAACAATAGATTTTGCTAAAAAATATAAAGGCCACGGTTGGGTAGGTCTTCGATTTCAAATAGACCCTACCGAACCTTATAATGAAATCACACTTCATATTCGCTTTCACGAAAATGATGCACAATTGCAACAAGTAACCTTGGGAAAACTTGGAGTAAACCTTATTTACGGCGCATATTACAAATACGATGAGCCTAATAAACTTTTACGATATTTATACGACCACATCGATCAAGATAAAATTGAAATAGATACGATAAACTTTTACGGTCCACGTTTTGAAAGTGTAGATAATAGGTTGATGAGTTTGCAGCTTATTAAAAATGGAATGACCGACGCTGTTATGTTTGATGCTAGTGGATATAACGTGTTACCCGCTAAAATTCTTTATAAGAAAAACATTCTAGCCCTACGTGGAAGTTTTAGACCTGTAACCAAGGTAAACATCGATATGTTTAAGCATTCTTATGAAATGTTTTTAAATGAAAACAGAGTTGATAAGAATAAGACGGAGGTGATTTTTGAAATTACACTTTCTAATTTACGTGCCGATGGAGAGATTGATGAAGAAGACTTTATGGATAGAGCAAAACTACTTTGTTCGTTAGGCCATACAGTTATGATTTCAAACTTTCAGGAATACTACAAGCTGGTTGAATATTTCGCGCGTTACACCAAATTGCGAATGGGTCTAGCGATGGGCGTAAGTAATTTGATTGATATTTTTGATGAAAAATACTATCGTCACTTAAGCGGGGGAATTCTTGAAGCTTTTGGAAAATTATTCTTTAAAGACCTTAAGGTTTATTTATACCCAATGAAAGATTCTGAAACCGGGGAGTATATAAATAGTGAAAACCTAAAAGTTCATCCACGAATGAAGGAGTTGTACAAATTCTTTAAATACAACGGAAAAGTTGTAGATATTAAAGATTACAATCCAGAACACATGGATATTTTTTCAAGAGAAGTCTTACAGATGATTGAAGAAAACAAAGACGGCTGGGAAGAAATGTTACCAGCCGGTGTCTCTGAAACTATTAAGAAAAAGAGATTATTTAACTATAATCCCCATTCCGAAGAAATAAAAGATTAATCTTCAAGGATTTGAGCTGCGTGATCTTTAGTTTTTACTTTATCAATTACGCGCTCTATTATACCTTCTTCATTAATTATGAAAGTTTTGCGGTGAATACCATCGTATTCTCTCCCCATAAACTTTTTTGGACCCCAAACTCCAAATCCATTAAGCACCTCTTTATTTTCATCGGCTAATAGAGGAAATGGCAATTTGTACTTTTCTTTAAAATTTGTTTGACGCTTTTCACTATCGGCGCTTACTCCTAAAAGCTCGTAACCTTGATCTTGTAGCGCTTGATAATTATCTCTCAAATTGCAAACCTCTGCCGTACAACCAGGTGTACTAGCTTTTGGATAGAAAAAAACCACCCATTTTTTACCTTTATAATCCTCAGACGATATAGGATTTCCACTTTGATCGTTAACTTTAAAATTTGGCGCCTTATCGCCGGCTTGTAATGTTTTCATTATCCTTATTTTTGTATAAAAGTACTTAAAATGACAAAGAAAGAAAAGGTTGAATTCGTTATAGATACGTTAAACAACCTTTACCCACAAATACCTGTACCGCTAGATCACAAGGATCCGTACACATTATTAATCGCGGTATTGCTATCGGCGCAAAGCACAGATGTACGAGTTAATCAAATCACACCCTTGCTGTTTGAAGTTGCCGATAATCCGTACGATATGGTTAAACTCTCTGTTGAAGAAATAAGAGAAATAATTAAACCCGTAGGGCTATCTCCTATGAAATCAAAAGGAATACACGGTCTTTCTCAGATATTGATTGAAAAATACAACGGTGTAGTTCCGGCAGATATAGAATTATTAAAAACTTTCCCAGCCGTAGGACATAAAACTGCTAGCGTTGTTGTAAGCCAAGCGTTTAATATTCCAGCGTTTCCTGTAGATACACATATACACAGACTAATGTATCGCTGGGGCTTTTCTAACGGGAAAAATGTAGTGCAAACTGAAAAAGATGCGAAGCGGTTATTTCCTAAAGATTTATGGAATAAACTTCACCTTCAAATGATTTGGTATGGAAGGCAATACTCCCCTGCTCGCGGATGGAACTTAGACAAAGATATCATCACAAAAACAATTGGCAGGAAATCGGTAATTAACGAGTATTGGAATAAGAAAAAGAAGTAAATATTATACTGTTTTTCAGATTCAACTTCAGCGTAAATTTTGAGAAGATTGAAATTCTAAGACATAAAAAAACCCTGAAATTTTTGTTTCAGGGCTTTTCCAAAGTTTAGTTAAGAAGTGCTTCAAACTTCTTGTTTTGGTAATCTATAACACTTAAAGCCATCGAATAATCCAGAAGAAATTTTATGGTTTCTTCTTTTGGAACGAGATTTTTATTCACGTCGTCCACACGTGATATTTTAGAGTAAAATTTTTGCATAGATTCTTGTTGTTTAATGGTTTATTCCCAAATAACGCAACAAAAATCATATTATTGTATCAATTGGTTAATATAATATTATGTTTATCAATAACTTTCCTCAAATTTATCAGGGCATATCGCATTCTACCCAAGGCTGTATTGATGCTAACACCTGTTTGCTCGCTAATTTCCTTAAAGCTCATGTCTTTATACATACGCATAATTAAAACTTCTTTTTGATCTTCAGGAAGTTCTTCAATCAATCTTCGGACATCATCTTCTACCTGTCCTTTAATAATTTGTTTTTCAGCATTTAAAGAACTGTCACTTAAAACAGAAAAAATATTGAAATCATTATTATTCTCGAATTTAGGCATGCGATTGCTTTTTCTGAAATGGTCTATTACCAAGTTATGTGCTATTCGCATCACCCAGGGAAGAAATTTTCCTTCCTCATTATAACCACCTTTTTTAAGTGTTTTAATAACCTTAATAAAAGTGTCCTGAAATATATCTTCAGATATATCTCTGTCGTAGACCTTTGAATAAATAAAGCTGTAAATTCTTTGTTTGTGACGTGTTATTAACTCGCCAAGTGCAGATTCATTACCCTTAATATAAGCGCTTACCAAAAACGCGTCAGTGTTCGTTTGTTGCTCCATACCAATACTTACTAAATAAATAAACAACAATGATTTGGTTGTTTAATAAAATGTTTATTTGTTAAAA
This sequence comes from Aequorivita sp. 609, assembly GCF_014212065.1. Taxonomy (NCBI): domain Bacteria; kingdom Pseudomonadati; phylum Bacteroidota; class Flavobacteriia; order Flavobacteriales; family Flavobacteriaceae; genus Aequorivita; species Aequorivita sp. 609. The sequence continues at coordinate 171,794 of NZ_JACJVM010000012.1, read as the reverse complement.
GTAAAGGTCAGCTATAGGCAATAATTTATAATTAAGACGTTGTAAAGCGTAAATATAACAACATTCGCTTCACAAAAGCAAAAAAATGCTTAAAATTTTCTATAATAAATAATAATATCGGCAAAAGTGTGTTGCATAAACCTATATAGTATCTTTGCAATCCCGATAGCAGGTGGAAATAAAAAAGAAAGATATTACATTGAAAACAGAAACTATAGATACTAAGAACAACATCCTTATTCAAGGGGCAAAGCTTCACAATCTAAAAAATATAACGGTTGCTATACCCCGTAATAAACTTGTGGTTATTACCGGACTTTCTGGAAGTGGTAAATCCAGTTTGGCATTCGATACGCTTTACGCTGAAGGGCAACGCCGCTATGTAGAAAGCCTTTCGAGTTATGCTCGTCAGTTTTTAGGAAGATTGGACAAGCCTAAAGTTGATTCTATTAAAGGTATTTCTCCTGCCATTGCCATTGAACAAAAGGTAAATTCAACAAATCCAAGGTCTACCGTAGGTACTTCCACCGAGATTTATGATTACCTTAAATTACTTTACACGCGAATTGGGAAAACAATTTCTCCAATTTCAGGAAGAGAAGTAAAAAAGGACACCACTTCCGATGTAATAAAATTTATCAAGACCTTTTCAGAAGGCGAAAAATTATTGCTCCTTGCTCCTGTTCATCTTGAAGAAGGACGAACAATGGAAAATAAAATTCAAGCCCTAGCGCAACAAGGTTATGCTCGTGTAAAGGTTAAAGATGAAGTGATACGCATAGATGAGTTGAAATCTTTTCCAGAGAAAATTGATGTTGTTGTAGATCGCGTTATTACAAAAAATGAAGAAGATTTTTACAACCGTCTTGCCGATGCAGTTGAAATAGCCTTTTTTGAAGGTAAAGGTGAACTGTATATCGAGGAGCTATCTTCTAAAAAAATCACTGAATTTAACAATCGTTTTGAAGCTGATGGAATGTCGTTTATGGAACCCAACGCTCACTTGTTTAGCTTTAACAATCCTTATGGCGCTTGTCCCGTTTGTGAAGGTTATGGCGATGTAATTGGGATAGACGAAGATTTAGTAATTCCAAATACTGCTCTTTCTGTTTACGAAAATGCTATTTTTCCTTGGCGAGGTGAAAGCATGAGCTGGTATCGAGATCAGTTGGTAAATAGCGCTTATAAATTCGATTTTCCTATTCACAAACCTTGGTTTCAACTTACTGATGAACAGAAACAATTGGTTTGGAAGGGGAATAAACATTTTGAAGGCTTAAACTCATTTTTTTCATTTTTAGAATCGAAGAGTTATAAAATTCAAAATCGAGTAATGTTATCACGTTACCGAGGAAAAACGAAATGTGCTACTTGTAAAGGAAAACGACTTCGGCCTGAAGCTAGCTACATAAAAATAAACAATACTTCAATTCAAGAATTAGTTGAACTACCACTTGATAAGCTTGCCAATTTCTTTAAAAACCTTGAATTATCAGAATACGATGCTAAGGTAGGAAAGCGCTTATTATTGGAAATTAACAATCGCATTAGCTTTTTAAGAGATGTTGGTTTAGGCTACTTAACTCTTAATCGTAAATCGAATACACTTTCTGGTGGAGAGTCGCAACGAATAAACCTCGCTACATCCTTAGGAAGCAGCTTGGTAGGTTCGATGTATATATTGGATGAACCTAGCATCGGATTACATCCAAAAGATACAGAAAGGCTTATTGTAGTTTTGAAGGCATTACGCGATTTAGGAAATACGGTGATTGTAGTAGAACACGATGAAGATATTATGAAAGCCGCCGATCAGATTATAGACATCGGCCCTGAAGCTGGAACATTTGGAGGTGAAGTGGTGGCTCAAGGAAATTATAAAGAGATACTAAAATCTGATTCGCTTACTGCAAAATACCTCAATGGCGAGATGGAAATTGAAGTTCCGAAGAAACGCCGGACGTCCAAAAATAAAATTTCTATTACCGGCGCTAGACAGAACAATTTAAAAAACATCGATATTACCTTTCCGCTCAATGTTTTTACAGCGGTAACTGGTGTTTCTGGAAGTGGAAAAAGCACCTTGGTTAAAAAAATACTATACCCTGCCCTACTGCGTGAAATTGGTGGTTATGGTGAAAAACCTGGTCAGTTTTCAGAAATTACAGGGGATTTCAATACCATAAAAAGTATAGAATTTATAGATCAAAACCCAATCGGTCGTTCTAGCCGAAGTAATCCAGTTACCTATATTAAGGCGTACGATGATATTCGAAATCTCTTCGCCTCACAAAAACTATCGGACATACGCGGATTTAAACCAAAACATTTCTCATTTAACGTAGATGGCGGTCGATGCGAAACCTGTAAAGGTGAAGGGGAAGTAACTGTAGAAATGCAGTTTATGGCCGATGTACATTTAGTATGTGATACCTGTAATGGCAAGCGCTTCAAAAAAGAAGTCTTAGAAGTTACATTTCAAGATAAAAATATAGACGATGTTTTAAGCATGACGGTTGATGATGCTGTAGCCTTTTTTGGCAAACATGCACAGTCAAAAATAGCTGCAAAACTACAGCCACTACAAGATGTTGGACTTGGGTACGTACAATTAGGACAAAGCTCTTCTACCCTTTCAGGAGGAGAAGCGCAACGTATTAAACTCGCTTCATTTCTGGTAAAAGGAACTTCAAAAGAAAAAACTGTATTTATTTTTGATGAACCTACTACGGGGCTGCATTTTCACGATATTAAAAAGCTACTCGCTTCCTTTTATGCTTTATTAGAAAAAGGACATACAGTAATTGTGGTAGAACACAATCAAGACCTTATTAAATGCGCCGATTATATTATAGACCTTGGTCCTGAAGGAGGAGAAAATGGAGGACAAATAGTAGCTGAAGGCACTCCAGAAGAGGTAGTAAAAAGCAAAAAATCATTTACAGCTGCATATTTAAAAGAGAAGCTATAATTTCTCTAATTTGGCATACTATTTGAAATTAAAACAACAGAAACTTTTAGTTTTTGGTTGGTTAGTTTTAAAAACCCGTTGCAAATGGTAATTCATTTCAGCGGGTTTTTTTGATCAATAAAATACAAACTGAAGAAAATCCCCCCTCCCAACCACTTCTCTCTGTTCTCTTCTCTCTGTTCTTTTCTCTTTGCCCTCCCTCAAACCACATCTGATAATCAACACTTTAAAACTTTGGCACGGTCGTTGAATAATCTAGAACGTACCGAACTACCAAAGAACTTAGAGAAAGTACAAACCTTTAAATCTTTACCTTATGAAAAACTTAGCACTTATCTTCAGCATACTTTTTATGGGATTATCTGCTACTACAGCATCTCCAGAAAGTGAAAACAATATTAGAAGAAGTTATGACGGCAACGCATACATCTTCGTAGAAGGCGATGTAGAGTTTTCTGTCTTCCCAGATGGACAATTCGACTTCGTTTATATCGGACCTCAAAAAGGTTCTAATGTAACTATAACCTCCAGAAACGTTAATATAAGTTTCAACTCAGGGTATAATTATGACGCTTATGTTCAGTACGACGATTATGGAGCGGTAATTCAGGTAGAAAATGTACCTATTTACTACGACGAATACGGACGTATTATTCAAGCAGGGAATGTAGATATTCGTTACAACAACCGACGTTTAGTACGAGTAGGTGGCTTACACGTAATATATAACCATTACGGTCATTTTTCACATGTAAGTGGATATATCAACCCTTACAACAGATATTACGTTTACCGTCCGTGGCATGTTTATTATGCTAGACCACTCTATACACACTGTGTGGTTTACGACAGACCTTATAGAAGATACTATAAGCCTGTACGTTATAGCTACCACGAGCATATAGTGTATTACAAAAACAGAGATAAAGTAGCTTACCACAACGGGCGTAGAGATTTTTATCGCCCAGGAAGCCGTGTTTACGATAAAAGAGGAAGAGCGTCTATTAATAAAGACTTCAACCCAAGTAGAGAAAACACTATGATTTCTAACAATACTAGAGTTAAAAACTCGGTTAGAAATAACGATAGATCAAACAATGCTGTACGTTCAAACACAAGAAGCAATACAGTTACAAGAGATGTAAGCACGTCAAGTAGAGGTGCCGTAAAAACTGATAGAAACGTTAGAAATGGTAGCGTAAATGCTAACAGTAATCGCAACAAGAAAAGTGTTTTAACTCGTACAAATAACAACACACCTGTTAAGAGTTCGAACACTAGAACGAGAAGCGTGGAGCAAAGAAATACTCCTAGAACTGTAAAGAGTACTAGAAGCAATACCAGCAGAGCTACAACAGTTTCACAGAATAGAAACAGTACATTTAAAACACAAACTAGAAATGTTTCAACAAATAAAAGTAATAGAACAGTAACTAGAAATAAATCTCAAGCTCCTACGCGCACCACAACAAGCCGTAGTACTTCAGTAAAAAAATCTAGTGCACCTGCTCCTAGCAGAACAAAAGCAAATACCTCAAGAGGAAGTTCTTCAAGAGAATCTAATTCTAAAGGATCTAGAGGAAGAGGTTAAAAATAGTTTTTTGGTTGGTTTGTTAACCCCTCGTGATTCACAAAACGTGAAACTCGGGGGGTTGACTTTTTTAATTCAGAATTAAAAAATTCAGAATTCAGAATTATGAATTATAATTTTGGAATTTGGAGTTTGGAAATTAGAAGTTAGAAGTTAGAAGTTAAAATCTAGACTAACTTCTCATACCTCCTTTTAATTCAGAATTAGGAATTATGGATTACAATTTTGGAATTTGGAATTTGGAAGTTAGAAACTAGAGGTTAGAAACTAGAAACTAGACTTCGGTCTAGCGTCTTAAATCTCAAATCTTTTATTAATTACGTCTTTGAAATTTGGTATCTGGAATTAATCTTCTTCAACCAACTATCCACTCACTACTAGAAGCTAGAAGTTAGAATCTAAACTTCGGTCTAGCGTCTCAAATCTCACGTCTCAAGTCTTTTATGAATTATGATTTTGGGATTTGGAATTTGTTATTTGGAGTTTGTTATTTGGAGTTTGGAAGTTAGAAGTTAGAAACTAGAAACTAGACTTCGGTCTAGCATCTTAAATCTCACGTCTCAAATCTTTTATTAATTACGTCTTTGAAATTTGGTATCTGGAATTAATCTTCTTCAACCAACTATCCGCTCACTACTAGAAGCTAGAAACTAGAAACTAGAAACTAAACTTCGGTCTAGCGTCTTAAATCTCACGTCTCAAATCTTATTAATTATGCTTTTGGAATTTGGTATCTGGAATTAATCTTCTTCAACCAACTACCCTCTCACTACTAGAAGTTAAAAGTTAGAAATTAGAAGTTAGAAAACAGAATCAAGACTTCAATCTAGCGTCTCAAATCTCACGTCTCAAATCTTTTATTAATTATGCTTTTGAGATTTGGAATTTGTTATTTGGAGTTTGTTATTTGGAATTTGAAATTTGATTCTTCTCTCCCAACTACAAACTATCTACTACAAACTAAAAACTAAGGATTTCCACCATCGGCAAACTGGACTTCGTATAGGTTTCTATAGAAACCGTTTTCGTTTTCTAGGAGTTCGTGGTGGGTGCCTTCTTCAACAATTTTACCAGCATCCATAACGATAATTTTATCGGCTTTTTTAATTGTCGCTAATCGGTGAGCGATTACAATAGAAGTACGGTCTTTTGTGATTTTATCGGTGGCTGTTTGAATCAGCTCTTCAGAATAGGTGTCTACAGACGAAGTGGCTTCATCCAGCACTAAAATACTTGGTTTGCTTACATAAGCGCGTAAGAACGAAATTAACTGTCGTTGCCCCGAAGAAAGCATACTTCCTCGTTCTTTTACGTTATAGTGATAACCCCCTGGTAAACTCTCTATAAACTTGTGAACCCCGATTTCTTTAGCGGCAGCTATAACCTCATCTTCGGTGATGTTTGGATTGTTGAGCGTAATATTGTTGTAAATAGTATCCGCAAAAAGGAAGACATCCTGAAGTACAACAGCTATCTGACTCGTTAAAGAAGCTAAGGTGTACTCTTTTATATCGATATTATCAATTTTAATCACTCCGCTATTTATTTCGTAAAAACGATTTAGCAGATTGATAATTGTAGATTTTCCTGCTCCTGTTGCTCCCACTATGGCAACGGTATCCCCTGGATTCGCTTTAAAAGAAATACCTTTTATTACTTCTTCCCCTTCAATATAACCAAAATGTACATCAACAAATTCTATTTCACCCTTAGTGTTGGTGTAGTTTATAGTTCCATTGTCTTCTATATGCGATCTGGTATCTAAGATCCCGAATACGCGGTTTGCAGCAACCATTCCCATTTGCAGGGTATTGAATTTATCGGCAATTTGCCTAAGCGGTCTAAAAAGCATTTCGGCATACTGAATAAATGCCGTTATAATACCTAGGGTTACAGCTCCTCCTCCAATAACATTTAATCCACCGTACCAAACTACAAGACCCGTTGCAATTGCACCTGCCATTTCCGCAATAGGGAAAAATATAGAGTTATACCACACGGTACGAATCCAAGCTGTTCGGTGTTTTTTATTAATTTCCTGAAAGCGTTCGTATTCTGTTTTTTCTCGAGTGAAAATCTGTACAATCTTCATCCCTGTGATTCGCTCTTGAACAAAGGAGTTTAAATTGGCTACTTGATTACGAACATCTTCAAAAGCTACCTTCATCGCTTTTTGGAAGACGCGAGTCGCATACAAGATAAAAGGCAATACAATAAACACGATAAGGGATAATCGCCAACTTTGTGTAAGCATAAACCCTGCAATAACTAGCATTTTTAGTAAGTCGCTAATTATCATAAATAAGCCTTCGCTAAAAATACTGCTTATTGTTTCAACGTCGTTTACCGCGCGAGTAGTAAGTCTTCCCACGGCACTTTTATCGAAGTACTGCATTTTAAAGCTAGTCATTAATCGGAAAAGCTTTTGTCGCATATCCCGAATAACACTTTGTCCGAGCCAGTTGGTGTAAAAGATAAAAGCAAATTGAAAAACCACTTCCAAAATTAGCACCACTAGCATTAAAATAACGTAGGTCATAAAGCCTTCGCTATCTTTTGGTACTATCGAATCGTCTATAGCTAGTTTTAAAAGGTAAGGACGCAGAACCGCCAAACCAGACATAACAATTGCAGCAAAAGCAACAAATATGAAGATGCCTCGGTAGGGTTTAGTAAAGCTCATTAATCGTTTAAAGAGCTTAAAATCGAATGCGTTGCCTTTGTTTTCTGACACTAGTTACTTACTTGATTTATTTTTAAAATTAACGGTGGAAGTCTTTAGCTATAGACCGTTTGTAATGCGCTAATTTGGATTTAAATACCTCGCCTAAAAATTAGATTTTATGCGACTTGCAAATTTAGGGCTTTTGGATGTATTAGACCAAGATAAAGTTTTGTTGGTTTAGGGTGAATTGAAATATAAATTAATCTTTATAAAACCTAATTAATTTCATTTACCAAGTCATTTAAAAAAGCGTCCCACTGTAATGCAATTACTTTTGGCGAGAAAACTTGCAAGTCCATATCATTATACGGAAGATCAGTTTTCAACATTTTCACAGCATTACTAAGAGATGCTGCAACACTTGAATTATCGTCCGGGTTAAACGTAGGTAAATAAAGTTTTTCTAAAAACTCCTTCATATTGCCTATAGCTGGACCTACAATTACTTTTTTATAGGTAAGACCTAAAAAAATATTGCCAGAATTTAAAGAGTCTATTCTTGGTATGAAGACAATATCGGTAGCTGAGAGCCACAGTGATAAATCTTCAAAATTCATAAAGCCATAACCAAACTTATATTCGGGTAAGTAATCTTGATTATAGAAAGATTCTACAACCTTTTTTACATCAATGAATTTTTTAATCCGTTGACGTCCTTTAAATTCTATATTAAGCGATTTTTTAAACATCCTAGGAACCACAAGTAATTTGTTTCTAACTCTTAATTTCTTAAAAACCTTTAGAAGCATTTTACGCTCTTCTATGCTTCTTATGTTGCCTGGTGTTAACACCATTAATTTATTGTTTGATATTCCTAATCGTTTTCTAGCTTCTGCTTTATCGAATATTTCAAATCCTGTAGTATATAGTGGATGAGGAATATACTTATGAATCACAGATGGATATTTATTTTTAAATAACTCTAAGCTATATTTTCCTAGATGAACCATAGCATCGCAGTTTTCTAAAACTAATTCATATAGCTTCTTAAAGTTTGTAGTCATCCCATAATGCCTTTGTAGATTATGTACTACATAAACAACTTTTGCATTTCTTTTCCAATTGAAAATTGTTTTTTCTAGTTGCAAAAGCTGCTCTTGGCTTGGCTCCCTCCAATTAAATAACTTTTCAGGCCAATGGATTAGCACTATTGAATAATCGTCTATATTTGATTCTAATCCACCATAATCAAATTTCCACTGACTGTGCTTTGGTACAGAATCAAAAAACGGGTTTCTATCTTTTGATGTTGGAATTAAAACCTGATTTTTCATGGGTTAATTCGTTTAATTCTTCCAGCTATATAACCCTTCAATTGAGCTATAAGTTTAGAATCTGGTAGAGTTAATGCCTTTATATGTTTTTTAATCTTTTTTGACAACTTCTTCCAAATTATGTCTTTAGTAGCTTGGTAGTATGCTGGATATAATTTGGCCAATAACAACCTATTTCTCGTCATATAATAATGATACATATCTCCTTTTTCACTAGACAGATGATAGGCCAAAGCATCGACATTCGTCATAAGTCTATACCCATTATCCTTTGCTCTTATACACCATTCTGTTTCTTCAAAGTATAAGAAAAAATCTTCTCGCATTAATCCAATATCCTCAAAAACAGAAGTTCTAACCAAAAACACACTTCCATTTACATAATCTATCGATTGCAAGCTTGAGTTATAACTAACAGCATTTTTTGCTTTATTATTATTTAGATGATGAGTATAAACACCCTTTTCCATATCAATTAACCCACCATCAGAGTATATAAGATTTGGGTCTTTTCTATAACAAATTCGTGGACCTACCGCTGCAACATCTAGATTTTGGATTAATACCTGGACTAAATTTTCAACACAGTTATAATCTAACCGAATGTCTGGATTTAATAGTAATACAAAAGGAACCTGATTTGATATTGCTTCCTGAATAGCATGCTTATTCCCAGAAGCATATCCATCATTAGTAGATAGTAATCGTAAATTACTATCAGGTATAGCAGCCTCTAAAATAGCACGATCTTCTATACTTGAATTGTTGTCAACAACAATAGCTTTATAGTTAGTATAACTTTGATTTTTCAAATCATTGTATAAAGCAACTGTTTCTGTGGCCGAATTATAATTAAGAATAATAATGTAAAGTTGTGAATGCATTAATTAGTTGGCTTTAACACATATAGTGATATAAAAAATACTATTTATCTAATACTCTTAAAATTTCGGCATAGTACTTTGGACAAATTAAATCGGGGGTAAAGTTTGAAAAAGCAGACTTATTATAATCACCATGCTCTTCCAAAAGCTTTTTATCATCATAATATTTCATTATACATTTCGACATTTCTTCTATGTCTAGATAAGGAACCACAACCCCGCCTCCATCTTTGAGAACTTCATTAGTTCCAACAGCATTTTGAAAGCTTATTATAGGCTTACCTAACATGCCTATTTCGATACATACTAGAGGAAACGGATCTTCTCTAGAAGTCATTAAAAACACATCGAAGTTTGAATACTTTAAACTAGGATCTTTTAGCTCTCCAATAAAGTGTACTCTATTTTGTAAACCCATTTTTTGAATATCAGCTTCTACTATAAACTTAACATCCTTGTTTATACTACCTACCCATTCGAATACTATATTATTTGCATCGTAATGCTTGTTAATATAACTTGCTACTTGTAAGAAAACATCGTATCCTTTTCGCCAACTTACATGTCCTGATGCGCCAACTACAAATCTATTTTGCTCTTTTTTAGACAAAGCTTTTGAATTAGTGTCTACTAAAGCACATGAATAAATATTTGATACTAGTTTTCTATCTACTAATCTATTTTTAATAAGATTATTTGCAACAAGATTAGAAGCTGTAATAAAGCCATCAACACTTTCTACATATTGATTAAAGTTAGGCAAAAGTTGATTTATAACTGTGTTGAGCTCATGAACATGTGCCAAAACCTTACTATTTAAACTAACCTTCTTTAGAGCCACAGCCATAGGTATGGAAACAATCGTATTGGCATAAATTACGTCATAACCTTTACTTGCGATACTAGATATAAAAACTTCCTTTTTGTTTTTCTGTTTATATAAATGAAGCTTTTTTAAAATACGTTCTATTATCGATAGAGAATTGGTTTTTGTTTCTAGCAAATAATTATAATAATTGGAGCAATTTTCCTGAAACTCTTCCTCCATATTACCACAACGTAATGCTAACACATCTATTTGAACTTGAGGCTTATTTTTTTTTAGCCAACGTAAAAAGTGTAGAAGAACCATAGGAGCTCCAGTTCTTGTGGTGTCGTGGGTGATGAATAGGATTTTCATGCGTATAACGAAAGTTTATTTAATTGCGTATAAATCAAAGATATTTTTGAATTCATTTTATCAATACTTGCGGTTGCTCGTGATAATTTTTTTTCAGGAAATTCTTTATTAATACTCGCTCCTATAAAGTCTTCGATTTTATTTTGTGTTTCGGATGTAAACAATTGATTATAATGAATGAATAACCAATTATTTTTATTTTTATCTTGATTGTAGTTTTTAAGTATGTGAGAATACATTAATTCCCAAACCTTCAACGCTTTTCTTACATCCATTTTTAAAGGATGCAAAGCTTTGTTTTCTCTACATTCTCTAACGATACTATTGGCAGTTTTAGCTGGTTCTCTATAAACAACTAAATATTTAACCTTGATTTCATTTTTCTCTATTACAGATTGCCATATAGGAAGTGTATAGCTTAAACGAGGGTCCTTATAACAAAACCTTTCTTTGTTTATTAAGGATGAGATTCTATTATCTATTTTTTCATTGCTAACATTTTTTTTAGTTATAGATACTCTCGCCAACCATCTCGCTCTATAAAATGTAGAAGAAGGGAACAATTGTTTTCTTATGAATTCTGGAATAGATACTAAAGTTTCCTTTAAAATATCTTCATTAACAGTATTTACTTCGTAATCTTCAAAAAAACCTTTAGGATTTGCTTTGTTTTTATTCAAATATTCAAAATCATCTCCTAAATGAAATCCAGAATCAGCTAACATACCCGTTAACATACTCGTTCCACTTCTCCCCGACCCTAAGATTAATAGGTTTTTCATTTCCTCAATATCTTTGAAACAAAAGACTTCTTTTTATTACTCGATTCATTTTTTAATTGATGTAGCAGGCTTAGCTCGTTATACTTTCCATTCGTTAAATCAATGAACTCATAACCTTTAGCTCCTTTATCTATTAAGAACTGATTATAAGGCAACCCATAAATCTTCACATTATTTGACTCAGCAAAATAAACAGCAAAAGGAAAAACTAACGAGGGTTCATAACTTCTATCATGCTGCCATATACTCGGACAAAAGTCATCACCTGCTATATAACCATTTGATTTAATCTTCCCCCATATAGCAATTAAATCTACGCTAATACCTCTTAAAGTGTGATCTCCATCTATATAAGCAAAATCTAAAGAATTATTTTCGATATCATCTTGAACATCTTGAGTTCTACCTCTAAAAACTTCTCTTTTTTCGACTGCAAAATTTGTCTTATGCATTGTCTCTTCATAAAAGCTTTGAAATGTATCATCCAATACATTTGCTGGTTTATTCCAATCATCCAAATGACGCCAAGGGTCTATCATTAAATACTTTTTAATATCCTGACATGATAATAATATTTTTTCGGCAAAATCACCCTTAAAAACTCCTACTTCAACAACATTTTTCAACTCTTTTTCCTGTAAAAAAGATATCCATAAATCATATCTATCATTGGAATTTCTTATTATTTTCTTTAGACACTTTATCATAATCTACTCTTAATTTTTAAGCCAATTTTTCAAATCAATGTTTATTAATGATTCCAAAACTAGAATATCTTTTTTATAAAATTTTAAAAAATAGTCCCTATCGTTCTTATACATAGTTTCATTAACTGTATTTATTTTATTTACATAATTATACAGATTAAAACTTATTTTTTTTACTAGAAGTCCTATCTGCCTCAGTAAATTACTCTTATATATTGGATAGCTCTTCATATAAATTTTACTAGTATCAAAATTAAATTCGTCACTAACCCCTAGAAACCTAATAATGTCATTGCAAACTTTATTAGCATCTTTTTTTAAATCATCATAAAAAACAATTTTAATTTGATTTTTATTAAATAAGCTATAATATCTTTTTAGATGCTTACCATAATTCCCTTTTTCTAAATAATCAAAATACGGAGGCTTATTACTTCGTTTTCTTTTCTCGATGAGATTAATCGCTTTTCTAAAATTATATTGCCTATCGTATCCCATTCTTACATTATGTTTCCAGTCTGAATATAAACGGTCTACAGGGTTTCTTAAAATAACTATTAATTTCATTTGAGAATCAAAGTCATAAATATTTTTTGCTGCCGGCTCAAAATGAAAATAGTTTGGTGAAGCTTCTCCAATATAAGGAGCAGTTTTATTTTTAAATAAATTTAAATACTCCTCTTCGTTTTGGATTGTTGATTTTTTTATCTGATTTACTACAACTTCATTTGCATTAAAATTTAAATTTAAATTTTTAAACGAAAAATATTTAGGCTCTTTTACATCTGCAAATTCAATTTTAGGATGTTGACCTAAATAATTATATAAAGAAGTAGTACCACACTTTGGACTTCCAATGATTAAAAAATTTGGTTTAGACATGTAATATCAGGCTTTAGTAAATTCAGTTGAAAGATAAAATGGTGGAAAAATTTCAAGTTCATGATTAGAGTAGAAGGTGAATGCACCCTTTACTCTTAAATAAGGCTCTCTGCTTATTGCATTATTAACTGAAACATCTACAGAGTAAAACCCTTTAGATAATTCTAACCTTTTATGCTCTATAAAGAATTCTATAATATTATTTTGTAAACCAATTATATCACTTTTAGTATTATGTTTTAAATGAGCAACAGGTTTTTGTTCCTTATCAAAAACGACTAATATAAATATTAAATCATTCTTGAAATTATGCCTTTTAAATTTTAAATATATCTTTAAATTTTCTCCCCAATTTATTTGTGGAATATCATTTTCTGAAATTTCAGAAATTACTTTTGACTCAAGTAATTCTATCGTTCCGTCATTAAAAATTATATCATTTGAACTTTGGGAAAATCTTGTATAATACAAATCAATTGCCTTTCCAACATCATCTCCCTGAAATTGGGCCTTGCCCTGTTCCATTAAAATAATCTGACTACAAATTCGAGAAACCATAGGCATACTATGGCTTACAAATATCACAGCGGTATGTGGTAAAATTGTATCAATAGTTTTAAAACATTTTAAAACAAAACCCAAATCCCCAACTGCTAAAACCTCATCTATAATCAACACATCGGGTTCCATTTGTGCGGCTACTGCAAAGCCAAGTCGCACTTTCATCCCGCTACTGTAATTCTGAACAGGCATATCAATAAACTCCCGTATTTCGGCAAAGTCTATTATTTTATCAATCTTTTCGTCTATTTCTTTTTTTGTGAATCCAAGAATAGCCCCGTTGTTATAAATGTTTTCTCTACCGCTAAGAATAGGGTTAAAACCAGCCCCAAGCTCTATTAAAGCGCCTACTCTCCCCCTAATGGTAACCTTTCCTGCATCTGGATTTATAAGTCCGTTAAGGATTTTCAATAAAGTAGATTTCCCTGCGCCATTGTGGCCTATAAGTCCGAGACATTCCCCTCGCCTTAACTCGAAGCTAATATCCTTCACCGCCCAAAATTCCTTTGGCCGCAGCTCTCGTTCGTTTTTGTTTCCAGATAAACCAGAAGCCAAATCCTTCACCCCATACCACAAGCTAGTTTTAAGATCCTTACAAAACTTTTTGGAGAGGTTTTCTACTTTTACTAAAATTTCACTTTCGTTCATTAGATGGTGGTTGGTCTTTGGTCTTTGGTCTTTGGTCTTTGGTGGTTTATAGTTTGTGAAAAATAGCAATATACTTTTCAAACTTCAACTTTCTATCACTTATTTTATATCTAATCAATTTCAAAATTTTCAATCTCAAAGCAATCACTCCATGTTAGAGACGAACAATGCACAGGAGTTTAGAGTTTAGAGTCTAGAACCTAGAGTCTAGAATCTAGAGTCTAGAGTTTTGCATCTCACGTCTCACGTCTCACGTCTCACATCTCACATCTCACATCTCGCGTCTAAAAAATCACGCACTCATTCGTTCCACTAAAATTGGTATTGAAATTCTATAGAAAATTAATGCTATTAAAAACAAAGGAATACAGCAGGCGATTACGATTAAAAAATAAGTGAGGTACGCGGGAGGCATTCCAACAGCAAAATCGCGAGCCGTTAAAATAATTGGCGTAAATGGGTTCCACTCCATTACGGTTCTCATAATTCCACTTTTGGGAATTGCATAAACTACTGGAGTTACATACATTAAAAACTGCAAGCCAAAAGTGATCATTCTGCCTATGTCTTTATACAACATCCCTAAAGGGGTGATAAATAAGCCTAATGTAGTTCCAAAGAAAATACCTGCAAATAACACAAAAGGGAAAAGTAAAAGGCTCCAGTTGAAACCAACCCCATAGAAAAAGATGAATATCAGCAGCAATATTACTTTTACCGAGCTATTAAAGAGAAGTTTTAAAATCCCCGACATCACCAAGGCTTCTTTAGGGAAATTAATTTTCGATAATATTCCTTTGGCGCTATTAGTACTACTTATTGGCGAGTTAATGGCTTCGGTAATTACGGACCACAACAGCGTTCCTGAAAAAGCATATACTGGATAAGGTATTCCTGTATCAGTTAATTGTACTGTACCGGAGCTATTCAGAAAAATCCAAACAAATGCTGTAGCTAGTGGTGTTACAAACGCCCAGATTATCCCGAGATAACTCTGCCTGTATTGTGCTTGTATGTCTCTTTTTGCTAATTGGAATGACAAGAAACGAGACCGACGAATATCTTTTAAGCTTTCCACTAAAAGCTTCCCGAGATGTAAATTGTTTTCTTTTTGGTAAACTTTGGTTTCCAAGAATAATTATTTAGACAAGAAATATTTTAATGTAGCTAATATAGGTATTTAAAAAGAAAACTATTGAAGTTGTATTATTAGTTGTGCTAATTAAAATCCTTCTGGCGTTGCCACCGTTCTAGTAGTGTTTCCTCCCATATTAACCTCTATCCTATCACTCCAATTTTTAGTGATAAAATCATTTTTATAAATAGTTACATCCATATAAATATCAGTATTCATGGGCCAAAACCTATAACTTCTACTATTTTGTACAAACCCCTTTATCCACCATTCTCCATTGTGTACATAAGCATAAAACTGATGTCCTTCCATAAATCTATTACTGTTATTAGCCTCAGATCTAAACGAAACATTTGTGGTTTGATCAAGATGAATTAAAAGGTAATAGCCGTGAACTGCAAGGGTGTACTTTTCTGCACTTATTTTGGTATTGTAACCACCTCTTAACCCATATTCGGAAACATCTCTAAACAAAAACTTGATATAGTTTAAAGGCCCATAGGAGCTCGTTCCAATATCGTATTTTACTATTTTAGTTTCATTATCTTTAACTACTAGTAGTTTAGAACTTGTAACATTTAAATCACCCCCAGGGTTTTCTAGATAGAGTTTATCTTTTACCAAAACATCGCCTATTACATCAAGTGTGGCATTAGGGTTTGGGTTGTTAATTCCAACCTGCGAGAACACCCCAAGACTTTGAATAAATAAAAAAGCTAAAAGAAAATAATGATTTTTCATATTTAATTATTTAAAGACCTATAGGTGCGGGAGCCGATCCTATACTAAAACCATAAAGATTTGCTGTAATTGGAGGAAGTTCTTTAAAATAGTTTCTATCAAATACTATCAAACTCACGTAATACACTATACTATCATTATTGTAACTATCTCTTTCTCTATTTCTTATTTCTAAATGCCACGTGCCTCCTTGCATAAAAGTTCTAGAAACAAAATAGCCTAGACGCGTGTAGTTGGAACCTGTTCGACCTTTTACAATTGGTTGACCTTCATACCTAAAATTGGCAATACCTACAATGTATTTAGATGCATCGTATTGAAGATTTACATTGTTAACATTATCTCTATTTAAATTGTGAAATCTATAGTTAATAATATTAACTGGAGCCACGCTAATTGATTTTACATCTAATTTGGCTACTTCCCCTGGAGGATTGGAATTGCTCTTTCTCAACAATAGATTAAGGTTTGTGCTTTCAGTATTTACACTCTCTAAATTTTCCAACTTAAAATGATTTTGAATTAAAAGTGAGCCTTCAACATCTAATTCATACCCTGGCGTAGGTGTGTCTGTACCAATTCCCACTTGGGAATACCCCAGATAGGTAAAACAGAAACAAAATAGAAAAACAGTATTTTTAATCATATTAATCGATAATTGGGGAGGCTGCCTCCTTAGTGGTTGCACCATTCATTTCAATAATTTGGTCTGGAAATTCCTTGGCTATATTTCTTGTTATTAATATTGTGTTTATTGTCCAAGTGCCATTCACAGAACCATCTGTTGTTGCAGATGGATAATCGGCTCTAATTCGCCACGTTCCTGTAAAGGGGTCTACAACTGTAGAAACTGCTGGAATTGCAAAATTCCCAGGAGTACCATCCATCACTAATTCATGACTAAAATAGGCTGATATTACTATCATACCATATTTTGAAGCCTTTATATTTGTATTAAAATCACTTACCCAATCCCTACTCACATTGGTTAACTTGTATTCTTGAAAGTAGGCTAAGGAATTACCTACGTAAGTGGTATTTAGTTCTTTAACTACCTCGCCTTGATTTTGAGTCAACAAATAGGGTACGTCCAAATCTTGAATTACGCCCAAATTTTCAATATTAATTGCACCATTTATAGTAGTATTTCCAGCCACCTCTAAGGTGGTTCTAGGGGTAGTAGTATTAATACCTACTTGTGCAAAAATTGGTAATGATAGTAAGCAAGAAATAAATAGTAGAATATTCTTTTTGAAGATGGGGATACGCTTCATGCAGTTAAGTAGTTGGGGGTAAAATAGTTATGATATTTTATAAAAAAATCAGTCTTATTACAAACAAACTTATAAAAAATTCGATAATATTTTAAGGTTTTATTAAGAATTTTTTAAAAGAACTAAGGAACTTTTAAAGCAATGTATAAAAGAAATTCGAAAAGATATTTACCGTTAATTAATTAGAAAAAATAGGATAATGGGATAGAAATATAGTGGGAAATTATTTTGGGAAGCACTCAGTTTTTATATTTAAATGGCATGAATTACTAAAAATAAAATGATGAAACCCCTTCGATAGAATCGCAAGGGGTTTCTTTAATAGAAATATTCATTTTTTTAATCTGCTTTTTGGATATTACCTTTATCCTTAACAGATGTATTTACTGGGGTTGCACTAGGTTGTTGTTCAATAGAAGATGTTTTAGAATTTCCAATTTCTGATAAGCTAGGATTCTCGTTTTTGGAAACATTATTTTCAGTACTACCTTGAGGTTTATACTGATTGTTAATTCTTTTAATTGATTCAGGATTTTTCACTTCTCTTAATGGCATTGTTTGATTTAAAACTTCTTCTCTATTTATTTTTGTAGCATCTAAAGTTTGTGATTGCATTTCTGCAGTACCAACAGAGTTTCTACTCAAATGTGAATTTGTTTTATTTTGAATTCCACTTATTTTATTTCTTAAAATTCCTTTATCCGCAGATTGTCCGTATACCTCAGGAGTTAAATATAACCCTCTTTCAGACCCTTTATCGACGACCATAATACGATTTTCTGGATTGTTTCTAATGTAAGGGTCGTTTCTTTCGGCAGTTACTACCCAAGATACTTTTTTACCCGGCACACCACCTGCTATTACAAAAACCCCATTCTTAACTTCTTTTGCTATATGTATATTTGGCATAGCTGCACCAATGGAGGTAAGCTGATAGGAAGCATTTTTATTAATAGCATCATAGTAATCTGGTAATTGAACCACAACTTCCCCCGATGAATCAAATGCATTTACACCTCGATACAGATTAAGAATTTCATTCGATTCGATACTAGCGTGTTTTAAATACTTGTTTGCAGGATCTCGAGGATCATCTATTATAAAATTTTTCGTTCCTCCTGCGGTTAAATTTCCTGAGGCAGAAATTGTTTGGCTATTAATAGTGTTAGCTACCATTACATGTCCATCTTCTATAATAAAACCATCGCTAATTATACCCCTTGGCACTACAATTGGTTGATCCGATGTAATTGTTCCCGTGGCATGAAAATCTCCTGAAGAGTAAACACCATACCCATTCTCGTCCGTAGCATGGCCGAAAACCCCTATATTTAATCCAGTCCCTGCGACTCCTGCTCCTTGATTACCACTGGGTATAGTATAAGTACCTATATTATTACCTACTCCTATAACACCAATAGGGTTTGCACCCGCATTTGCTTTTCCATATACTCCTACAGAAGCCCCTGTACCAGCCACACCTGCACCATTTACTGAAATAGATGCTGTATTTAATTTATTACCTACTCCAATTAGACCTGTTCCATCATTATTGTCAGCCCATCCCGAACCACCACTACTTCTTCCGACTAATACTGCTCCAGTTCCTGGGAAATTTAATGTATATCCTAAATTCTGACCAATGGCTAGTAAACCATTCCGGTTAGCACCAAAAAGAGTTGTATTCCATGCAATAAGACCAAATCCATTATTTAAACCAGACTCAAATATTCCTCCATTCCCACCTACTCCTCGTACACCTATATTAGTGGAATTCCCAAAAACTCCATTTCCAAGACCAGAGGATTTCTCTCCATAAACTCCATCTTGCCCTAATCTAGTTAAACCCCAAACTCCATCTCCGTAACTATCTGAAGCGTTTGACCCTACAACTCCAGCCAAAGAGCTTGAACTCACAACAGTACCTTGTACACCAACGTAGTCTATAGATTGACCATAAACTCCGATACCATTAGTAGCACTACCAGCAACACCATCGTCATTATTATTTAATGCAAAAGCAGTTAAAGAGACATCTGTCCACAAGCTATTCCCTGTATTTACCCCAACATTTCCACCACTTATAATTCTCATCCTTTCATTACCATTAGTAGATAATCCTAAAGTATTTGCCCCTATTCTATACATTCCTATATCACTATCTGAACTCCATGAATAAAAAGGAGCTGCAGCAGTTCCATTGCCCATTGCATGTACTTGTTCAGCATTAGGTATTCTAAATTTCTCAGTTCCATTTGTTGAAAAACTTATAACATTATCTGCTTGACTCCACATTCCTGTATTAGATCTATCTACCCAAGAATAGGTAGGTTGTCCAGGTCCTCCATAATGAAAACTTCGCAACCTACCATTATTTGTAAACTCAAACCGCTCTTGATTATCAGTTCTCACTCGAAACGGTTGATTATCCGTTGTACCTATAAAATTTGTACCCGGCACAGTACCCGCATTCCCTGTTAGCTTCCAATCATCACTAGCATCTGAAGTTGCTGCAATTCGCACCCATCTACTTCCGTCATTAAAATAATATCCTGGAGAAACTCCATTAGTGCCAGTAGTAGTTGCAGTGTTATAAACTGCCATCCCTGCTAAGTGAGCGGATAAAGGAGCTACATTATTAGTTGCAACAAGAGCTACCCTAGGCAAAAGCAATCCTCCAGGAGTAGTTGACGCATCTATCTCTAATAACGCATTGGTATTTGGGTTTGTAGTACCTATCCCCACTTGAGAAAAGGCAGTTATCGTTAGGAATGAAAAAAAATAAAATAGGATTACTTTTCGAAAGGTGTAGTGTTGATTCATCCGTAATTGAAATTTTAAGTTTATACTTAAGTTATGTTGTATCAGAATTTTACAACAATAACAAACATAAAAATAAAATACCTATTTATCATTAATTTTTGAAAAATTTCCATCGTTAATCAATATAAACAACAATAACTTGACATATTCCCACTATAAATATTAAATTATGTGATAAACATCAAAACAATCTAGGAAGTTTATTCATCTGGTGAGATTAAAACAGCATTTAAAATTACACTCTTATTACTCTTTAAATTAGAATTTTTAATACTGTCAATACTTCGTTTATACGTTAAAGTACTTTGATTAGTAATTGGCTCTAAGGATAGAAAAGTTTCCTTACGCAAAGAGTCGTTATCGACAATATTACTGCTTGAAATTCTTGAATGAAAAGTTTTTTCTACTGTTGTAGCAGCCGGATTAATTAGAACTGGCGTAAGAGTTAAATTCCTTGTACTTGTTTTAGACGAATTTTCTTCACTTTGATTATTAACTTGATCATAATTTTTTTCTTGAGTTATTCCAATTGCTGAATAAAACAAGCAACTTATAATAAATATTAATTTTATTGCTTTCATATTATCGTATAATAGTAATATTAAAAATCATATCCGGATAAATAACAAAACCAGTGTTATTAGACACGACAAAGCGAACTCCATTTGTTCTTATCTCTATATTGTGAATCGTTATATCGTCATAAATAGGTGAAGTCCAATTTCCTTGAATATTTACAAATGCAGATGCGCTAGTTGTAAGTCCTGTTAAATTCACTGTTATTGAAATTACATCGCCAGGATTTAAAGTCGTCCCATTTATAGTAGCATATCTATTAATTTGGTTTACATTCCCTAAGCTTCCACCCCAAACTGGAGTACTTCCCGGACCATTTGAAACCAAAACTCTTCCTGCATCTCCCGCCTGATTTCCAGGCATAAACGCACCATTAATCCTTAAATTTCCATCCACTTCTAGCTTCTCAGATGCATTTGCTCCTGAACCAATTCTCATATTTCCACTTGAAGATACTCTCACTCGCTCATTACCATTTGTTGAAAACCCTAGCGAATTTGCTCCTACCCTATAAATTCCAGTATCAGTATCTGAAGACCAAGAATAAACAGGTAATGCCGCAGTACCATCTGTCATAGCTCGTAATTTCCCACGATTGGTCGCATTGCCACTTGAAATTTCAAAAGCTTCTGTGTTAGAGGTTCTAAATCTTAAATTAGTTGCATCTAAAGTTCCTATAAAATTATTAGTAGCATTTAACCCGTTATTCCCTGTTAAAGTCCAGTCATCGTTTGGAACTGAAGCATCAGCTATGCGCACCCAATTTACTCCATTATTAAAATAATAACCAGGAGTAACAATGTTTGGAGCACTACCTGCTGTTACAGTATTATAAACCAACATCCCTGCAACATGTGCAGAAAGTGGTAAAAAACTATCAGTTGAGGAAAGCGCTACACTTGGCAACAATAAACCACCCTCCGCTCCCGGGGAAGAATGAACTTCTAAAACTGCATTAGTGTTTGGATTAGTAGTACCAACCCCTACTTGAGCTATTGTGTTTTGATAAAATAATACGAATAGGAATATGAGCCCAAAGATCCCCACCTTTTGGAAGTATATTTTCATAATAAAGCTTTTTCAAGGGTTACCCCCTAATTCATAATTGGTTAAAACATCAATGAATTTACAATATATAGTTGACTTTATTAATTTTTTAATGTTAAATAAACGTGTTTACTAAGAAAACATAAATTATAAGTAATTATAATTATTAAAACCGCAAAATCATTTTACAAAATATACCGAAATTTAAAAGCATCAAAACCTCTGAAATGATAGGTTGGTTGTTGGTCTTTAGTCTTTAGTCGTTAGTCTTTAGTCGGTGGTCGTTGGTTGTTGGTAGAGAATCGTTTTTAATGTCATTTCAATTATCTACTACCCCTGTGTCTAGATTCTAGTTTCTATTTTCCTGACGCTTATCTACCCACAAACCACTTTCGATATCAGAATTTATCCTACGTCTTACATCCTACAGTCCTACGTCTATAAGCACCCCTCACCACTTTCGCATCCAGAATTCATCCTACGTCTTACATCCTACAGTCCTACGTCTATAAGCACCCCTCACCACTTTCGCATCCAGAATTTATCCTACGTCTTACGTCCTACACTCCTACGTCAATAAGCACCCCTCACCACTTTCGCATCCAGAATTTATCCTACGTCTTACGTCCTACAGTCCTACGTCTATAAGCACCCCTCACCACTTTCGCATCCAGAATTTATCCTACGTCTTACATCCTACAGTCCTACGTCAATAAGCACCCCTCACCACTTTCGCATCCAGAATTTATCCTACGTCTTACGTCCTACAGTCTTACGTCAAAAAAAAACCTCTCAAATCCTTACTAACATTTCATTTTCATCTTCATTTTAGTTTTCGTAATTTCGTACCTCCAAAAAAAATCAGACTTAAATACATAAAATGAGCAAATACGACGTAATAGTTTTAGGAAGTGGGCCAGGTGGTTATGTTACTGCCATCAGAGCTTCACAATTAGGTTTAAAGACCGCTATTGTTGAAAAAGAAAGCCTTGGAGGCGTATGTTTAAACTGGGGATGTATTCCTACAAAAGCACTTTTAAAAAGTGCACAGGTTTTTGACTACCTAAAACATGCAGATAGCTATGGCCTTAGCGTAAAAGAATTTGACAAAGATTTCGGAAAAGTTATTGAAAGAAGTCGTGGCGTAGCTGATGGAATGAGCAAAGGTGTTCAGTTTTTGTTGAAGAAAAACAAAATTGACGTTATCAATGGTTTCGGAAAGCTAAAAGCTGGAAAGAAAGTTGATGTTGACGGAAAAGAATATTCTGCAGATCATATTATTGTTGCCACTGGTGCGCGTTCACGAGAATTACCTAACCTTAAGCAAGATGGCAAAAAGGTTATTGGTTACCGCGAAGCAATGACTTTAGAAAAGCAGCCTAAAAGTATGATAGTAGTAGGAAGTGGTGCAATAGGTGTTGAGTTTGCACATTTTTACAATTCTATGGGTACCGAAGTTACTATCGTTGAGTATTTACCAAACCTAGTACCTCTAGAAGATGAAGAAGTGTCTAAACAATTTGAGCGTTCATTTAAGAAAGCTGGAATTAAAGTAATGACAAATTCTTCTGTTGAAAAACTTGATACTTCTGGTAAAACTGTAAAAGCTACTGTAAAAACTAAAAAAGGCGAAGAAACTCTTGAGGCAGAAATAGTTCTTTCTGCTGTGGGTATCGCGTCAAATATTGAAAATATCGGACTTGAAGACGTAGGTATTGTAACCGATAAAGGGAAGATTATGGTAAATGATTTTTACCAAACTAACATTCCTGGTTACTATGCTATTGGTGATGTTGTTCCTGGTCCTGCCCTAGCCCACGTTGCTTCAGCAGAAGGTATTACTTGCGTTGAAAAAATTGCTGGACACAATGTAGAATCAATAGACTACGGTAACATTCCAGGGTGTACATACGCTAGTCCAGAAATTGCAAGTGTAGGTATGACCGAAAAACAAGCCAAGGAAGCGGGTTACGAAATTAAAGTTGGTAAATTCCCATTCTCTGCAAGTGGAAAAGCTAGTGCTTCAGGTAATAAAGACGGATTCGTTAAAGTAATCTTCGACGCTAAATACGGCGAATGGTTAGGTTGCCATATGATTGGTGCTGGTGTAACCGATATGATTGCTGAAGCTGTTTTAGGTAGAAAACTTGAAACTACAGGATATGAAGTATTAAAAGCAATCCACCCGCACCCAACAATGAGTGAAGCTGTAATGGAAGCCGTTGCAGATGCTTATGGAGAAGTAATTCATTTGTAATCTTTGGATGGAAGATAGATGCTAGATATTAGATGTGAGATGTGAGATGATGAAATTTAGAATCTTTAAAAAAATTAAATGTAATAATAATTAAAAAGGGCCGGACTTAAAAGTCTGGCCCTTTTTTATGATGCTGATTTAATATAAAATTCACTTCAATTTACGGCCTAAAACCTAGTCTATAATTGTAAGATATCTATTATGTGATGGGTCTGATAAGGGGTGATTATAAATGACAAAAATAGCTGATCCTTCTCTAAACCATTGCACACTAAATTTAATTTTTTCACCGGGAGTCACTTCTAATGGATACATTGAAAGTGAGGCATGGTAGGATCCACCACTATTTGACGCTCTAATTTCAAGTCCTGGAATTGGGTCGCCATTTACTAGAATTCGGAATTTAGCAGATGCTAATAAATATCGACGCCCGGTAGCATTAAAGTTTAAGTAAATTAATGGGCTAGAAGGAGTAATTTCTATATCTAATTCATCAAAAGTATCCCAAGAGGAATTTTGCCGATGAATATTAGATTTTCCAATTGCATCAATTTTTCTCATACCCTGCTTTGATGCATATTCCAAAACTGTCCATTTACTAAGAGATTTACTGTATTGTAAGGTTACCGATGAGTTTTTCCCTTTTAAATTGAAATTACTTTCATTTGGACATAAAATTCTTAAAGGATTTGCCGTTTTATCATTTACAATTGTCATATCATAAGCTGTACTATTTATCAATCGTACAATTTGACCATCGGCATTTGAAATTGGCTTAATACTCTTTATCGAAAAAGCACCAGTAGGGCCTTCAATTAAGTATTGAGAATAAGGCACTTCTCCTAAATCAATATTTTCACTAACACCGTCATTTATTTTAAGTGGAGCTACACTTTCTCTTAAAAAAATTCCACCCTTAACATCGAGTGTAGTTGTTGGATTAGTATTGTTAATCCCTACTTGCGAAAAAGCAGAAACTGAAATAAAAAACGCTGAAATAACAGTTCAGGCAATTCTGGTTTCCATAGTAAAGTTGTTGATCATGATGTCAAGTATGTTTGCTTTAAGCGCGCGAAAATACTATATTTTTCATAATCGAATGAATAAAACAAAATGATTAACCTAAACTTAAAATCTAAGTCGTGAGATTTGAGATTTGAGATTTGAGATTTGAAAAACGGTAACTAGTTACCGTTTTTTCAAATCAATATAAAGCTCCTTCCCCTCTTTTAGGGGAAGGTGGCTTTCAAATCGTAAAACGATTTGAAAGTCGGAAGGGGTCAGATTAGCCAACGGTTTCAAAAGTAAGACCACCAGTTCATGGCTCAAACGTCACAACTTAAGATTCATGCTCCTGTTCCCAAATCTATTTAATTTAATAATGTTAAGCATATCCTTTTTAGTCTTCTCAAAAACTAAAATCTACCAATCACCAATCATCTTCTAAAGTCTTTCTTCCAAAAAACTTTGTAACGCTAGCTCATAGCTCTGCAATCCAAAACCTACTATTATCCCTTTAGCATGGGGTGAGATGTAGCTTTTATGACGAAAGTCTTCTCTAGAAAAAGTATTGGAAATATGCACTTCTACTACTGGAGTTGTAATTGCTCTTACGGCATCGGCTATACCTACTGAAGTATGTGTATAGGCAGCCGCGTTTAGAATAATACCGTTGTAACTGAAGCCCACTTCTTGAATTTTATCAATTATTTCACCTTCAATATTAGACTGAAAATAAGAAATCTCAAGATTTGCATATTTCTTCTGAAGTCTCTCTAAAAATTCAGTAAACGACTCGTTTCCGTAGATATCGTTTTCTCTATTTCCGAGCAAGTTTAGGTTCGGCCCGTTTACAATGATTATTTTCATACCGTAAATATAGAAAATTAAAGAAAGAGCAATAAATTCTTATTCATAAAACAAAATGAACAGGAATTAAAACGAATACCCAGCAGAAATTTGCAAGACGTTATTGGTGCTTTTAACGTCATTAGATGTACGATGGTATCCAAGAACTACCCCTTCCTTTTCATTTACATTAGACACTCCAATAACATACCGTAGCTGAACAAATACCCCTAAATCTAATCGATATTCTGCACCTATTCCAAGTCCGAAATCGAAATTACTTATTTCGTCTTTTAAATCGTTTTTTTGAACGGTAGATCTACCCAAAAATCCTGAGGAGGTAATTTCATTTTTAGCAGAAACAAGATACCCTAGCTGTGGCCCTCCCATTACGCTAAAATTATCTATAAGGTAATACTTTGCCATTAACGGTAGATTAACGTAATTGAGATTTGTAATTATCTTTGGACCATCTGTAGCTATCGTATTATGCTCAGAACCTTGAGCAGAAAATAAGATTTCAGGTTGAAAAGTTAAATTTGTTACAATTGGAAATTCTGCTAAACCACCTAGATGAAACCCAAACACTCCTTTAGTATTATTGGTAAAATCACCTCCAACATTAGCAAAATTAACTCCTCCCTTTACTCCTAACCTTAATTCAGATTGTGCTTTTACCGAAATAAAAACAAACAAAAGCAAAAACGAAAAAGCGAATATTTTTTTCATAATAATTAGATTTTTTTTAATATATACTTCACCTCGTAAATTCTAAATACAATATAGCTAATTAAGTTTAAAATGTATAACCCGCAGAGATTTGAAACACGTTGTTTTCAACGTTTAATCTATAATCATCTTCTGGATCGTACTTTTCAGGCTCACTAATTTCCATTAATCCTTTAGTAAATCTCAAGCTAAAAAAGACACCCATTGGAAGTTTATAGCTTACACCACCCCCAATTCCAAAGTCAAAAGTTTTTGTATAATCGGAAACATCACTCTCTACTCCACTCTTAGTTTGCTCTGCATTTACAAGAAAGCTTGGCACAGGCCCTAATTCTACACTAAGCCCATGAACTATGTGATATTTTGCCATAATAGGAACATCAAGGTAGCTCAAGTGTGTTTCCGTTCCAAAAAACTCGCTTCCTTTTTGGGAATAGAGCACTTCTGGCTGAACTGAAAATTTTTCCGAAAGTGGAATTTCTGCTAATCCCCCAATATGAAGCCCTACCCGTGTATCGAATCCTGTAAATGAATCTCCAGTAAAAGTCGATAAGTTTACCCCAGCTTTTACACCATAGGTTATCCCTTGAGCACTAGCCGTAGCAATTGACACTACCGATAGTACTGTAATTAGTAATAGTTTTTTCATGTGTTGGTTGTTTATATTAATTTATCTAATCTACACATAAAAAATATAAGATTACTTATGAATTGTATAAAACAAAAAAAAGCAGGAAAATGAATTTCCTGCTTTCAAAAAAAAATATAATTTGGTTAGAAAGAATATCCTGCTGATACTTGGAATACGTTACTTTGGTTTGAGCCGTAATCTACAACATCCCTATCATTAACATCTAATAAGCCTTTGTTATAACGCAAACTAAAGAAAACACCCATATTTAAACGGTAAGTCGCACCAATTCCAAATGCGGCATCAAAGCTTTTATAGTAATCTTTTGTATCGTCATCACTAGCATCACTAGCACTAACTAGTACTCCAAAAACAGGGCCTGCTTCAGCGCTTAAGCCTTCGATTATATAAAATTTTGCCAATACAGGAACACGTAAATAATCTAGCTTAATATCACTATTTCCCAATCCCCAAGCGTTCCAATTTGAACCTTCAGAAGAATATAATAATTCTGGTTGAAGGGCAAATTTTCCTTTTAATGGAATTTCAGCTAATGCTCCTATATGGAAACTTGTTCTAGAACCTAGACTCCCAACACCATAGCTATCCCCTCCTAAAGAGGCTACGTTTAGACCTAGTTTTGCACCTAAGCGAACTTCTTGAGCTTGAGCAGTGGTACAGGTTAATGCTACTACTGCGATAAAAAGTAGAATTTTTTTCATAATTGATTGATTTAGTTTAAAAATTAATAGTTAAAATTTTTAATTTAATATTTCAATAGACATTTTCCCTTGCAACATTACTTCACTTCTTCAAAAATGTATACACAAACCTATGTATCTAACTAAGGCTTAACAAGTCCTATTTAGAATTCGGGGGTTTTCGGTTAGAATTTGGTAATAGAAGGAACCATATACTGTAAAATACAGAAAATAAGAATATTAGCAGCGTAGGTGTTAAATTCAAAGTGCTTTTTAGATATAAAAAAACCACCCAAAATGGGTGGTTTTAAATTGTATTAATAAGATTCTAAGTTATTAGAATGAGTATCCTGCTGATAATTGGAAAACACTGTTGTTTACTTTATCATCACCAGAATCGTTAATATTTGATAATCCGTGGTTATAACGTGCTCCAAAGAAAACTCCCATTGGAAGTCTATAAGATACACCGGCACCTAGACCGAAATCTATACTAGAGATATCTTCTATATCACCTTCATCTTTTACAGTTACTCCACCAATTGTGCTTTCAGATTCTGCTTTAGAAGATGCAAGAAAACCAATTTGTGGACCAGCTTCAATTGCAAATCCCTCAGCTACATAAAACTTAGCCATTACAGGTACCTGAATATAGTCTAGTTTAAGGTCTGATCTGAACAAATAATCAACACCCGCTTCTGTGCCGCTTTCTTCATACTTAGCACCTTGAGCAGAGTATAAAACCTCTGGCTGAACTGAAAATCTTTCAGTAACTGGAATTTCTACTAAAGCACCAATATGGAAACCTGTTCTAGAATCAGCATCGTCGATATCACCACCTAAGTTAGCGAAGTTAACACCACCTTTTGCTCCTAAACGCACTTCTTGCGCTTGTGTCGCAGTTACTGATAACATTATAGTTGCTGCAATAAAAAATAACTTTTTCATATTTATTTGTTTTTTTAGTTAACACTTCAAAAGTCATAAATTAGTCATTTCACATCCTAATTTTTAATTTTCTTTTAACTGAAAACTACCAAACTTTAGCGGTTTTTATGAAATCGTCTTAATGTTTATACAAAAAAACCACCCTGAATGAGTGGCTTGTGTTATCTATACTCAAATTCTACCTATAGGAAGGAATAACCAATGGTTAGCGAAATATACTTATGTCTTCCGCTTTCTAACTGGTAATCGGTAACATTTGTAATTCCTAGGTTAAATCGACCTTCAATTCTAATTCCATACGGGAAATCGTATCCCATACCCATTACAGCAGAAATATCGGTATCATTTCCAACTGCTTTAATACTAGTATTATCAATAACGGTTCTTAAGTCATCTTTTAATAAAATTCCAACTTGTGGTCCTACTTGTATATAAAGTGGCTGATCATCTACAAGATAATACTTTAAAACAACAGGTACATTTAAATAAGTTAATTCAAACTTTCCGCTATCCGTAAATTTAGCTCCTTGTTCAGAATATAATGCATCGACTTGCAACCCAATTCTATCTGAAAACTTTATACCTGCAAAAACTCCTACTACAATCCCTTCTTTATATTCTAAATTAAGTGGTTCTAAGCCATAAATATTCGAAAAATTAATCCCACCTTTTATTCCAAGATCAAATTCTTGTGAATAAGAATTTACTCCAATAAATAAGATGATAACTGCAACTATCAGTTTTTTCATATTAATTCGGTTTAGTTTTAACGAAAACAAATATATAGTATATCTAACAATCTAATATGCTTTTACTTTAATTGTTAATATCGTTAGTATCAAATTGTTTTGGAATAGCAATATTTTAGATTGCCTTCCAAAAGTAAAATCTTATAAAAAAAGCCACCCATAATGGATGGCTTATTTATTATAATTATGTTTTCTCATTATAGGAAAGAGTATCCTAGTGCAAGGGAAAACACTGTGTTTTTCCCTTCAAATCCTTCTGTTTTTGAAACATCAGACAATCCAAAGTTGTACCTAGCATCCAAACGAACTCCGAAAGGAAAATCGTATCCAGCTCCTACAATTCCAGAAACGTCACTTTTTTCAGCATTTGCCTTAATAGAATTGCTTCCTAATCTGTTTTCATAAATATCATCATCCAAAATAAACCCAAATTGCGGCCCTGCTTGAATATTTAAACCCTGTACTAAGTAGTATTTCAATACAACGGGTACGTTTACATAGTTTAAGTCGAATTTTCCATAATCAAACTCCGCTCCTTGTTGTGAATACAGAACATCTGCCTGAATCCCAACTTTGTCGGTAAATTTTATTCCAGCAAAAATACCTGCTTGGAAACCAGTTTTACTGGATAAATCATTAACATCTGAGATATTCGCAAAGTTAGCCCCAGCTTTAATCCCTAAATCAAGGTTTTGGGAAAAAGCAGTAGCTCCCATAAAAAGTGCACAAAACGCAATCATTAATTTCTTCATAGTGTAAAGTTTTGATTTGTTAATTAAAACGACAAGTTATCATTAATCATATACATATTAAAATATTTAGAATTTTGTTAACTATTATAATTAGTAGTAATATAGCACTATGAACTGGCAACAAACTCTAAAAGATTATCAAAATTTCCTCCGCTTAGAACGTGGACTTTCAGATAATTCTATAATTAATTATTCGTTAGATGTTAAGAAACTAATGCGCTGGTTAGAAAAAAATGAAATAAAGACTTCTCCTATTTCTATTTCTGAAGAAACGCTTCAGCAGTTTATATATGACACAGCAAAAACAATAAACCCTCGCTCACAGAGCAGGTTAATTTCAGGGCTAAAAGGCTTTTTTACGTATTTAATTTTTGAAGATTATCGAAATACTAATCCTTTAGAATTAATTGAAGCTCCAAAACTGGGTAGAAAACTTCCTGATACTCTTGCGATTGAAGAAATTGACTCTCTTATAGGTGCAATCGACTTAAGTTCTAAACAAGGAGAGCGCAATCGTGCGATAATAGAAACACTTTACGGCTGCGGACTTCGTGTTTCAGAATTAACAAACCTGAAAATATCCGATTTGTATTTTGATGAGGGCTTTATTAAAGTCACGGGGAAAGGTGATAAACAGCGTTTAGTCCCTATTAGTCCTATCACAGAAAAATATATAACCATTTACCAAAAACAAGTACGAGTTCATCATAAAATAGACCCTAAGGATGCCGATACGCTTTTTTTAAACCAACACGGCAGGCAGCTTACACGGGCCATGATATTTACCATTGTAAAGCGTTTAGCTGAAAAAGCAGGAATAAAAAAAACCATTAGTCCGCATACTTTTAGACACTCCTATGCTACTCACCTTTTAGAAAACGGTGCCGATTTACGTGCAATTCAACAAATGCTAGGACATGAAAGCATTACTACTACCGAAATTTACACTCATATTGACCGAAAACACTTGACTGAAGTTATCAATAAATTTCACCCTAGAAGGTAGGTGGAAATTATGATGATATTTCAATTACGAAAGCACTTTTTTTTCTGAATTCATAAGGTTAAAAAACTCCCAAACAGCTACATTTTTTTTCTTTTCCTACAATCCTTTTATATTTTGAAGGTTTAACTTAAAAAGAAAAAAAATATATATGAAGACATTAAAATTCAGTAATGGTGATACTATGCACGCCATTGGATTAGGAACTTGGAAATCAATTGGAAATGAGTTGAAAAAAGCGATAAAAGACGCTATTTACGCAGGTTATAGACATATAGACACCGCTACAAATTACGGCAATGAAGCAATTATTGGAGAAGCCTTAGCCGAGATATTTGCAGAAGGTAAAATATATCGCGAAGATGTATTCATTACTTCCAAACTCTGGAACGACTCTCACGCAGAAGGCCAAGTAATCCCAGCCTTGCAAGATTCACTTAAAAAACTTCAATTGGATTACTTAGATTTATATTTAATCCATTGGCCAGTAGCCTTTAGAAATGGAGTTGAATTTCCTAAGAAACCGAGCGACTATCTTACTCTTGAAGAAGCTCCGCTAATAGAAACTTGGAAACAAATGGAAGAAGCCAAGAAAAACGGACTAGCAAAGCATATTGGAGTTTCCAATTTTAGCGTTAAGAAGTTAAAAGACCTGATTTCTAAAGCAACCATAAAACCCGAAATGAATCAGGTAGAACTTCACCCGCTGCTCCAGCAAAACGATTTATTAGAGTATTGTAAAAGTGAAAACATTTTGCTTACAGCATACTCACCACTAGGTTCGGGAGATCGTATTTCAGCAATGAAAGCCGAAGACGAACCAAATATGTTTGATATAGATGTTTTAAAAGAAATTGCCAAGGATAGAAGCGCTACTGTACCACAAGTACTAATTGCCTGGCATAATCACAGAGGCTGTGCTGCTATCCCAAAATCTACAACCAAAGATCATATAATTTCGAATTTTAAATCGGCAGATGTAGAACTCAGAGATTCTGACATGGAGAAAATTGCCAAATTAGACCGCCATTACAGATACATCAATGGAAAGTTCTTTGAAGAAGAATCTAAGGGATATGTAAATCTTTATGATGAATAAGGACTAATAGATTTCAACAAAAAAACAAGCCGCAATGTTCATTGCGGCTTATTTTATATATAGTTTAATCTTATTTACTTCGCTATATTAACTGATCGTGTTTCACGGATAACAGTTACTTTCACTTGACCAGGATACGTCATATCCGTTTGGATTTTTTGTGAAATTTCAAAAGATAATTGTGCAGCTTTCTCGTCGCTTACTTTTTCACTTTCAACCATTACACGAAGCTCACGTCCTGCTTGGATGGCGTAGGCTTTATTAACCCCTCCAAAACCAAAAGCGATATCTTCTAAATCCTTCAAACGCTGAATGTAAGAGTCTAATACTTGTCGTCTTGCTCCAGGTCGTGCACCGCTAATAGCGTCACATACCTGAACAATAGGAGATAGTAAGCTTGTCATTTCAATTTCGTCGTGGTGAGCACCAATAGCATTGCAAACCTCAGGCTTTTCACCGTATTTCTCAGCCCATTGCATTCCTAAAAGTGCGTGAGGCATTTCTGTTTCCGTTTCTGGTACCTTCCCTATATCGTGCAATAATCCAGCTCTTTTAGCAAGTTTAGCATTTAAACCAAGCTCTGCAGCCATTACTCCACAAAGTTTTGCAACCTCACGTGAGTGATGTAATAGGTTTTGTCCGTAAGACGATCGATACTTCATACGTCCAACAGCTTTAATAAGCTCTGGGTGTAAACCGTGGATTCCTAAATCGATAACTGTACGCTTACCAACTTCAATGATCTCTTCTTCTATCTGCTTGGTTGTTTTCTGAACAACCTCTTCAATACGTGCAGGGTGAATGCGTCCGTCTGTTACAAGTTTATGCAGTGATAGACGTGCAATTTCCCTTCTTACTGAATCAAAACAAGAAAGAATAATTGCCTCAGGAGTATCGTCTACTATAATTTCAACCCCAGTAGCTGCTTCAATAGCACGAATATTTCGACCTTCACGACCAATAATTCTACCTTTTACATCATCGCTTTCTAGGTTAAATACAGAAACGCAATTTTCAACTGCTTCTTCTGTTCCTATACGTTGAATAGTATTGATAATGATTTTCTTTGCCTCTTGTTGAGCAGTCATTTTGGCCTCTTCAACAGAGTTTTGAACAAAAGCCATAGCTTGAGTTTTGGCTTCGTCTTTTAGGCTTTCCATTAACTGAGCTTTAGCCTCTTCAGCAGATAAGCTACTGATTACCTCTAATTGCTCTACTTGACTGCGGTGAAGTCTATCTACTTCACTTTGTTTTTTATCTAGAACTGAAATTCTCTCGTCAAACTCTTGTTGTTTTGATTGAAGTTCAGCGTTTAATTTCTTTGATTTTGCTAGTTCGTTAGAAACTTGCGATTCCTTATCACGTACTCTTTTTTCAGTGTCAGAAATCTTTTTATCACGGCTTAATATTACTTTCTCATGTTCTGCTTTAAGTTCTAGGAACTTCTCTTTCGCTTGTAATATTTTGTCTTTTTTTATGCTTTCTGCCTCAGATTTTGCTTCTTTTAATATTGCTGCAGCACTTTTTTTAGCTCTTGATAAAACGTGGGATGCGTTATTTCTCTCCAGTATTTTTGCAATAAAAAAACCAATCGCTATCCCAACGATGGCACTAATTATTATAGTTACTATATCCATTTATTTGTTGATTTTTATATAAAAAAAAGCCTACATCAATACATTAGTTTTGAATAAACTCCTTAAAAAAATGTTTAGGGCTAACAAGCTGATCAAGAATCCGCTCGAAGACGGCCCGCTTTTACAACTTTAACTCACCCTTTTTTAAAGAATTCGTGTTGAGTTTACCAAAAATAATATTAATGTAGGCAGTTACCTTATTTAATTAAAAGAACGTTACGATAGTTGCTCCTCCAGGATTTGACTTAAAGCCCTTAGCCTTTCTTCTGCTTCCTTGGTTTCACTAGATCTATCTATTTGTTTTTGCTCTACCTGGGCAGCAAACTGGAGGGCGCTCATTGCTAACACATCCTGTTTGTCACGCACAGCATAACTTTGCTCGAACTTCTTAATCATTTCTTCTATCTTCTTCGCCGCCAATCTCAACCCCTCCTCCTGCGAAGGATTGATAGTCAAGGGATAAACCCTGTCTGCTATCGATAGTTTTATTTTTAATTGTTCTGACATTGTTATATTATTCGGAAAGTTGGGCAATACATTGATCTATTTCCCGAACTAAAGCGTTTATCTTGAGTTTCGTTTCTCGTTTATGTTGGTCACTGCCAAGCATTGAGTTTGCGAGTTTTAATGAATTGTTTTTTTCGGTTAAAGCTTCAATTTCTTGTTCAGATTGCTGCTGTTTTAACTTTAAATTGATTATCTCTTCTTCCAATTGAGCATTGGCAGTTTTTAATTTCTCATGCTTGTTAAGCAACTGACCCACTCTATTCTCAAGAGAATCAACAATTTCAGAAAGATTACTCATTAAAATTTTTGTTCAATACTTCTTTCACAAAGTTAGCATACCCTTGCTAAAACACAAACAGTTTTCTGTTATTTTTTCAGTATTTTATAATGATAAACCAAATAATTGTGGTATTAGAAAGAAATTTGCAAAACTATCTTTGATAATCAACCTATTGCAGTTTGCTATCTATGCAAATTCTAAACAAAAGGTTATTAACAATTAAACTCTTAAAGCCTAAGTTAATTTCGATCATAAGCAACCCGGTTACTTTCCTCCGCAAATTCTAATACAAAACACAAAATTCTATACTTAAAGTGATTTTTCACTAGGACACACCTAAATCTTTTGTTTTTAAGTTTTTATAAATATACAACAATCAATTTTTAGATCTGGATTAAGCGCATTAATTCTTTCTATAAAGAGTTATTTTGTAAAGTTTCAATCGGACTTTAATAATTATTGCAAGAAATAAGGATTCAAATTAAAATAGAATCAGCATACATATCGTTAATTAAGTTGTTGTCCCTTTTTTATTCCTAACGTATTATTATTTTTACACTATGAAAAAAATTTTATCGTTACTCCTACTTATCGGGAGCTTTACTTATGCCCAAAACAATTTTCCTAAAAATTATTTTTCAAACCCATTGGATATAAAAATGATCCTCTCTGGAAGTTTTGGTGAGCTTCGTTCTAATCATTTCCACAGCGGTTTAGATATAAAAACTCAACAACGCGAAGGGATGCCAGTTTACGCCCCTGCAGATGGGTATGTAAGCAGAATTAAAGTTAGTCATTACGGGTATGGAAAAGCGCTATATATTTTACACCCTAATGGATACACCACGGTTTATGGACATTTAAGAAGCTATGCAGGAGAAATTGAAAAACACGTAAAGGAAACCCAGTACGCAAAAGAATCATTCGAAATAGAACTTTTTCCTGACAAAAACCTCTTAGCTGTTAAAAAAGGAGACTTAATTGCATATACAGGAAACACAGGAGGTAGCGGCGGCCCACACTTACATTATGAAATCCGTGATGCCTCACAAAGACCGATTAATCCACTTCATTTTGGTATCGATATTCCAGATTCTAAAGCTCCGTTATTAATGGGTGTTTTCGCTTATACAATAGATGAAGATGGACACGTAAATCAAAGTCAAAATAGAACTAAATTAAGATTGATTAAGCAAAAAGATGGCACCTATAAAACCGAAGGCATTAAAGCTTATGGCAAAATCGGGTTTGGAGTAACTACCTACGACCAGTTTGATGGAGCTTCAAATAAAAACGGTAGTTATAGAATTCAAACAAATTTTAATGGTTCTGAAAAATTTGAAGTTACCTTCGATAAGTTTTCATTCTCTGAAACTCGCTACCTCAACAGGTATATAGATTATGAATACTTTGAGACAAATAAAAGTAGAATTCAAAAGCTATTTAGAGAAAAGAATAATCCATTAAGCGTAATCACCTACGAAGACGATAATGGATATGTAACGGTAAAAGATAGTTTACATTCAATTTATACCATTAGCATCAACGACTTAAAAGGAAATACAACTTTTGTTACAATTCCAATTGAAGGGGCTAAAATGGATATCCTCGATCCGAAAAACAATAAGGTTACCGACGATTATATCAATGCAGATCACGCTACTTCAATTACAAAGGGTAAATTCAGCATTTATATTCCGGCTAATAGTTTATACGAAGACACTTATTTAGACATTCGCGCCGATGGAGATACATTAATATTTCACGAAGATATTGTACCAATTCACACCAACATCACCTTATCGGCAGATATTTCGTCTTATAGAGAAGAAGACAAGGACAAGCTTTATTTAGGTAGATTAAACACCAAGGGCGAACCTTATTACACTTCTACCAGTAGAAACGGCGATAAACTTGTAGCCAAAACAAGAACATTTGGAACGTACATCATTGCATCAGATACAATTCCACCTGAGATAGAGCCTGTAAATTTTTCAGAAGACAAATGGATAAGCAATGAGAATTTTCTAAAAATTAAAATCAAAGATGACTTAAGTGGTATTAGCTCGTATAGAGCTACCATCAACGGAAAATTCATTTTAACAGAATATGATTATAAAACAGACGTTCTAGTTTATAATTTTAACGACAATGTAAACTTAGAAACTGAAAATAATTTGAAACTTATAGTGATTGATAATGTAGGAAATAGTGCTACATTTGAAGCAAAATTTTTCAGAAAACACCCCTAATTCAAGCTTTTGAAAACAATAAAACTATCGCTCACACTTTTCTTTTTATGTTTTGCAACCGTTGTGTTTGCTCAGAAATCGATTGTAAAAGGAATTATTCTTGACGAAAACAACTTTCCCGTAGCTGGGGCAAATGTAACCTATAACGACACTGGAACTATTTCAGATTTTAATGGGTTTTACTTACTTAAAGTACCATCAAATCAAGATGTTACTATTGTTTTTTCGCATCTAAGTCATAAAAAAGTACAGGTAACTGTGAACCTTTCTCCAAATGAGGATTACGAGTTAAACCCTGTAATGAACACTACTATTGAGCAAATAAGTGAAGTTGTAATTTCGGGTAGAGAAAACAAACGCGTTGAAGGGGTAACTACTATTTCACCAGAGGTAATTCGTAAAATGGTAGGTGCAAATGCGGGTGTTGAAAACCTTCTAAAATCACTTCCAGGTGTAAATGGTAATGACGAATTAAGTACTCAATACGCTGTTCGTGGTGGTAATTACGACGAAAACTTAGTTTATGTTAATGAAATTGAAGTTTATCGTCCTTTCTTAATTAGAAGCGGGCAACAAGAAGGGTTAAGCTTTGTAAATAGTGATCTTACTAGCAATGTAGATTTCTCAGCTGGTGGATTTCAAGCAAAATATGGGGATAAACTTTCTTCTGTTCTAGACATTACCTATCGCCGCCCAGTAAATTTTGGTGCTTCCATAGAAGCTAGTTTATTAGGAGCTAGTGGTTCTGTAGAAGGGGTTTCAAAAAATGGTCGTCTGTCAGGTATTTTCGGAATTCGCTACCGCGATAACAGTCTTTTTGTTCAAGCAAAAGAAACAGAAACCAATTACAGACCAAAATTCGCAGATGCCCAAACATATCTTACTTATAAATTCAGCAATAAATTTGAACTTGGATTCTTAGGTAATATATCAATTAACGAATACAATTACAGACCGCTAACAAGACAGACTAACTTCGGTACAATTTCCGATCCTATTGCGCTACTTGTGTTTTATGAAGGTCAAGAAGAAGATAAATACAACACTTATTTTGGAGCTTTAAAATCAACTTGGGTTGTTTCAGATAATTACACAGCTAAGTTCATCGGATCTGTTTATCAAACTACTGAACAAGAATATTACGACATCCTTGCTGAATATCGTTTAGGTGAAGTAAACACAGACCTGGGAGGAGAAGACTTAGGACAAGTAGAGTTTACAAGAGGTATTGGCGGGCAACTTACTCACGCTAGAAACGACTTGGATGCCTTAATCCTTAACTTCGAACACAAGGGGAATCTTTCTATTGAAGATAACAATATTGAATACGGAATAAAATACACTCACGAGGATATTCGCGACCGTGTAAACGAATATGAAATTATCGACTCGGCTGGGTTTTCAATTCGCCCACCTATTTTCCCTCCTAACAATCAACCTTACTCTCCAGATACTTCGCCAATTGTTCCTTACACAAACGTAAGAGCAATGAATGATACGCAAATAGACCGTATATCTGGTTATGCTCAATGGAGTAGAAAAACTACTCTTGGAGGTAGCGACCTTTGGTTAAATGCAGGTGTTCGTGCGCACAATTGGACCGTAAGCGGACAAAACATTACAAGTACATCACAAACTGTATTTAGTCCACGAGCACAGGTTTCTTTAAAACCAGATTGGGAAATGGATATGCTTTTCCGTCTTTCGGGAGGTATGTACCACCAACCACCGTTCTATCGCGAGTTAAGAGATTCAACAGGAACTGTACGTCCTGGAGTTAAGGCACAAAAATCTGTACACATTGTATTCGGAAACGATTACAGCTTCAAAATGTGGGACCGCGAATTTAGATTGAATTCTGAAGTATATTACAAACACCTAGATAATGTTAATCCATATACGTTAGAAAACGTTCGTATTCGATATCGTGCAAACAACAGTGCTGTTGCTTATGCTTACGGTTTAGACGTACGTCTGGCAGGAGAATTTGTTCCAGGGACAGAAAGCTGGTTGAGTTTTGGATATTTAAAAACAGAGGAAAACATTAATGACAAAGGGTATATTTTCCGTCCTACAGATCAACGCCTAAAATTTGGTATGTTGTTTCAGGACTACGTAAAAGTTATTCCATCGCTTAAAATGTATCTTAACTTGACGTACAACACTGGACTTCCAGGTGGTTCCCCAAGTTATGCCGACCCTTATAACTATCAAACGCGTTTACCAGACTATAAGCGTGCCGATATTGGCGTTAGCTACGTAATTGTAGATGACACGAAGTTAAGAGATAGCGGGTGGTTAAAACCATTTAAGGAACTTTCGGTTGGAGCAGAAATTTTCAATATATTCGATGTTCAAAACTCAATTACAAACACTTTTGTAAGAGATGTTTATAGCAAACTTCAATACGCTATTCCGAATTACTTAACACCGAGAATTTTTAATGTGAAGCTTTCAGCGAAGTTTTAAGCTCGAGAACGCTGCCTTTTACGCTTTCTCAGCTTTTTGCTGTTTTTCTTTTTCTGAAAATTACGACTGTACTTCAGCATAGTTTCATAGGTTTCTGAAGAGCTTTTATTGTAGAGTTTAGCATACTCATCGGCCATAATCTTAACCATAGTTTTTGAAGGCCAGAGTCTGCGGAAGTTATTCATTCGCTTTTCAAAACTCATTGGTTCAAATCTCATTCTATTCAAATCAATTAAATAGAATTCGTATTTGTTATTTCCTACATCGGTAATTAAAGTATTCCCAGGGGAATGATCTAAAAAGTTTACTCCGTTTTCGTGTAGTTTAAAAGTGAATTGGGTAAACTGTCGTAATATTTCTTCCCGATTTTCAAACTTCGGTTTATGAATTAAAACTCGAAAATCGAAATCGTATTCGAGGTGTTCACTTATATAATAGCTCTGTTTTAATCCAAATGTAAAAAACTCGATATATGCTACAGGTGTTGGCGTTCCAATTCCGAAGTTAGCTAATTTAGAAGCGTACTCAAAAGAGCGTTTTGCCTTACTTTTTCTAAAGAATTGGTATATTATAGACTGAAAGAAATTAGGTGTTTTAAAACTCTTAATATTGAATACAACACCATTTAATTCTATTTTTTTTATAACATTGCGCTCACCTTTGGTTACATACTCCCCTACTTTTTCAAATTGATAAAGTGCGTCTTTCAATGCAGGTTGCAAGTGTGAATATTTTGGATTGATTACGAAATTCTCGCGCATTTTTAATATTTATACAGTCAAAAAAGGTATTTTGCGAAGGTAATTTAAAATCTTTATCCCGTGCTTATGCTGTGGGATTTTATACGAAAATACAAACTTTACTTTAAGGCGATGTACAAATTTTGGCAAAGAAGACGAAGTCTAACAAAGTAATACACTATGAAGAAAATACTAATCATACAAAACAAACGTATTGGCGATGTGCTACTGAGCTCTGTTATTGCTAATAATATTAAAAAAGTATTTCCTAATAGTGAAGTTTCCTTTTTTGCTTACGATTATACTATTGGTGTACTTGAAAACAACCCAAATATCGATCGTATAATTTCAATAAACCAAAAAGAGCTTAAGCGTCTGCCCAAACTTTTTGAAACTGCTTTAAAAATTAGAGAGCAGAATTACGATATTATCTTCGACCCTTATGCTAAGTTTCAAAGTAGAATTATTTGTCTTACAAGTAAAGCTCAATACAGAGTTGGCTTCAAAAAAGCACATAAAAAACTAAAACTTCCTTTTTATACGCATCCAATAAATTTCAAAAAGAAAGCCACATTGCCTTGCGGAAGAGGGATTGAGGATAGAGTTAACTTAGTATATCAAGTTTTTCCATTGGCAGAACCTGACTATGTACCAAAAATATATTTAAGCGAAATAGAGAAATCCGAAAATAAATTACAAAACATTAGTGGGCCTGTTATAATGTTTGGAGTTTTAGGAAGCACGCCAAATAAATCTATGCCCTACGAGTATATTGTTGAGCTTATAGATTTTGTCACCAAAAACTATAAGGCTACCATCCTTTTCAATTATGCACCTCATCAAAAAGAAGAAGCCTTAAAAATATACAATGCGTGTGCGCACAAGGAAAAGATAAATATGGAAATTTATGAAGATAGTATTCGTGGCTTTGCCGTATTAATGAGTCAATGCGATATGTTAATCAGTAATGAAGGAGGAAGTGTTCACATAGCAAAGGCGGTAAACAAACCAACTTTCACAATATACTCACCTTATATAGATAAAGATGCTTGGAATAGTTTTGAAGATGAAGTATTCCATCAATCCATTCATCTACTAGAAGAAGTTCCAGACCTATTTAAAAGCTTTACTCCAGAAGAAAGAAGGTCGATTGAGAAAAACCCTCAAGAGCTTTACAAGGAATTAAAATCTGAAATGATTCTCAAAAAGTTGAAGCCCTATTTAGCGCATCACCTTTCTGATGTAAAAGTCTAGTTAGTTTCTACTTTTTCCTTTAAAACACTTTCAGGAGCATCAGTCTTTAGAATTCCGTATTTCGTCCAAACTCTTTTTTCTTGTTTTGTAATACGTCTTATAGCTTTGTTTTTTACAAACATGTCTTTAGTAACATACCCTCGAGCGTGATCTAAATGTAAGGTTACTGTGCTATATCGAATTTGAAGGGGTTTTATTCCGTAGTTCATTAAGCGCTCGCCCATTTCACGGTCTTCTCCACCGTATTGCATACGTTCGTCGAATCCATTAACTGCAATTACATCCTTACGCCACCCTGAAGCATTGTTACCATCCCAAGTAGCACTAGTAGGAGTAAATGTATTTAGAAAATCTTCTTTGAAACCGTAAGAAGTAAGTTTGTTTATCTTGAATGTTTTCTTTAATCCTTGTTTTAACAACCATTTTGCATTAAAACAACGTTGCAGTTTTATGTCTTCTCTTGTAATTTTTTTAGAAATACTCATGGTAAGCTTGAAGTACCCCGCAGAAAGAAAACATCCTGGACGACTTAAGCCAAGGTGTGTAGAAACTAAATCGTTTCTTGGAATACAATCCCCATCTGTAAAAATGAGGTACTCCCCTTTTGAAGCTACAATTGCTTTATTGAGAATTTTTGTTTTTTGAAAACCGTGGTCTTCTTGCCAAACGTGTGTGATTTTTAAAGGAGAATTCTCTTTAAAGGAATCAATCATTCTTTTGGTTTCGTCTCCCGAACCATCGTCGGCAATAATAATTTCAAAATTCTTTTCAAGTTGTTGCTCAAATCCCCAAAGTGCTTTTTGTAACCATTCAGGTTGGTTGTAGGTACTTACAATAACTGAGACATAAGGCGAATCATCTTCATTTTTAACAATACCGTAATTGGTCCATTTTTTATTTTGATTACGTGTAACCTTACGTATTGCTAAATTCTTTTCAATAGACTCTTCGTTCTTATACCCTCTTGGATGATCAAGATGTAAAACAACCGCATTGTAGCGAATCTGTTTACTTTTAATTCCATAATTCATCAGTCTTTCGCCAAGTTCACGATCCTGTCCGCCGTATTGCATACGTTCGTCAAAACCATTTATAGCAACAATATCTTTCTTCCACCCGGAAGCATTATGCCCATTCCAACTAGCATTAGTAGGAGTTAAAGCATTTAAAACTTTAGCTTTTACAGACCCAGAGTAAAGTTTGTTGTTTTTAAAAGAAGATTTTAATCCGTGTTTTTTAAGCCACTTTACATCAAAACATCTTTCGGTATAAATATCTTCTTTGGTAATTTTCTTTGAAATTTCCATTGGAAGCATAAAATATCCACCTGACAGAAAATATCCTTCTTCACGATATTTTACGTGTTGTTCCACAAAATCTTTTCGCGGAATACAGTCGCCATCGCTCATAATAATATACTCGGTACTACACTGCTTAATGGCTTTATTAAGAATTTCAGACTTCTGAAAACCTTTGTCTTCGTGCCAAACGTGAACGATTGGATAGAAAACCTCTTCTTGCATTTTTTCTAGCAATAGCCGTGTTTCATCGTCTGAACCGTCATCTGCAATTACAACTTCAAACTGTCTATATGTTTGATTATTATAACCGTACAGCACTTTTGTCAACCATTCGGTAGAATTGTAAGTGCTAATTATTATGGAGGTGTTAAGCTGCTTCATTTATGCAAAGATAAAGTTATTTAGGAAGTTGGCGCACAAAACAAAAAGTAGTAATTTCGAAATGTATTTTAAATCTTTAGCTAAAATTAAAAAACTGCGATTTTACGAAGAAATAATTAATTATTTTTCGTGAAATTCTGCTGAGAAAATATGCCGAAACTAACTGTAATCATACCTACTTTCAACGAAGAAGCCTATCTTGAAGACGCCTTGTTTTCAGTAGCTTTTGCCGATGAAATTATTGTTGTAGATTCATATAGCACAGACAAAACCCCAGAAATAGCTAAGAAATATGCCACTAAGTTTCTACAGCGAGCGTTCGACAATTTTTCAAATCAGAAAAACTTCGCATTAAAAGAAGCAACTGGAGATTGGATTCTATTTATTGATGCCGACGAGCGCGTAACGCATTCTTTGGAAGCCGAAATTTTAGAAACAATACAAAATCCGGAACACGGCGGATATAAAATTAATTTTCCGCATTTTTATATGAATCGTTTTCTCTATCACCACAGTGATGATGTATTGCGATTAGTAAAGCGGGAAGGAGCAAAATTCACAGGTTCGGTCCACGAAAAATTACACTGTAACGGAAGCATAGGAAAATTAAAAAATAAAATGCTCCATTTTACCTACAAGGGACTGGATAATTATATTCAAAAAAAAGAATCGTACGCCTGGTTTCAAGCACAACAACAATTTGACAAAGGGAAAAAAGCAACTTGGTTTCACCTCTTTATAAAACCTACTTATCGATTTTTTAGATCGTTTGTATTAAAGGGAGGTTTTCGAGACGGGGTGCCAGGACTTACAGTTGCCGCTGTAAATGCATACGGAGTTTTTGAAAGGTATGTAAAGTTAATGCTATTGCGAAAAGGAATACAATAATACACATTGTAAGTAAGAAAGGTAAAAACATTATTTTTACACAAATCACATTCAGTTTTTGAAAAACACAGCAAAAATTTCAGCCATTGCCATAACGCTTAATGAAGCGCATAACATCGAAG
Source organism: Aequorivita sp. 609 (assembly GCF_014212065.1). Lineage (NCBI taxonomy): Bacteria > Pseudomonadati > Bacteroidota > Flavobacteriia > Flavobacteriales > Flavobacteriaceae > Aequorivita > Aequorivita sp. 609. The sequence continues at coordinate 127,445 of NZ_JACJVM010000012.1, read as the reverse complement.
CTTATATAGATAGTCTTTGGTTTGCCGATGAAATCATCATTGTAGATTCATATAGTACAGATGAAACAGTTTCTTTAGCGGAAAAACACGAGAAGGTTACAGTGTACCAAAGAAAATTTGATAACTTTTCGGCTCAAAAAAACTTTGCGATTTCAAAAGCGAAAAATGATTGGGTTACTTTTTTCGATTTAGACGAAGAAGTAACTCCAAAATTAGCTGATGAAATTGTTGAACTAGCGAAAAACCCAAAAGCTAAAGCCTATTATGTAAAACGCGATTTCTATTTTATGGGAAAACGTATAAAGTACAGCGGTTTGCAAAACGATTATATCGTAAGGTTTTTCAATAAAAATCATTGTCAATACAACGCCAATTTAGTTCACGAAACTTTAGAAACCGATGGGAAAACTGAAAATCTAAAAAACAGTTTACCACATCACACATATAAATCCTTCGACGATTACACCGCAAAAATGCATAAATACAGTGCATTACAAGCTAAAATGCTTTATAAAAAAGGGAAGAAACCTACCTATTATCACTTCCTCTTTAGGCCATATTATCGGTTTTGGAATCAGTTTATATTTCGTTTGGGAATTCTCGACGGAAAAGAAGGGTTTATCTTAGCCTACGTGAGTGCATTTTCAGTATTTAAACGATATATTAATCTTTGGTTACTTTATAGAAAAATAGCTTAAAAAAAACCTATGAGTCACAAAATAGCTATCATCTTTCTCGATGAAATTCACCATATATATCATTTTGTGAGTGTAGCAGTAGAACTTGCAAAAACCAATCAAGTACATATTCTCACCCATTCTGGAAAAAATACTTTTCTACACGAATCTCTTAAGAAGCTTAATGATAAAAACGTAGTAGTTGAAAAAATGCCAACAGCTGCCTTTAGAGAATTTACTGATAGAATAAAAGGCAGACAACTACCTAGAAAAGGCTTTTGGATAAAAAAGCACAAGAAATATATACTAAATAATTTTGATGCGATAGTCTTTACCGATTACTATCATAAATACCTCTTAAAAGCTAGAGAAGATCGCAATAAACCAAAGTTTATATTTTTAGAACACGGTACACCTGGAAGAGCTTATGCTTATAATAAAGACATCTTAGATTTTGATTTTCACCTACAATGTGGGAAATTTCACAATAAGTCTTTAAAAGAAATGCAATTGCTAAATGAAGAATATAAAGTTACAGGTTATCCAAAACTAGATGTGGTAAAATTGGATAAATCCGAGCCTATTTTCACCAATAACAAACCGACAGTTTTATACAATCCACACTTTACTCCTCCCCTTTCGTCTTGGCATTTTATGGGGCTCGAAATCTTGGAGTTTTTTTATAAGTCGAAAGATTACAATTTAATTTTCGCTCCGCATATTAATCTTTTCAATAAAGTTGGAGGTGACGACCCCGCCGCAATACCAAAAAAATATTATACTGCTGAAAACATATATATAGATTTGGGAAGCGAAAGAAGTGTAAATATGACTTATACAAAAGCTGCCGATATCTATATTGGTGACGTCTCTAGTCAGGTTTACGAGTTTATGACTAATCCACGTCCTTGTATATTTTTAAACCCAGAAGGCGTCGATTATAAAGATGATATTAATTACCGTTTTTGGCAATGCGGTGATGTGATTAATTCTATTAATGAATTAAATGAAGCATTAAAAATTTCCAAAGAAAACCATCAGAAAACTTATAAGTCTATACAGGAGGAAATAACTTCAGAAAACTACTACACAGAAGAAGGCTCCACTCCTTCAGAAAGAGCTGCTAGTGCGATAAATGAATATCTCGATAATGTTTTATAAGTAAGCGTTAATTCCTTTTTCACACCATTTCACTCTATTTTCTTGTGTTTCTTTTTGTAGCGAATCATTTATTTCAAATCTACTTTGATCTTTAACTAAATGCCAAATGTGATAAACAATACCACTATACCTTAATCTTTTACCTAATACTCCACTATTAAGCATCCTTATAGCCATTTCAGAATCTTCTCTACCCCAACCTTCAAAATTTTCATTATATCCATTAATTGCAATAAAGTCTTTTCTCCAATAAGATAAATTACAACCTCTCAATTTTTTTGAAAGTATAGGGCTAGTTTTGTATAGGTCGGCTAAAATGGATATTCGTAACGCTCGAGTTCGTTTTTTTATGCCTTTAGAAAAAAAGTTGAAATTTATTCTCTCTTTTTTAAAAAGTTCCTTTAAATATGCTTCTTGAATGTTAACACGGCTTCCAAAAAGAAACTGTCCTCTTGCAGAGTGTGCAATATGATCTTTTACAAAATCGGGATGCATTATACAGTCTCCATCAATTTGAATTATATAGTCTCCATCAGCAGCAGCAACTGCCTTATTCAAAATCTTGGATCTTCTAAAACCTTTATCCTCATGCCAAATATGCTTAAGTGTTGTTGTGGTTCTATTTTTAAATGCCTCTATCAAATCCTTTGTTTCATCTTTGGAGCCATCATCTGCTATCAAAATTTCAAAAGGTTGAAAACTTTGCGCAGCAGCACTCTTTAAAACTAAATCCAATGCTTCGGGCCAGTTGTAGGTAGAAATAAGTAAGGAGGTTTTCATTTGTTGAGAGATTTCTTCAAAGATATATTTTTTACCAAAACTAGATAAGTTCAATTTTAATGAAATTAGACAAGGATAATGCTGCTTTTTTGAAGAACTTTGCAATTAAGCAAAATTTAGCAGATGAATATCAAAGACGAAACAAACAATGCCCTTTTAACTCTTAAAAAAGGGGGACTTATTTTATATCCTACAGACACAGTTTGGGGAATAGGATGCGATGCTACAAATGCCGAAGCGGTAGAAAAAGTATTTAAACTAAAGCAAAGGAGTGATGATAAATCTTTGATTTGTTTAGTGAGTGATTTTAAAATGTTAAATGAATTTATAGAGGATGTTCCTGAAGTTGCTTATGATATCTTAAAGTACGCTGCAAAGCCAACAACCATTATTTACGACGACCCCATCCGCATAGCTGAGAATATTATTGCTAAGGACAATACACTAGCTATACGAGTGGTTAAGGATGATTTTTGTAAAACCTTGATTAGAAAATTTCGCAAACCTATTGTTTCTACATCGGCAAATATTTCCGGAACGCCCACTCCTGGAACTTACTCCGAAATAGACCCTTTAATTTTGGAAGGCGTGGACTATGTTGTAAATTTGCACCGCGATAAAAAAACTGGAAAACCTTCGGCTATTATTAAGCTTGGAAATGATGGAAGTGTAAAGGTAATCCGCAAATAGAAATTGAAACAAGACTAAAGAGAAACAAGAAACAGAACGGCTTATCTAGCAAGGTATTAATACGCTGCTAGCATAAACGCTTCATCTTAAAAGATAGTAATTTTAAAAATATTTACGCCTTTGCTTCTCTGCTAGAAATAATAAATGGCAAAACAAACATACATATCGGCATTAGAGAATCCTATTTTTAGAACAATCTCTAAGGCTGCGTCTAATTTAAACCTTGAAACTTATGTTATTGGAGGTTACGTCCGCGATTTTATTTTAAAACGCGGTGAAGCCAAAGATATTGATATAGTAGCAGTTGGTAGTGGAATTGACCTTGCTGAAGAAGTAGCTAGACTCCTACCTGGTAAACCAAAGGTATCAGTTTTTAAAACCTATGGTACGGCCATGTTAAAAAGTGGCGGAATAGAACTTGAATTTGTAGGAGCACGTAAAGAATCTTATACAGAAGAAAGTAGAAACCCAGCAGTAGAAAACGGCACCCTTGAAGACGACCAAAACCGAAGAGATTTCACTATAAACGCCCTGGCGCTTAGCCTTGGCTATGAGAATTACGGTGAGCTTCTCGATCCTTTTAACGGCATTAAAGATCTTCAAAAGAAAATTATAAGAACTCCACTAAATCCTGATATTACATATAGCGACGATCCATTGCGAATGCTGCGTGCCATTCGATTTGCAACGCAATTAGATTTTGTTATTGAAAAAGAGTCCTTGAATTCTATCACAAAAAACGCTGAAAGAATTAAAATAATCTCAAAAGAGCGAGTGGTAGATGAAATTAATAAGATTTTACTTTCAGATGTACCTTCTAAAGGGTTTACGTTATTACATAAAACAGGATTACTAAGCTACATCCTACCTGAGCTAATGGCTTTACAAGGTATTGATGAGAAAGAAGGACAAACCCATAAAGACAACTTCTGGCATACATTAGAAGTGGTAGATAATATTTCTAAAACTACAGACGATTTATGGTTGCGATGGGCTGCTTTATTACACGACATTGGGAAAGCCCCAACAAAAAAGTTTGATAAAAAAATAGGCTGGACATTTCACGCACACGAATTTGTGGGTGCGAAAATGGTTTATAAACTTTTTAAGCGCTTAAAAATGCCATTAAACGACAAGATGAAGTTCGTTCAAAAAATGGTTTTAATGAGTTCACGTCCAATTGCTTTAGCCAGTGACGTTACTGACAGCGCTGTAAGGAGATTAATTTTTGATGCTGGCGAATACGTGGAAGATTTAATGACGCTTTGCGAAGCAGATATCACCACTAAAAACCCTAAAAAATTTAAAAAATACCACGCAAACTTTCAATTAGTTCGCGAAAAAATCGTGGAAGTTGAAGAGCGTGATCACGTTCGTAATTTTCAACCGCCCGTTTCTGGGGAAGAAATTATGGAGACTTTTAATTTAAAGCCTTCTCGTGAAATTGGAATTATAAAAGATGCAATTAAAGAAGCTATTCTAGAAGGTGAAATCCCTAATGAATATAAAGCTGCAAAGGCATTTATGCTAAAAAAAGGTGCAGATTTAGGCTTAAAAAAAAATTAAACTAATGTTCAGAAAATCAATTAAAGTTTCAATTGTACTAGTTTACCTAGTAATTATCGCTGGGGCTATGGTACGAATGACTGGCTCTGGAATGGGTTGCCCAGATTGGCCAAAATGTTTCGGGTATTATATTCCACCTACAGAAATTTCTGAATTAGAATGGGCACCCGAAAGAACATTTAAAAAAGGACAGGTAATTATTCACAACGATGCCTTATACGTTGCAAAAGAAGATTTTACAACCTCCAATCAATACACCGATTCTCATTGGGAATTATACACCAAGCACGACTATGCTACCTTCAACGTATGGCACACATGGATTGAATATGTAAACCGATTATTTGGAGCTTTATCCGGTTTTGCAATTCTTATCATGGCAATATTTTCACTTCGAAAATGGAAAACTAAAAAACAACTTACCATCTTATCCTGGGTAAGCGTTGGATTATTAGTATTTCAAGCTTGGCTAGGAGCTACAGTAGTTTACTCGGTGCTTTCTCCTGTTAAAATTACCATCCATATGGTTATGGCCTTGGTTATTTTGGCAGTATTACTTTATATCCTATATGCTTCAAAAGAAAAGCCAGTAAATTATTTCACCTCTAGAAGTTATAGAACACTTATCCTCTTTGCGGTAGTCCTAACACTTATACAAGTGGTTTTAGGTACTCAGGTTCGTGAATTTGTTGATGAACGCGTCAAAGAAATTGGATATAATTCCCCAGAATTATGGTTGGAAAACCCGAGATTAGACTTCTATTTACACCGCTCTTTTTCAATATTAGTAGTTTTAGTAAACCTATCATTGTGGTACTTCAATAGAAAAAGAAACTATGGATTAAAGTATTTAGATGCTCTAATTTTATTAATTCTCGCTGAAGCATTCACAGGAATCTTAATGTATTATTTTGATTTTCCTGTACTCTCACAACCGCTTCATCTCGTTATTGCCACATTGCTCTTTGGAGTTCAATTTTATATATTGTTGGAAGCATTTCTAACCAATAGAACGAGTAAAAGTTTGTAACTTTGCGCACTAATTTTTTTATAGCTTAAATGGTTTACCGATTTAGAATTATACTAGACACCGAAGAAGATGTATTTAGAGACATCGAGATAGAAGCTTCTGCTACCTTAGAAGATTTCCACAATGCAATTACCCAATCTTTTGGATTTGACGGCCAAGAAATGGCTTCATTCTACACTAGTAATGAGTTTTGGGAAGAAGAAGAGGAAATTTCACTTTTTGATGTAAGTGATGAACCTGGCGGTATAAGAGTAATGGGCGATACTTATTTAGAAGATGTGGTAGATAAAGACAACACCCGACTACTTTATGTTTACGATTTTCTAAATATGTGGACGTTTATGGTAGAATTAGCCGACATAGGTGAAGTTGAAACTGGACGAATTTATCCAAACCTAATGTACTCTCACGGTGAAATTCCTGCTGAAGCACCTGAAAAAGAGTTCATTTCGGAACCTATAGAAGGTGATGATGATGATGATGATTTTTTTGATGACGATTACGATTTAGATCCAGAAGACTACGACAGTCTGGATTTTGATGAAAACTGGAACTAGCTATTAGTAACAGATCATTATTAGTAGGTAGTACAACACATTTACATTCCTAAAATTTTAATATCTAATATTCTATATGATAAACCTTTTTTCTACTCATATTGCATCTCTTTCAATCCACAGAGTGGGTAACAAAAGCCGTGGTGAAGATATTTTTCTTTCTGCCGAGCCTTATAAAATGGATGATGAAATTACCCCATTGTTAAAAGAGTTTTTCTTAAAGCCTTTTCGTGAAAAAGAAGAGAACTACTTTAAGTTTTCACACGAAGCCGATTTAGAGTTTCACGAATTGTATAACAACGCAAACAACATATTTAACAATCCTGAAAACATACACGAAGAGAGTAAAAAAATTGCTACTTATCTCTTTAATCAGTCTGAGCATCCACATATTAAAAGTGGTGAGGTTTACGTAGCTTATCTTGAAGGTGTACAATTGGACAATGTGAAGATGGACGCCATTGGTGTTTTTAAAAGTGAATTGAAACAAGATTTTCTTCAGTTTTTAGAAGAAGGAAATTCACTGGACGCAATGTTACAACAAGGTGTAAGTTTAAATAAACTTGATAAAGGTTGCATCATTTTCAACGCTAACAAAGAAGAAGGATACAAAATACTTTCAGTAGATAGCAACCGCTATGATGCGCGTTATTGGTTAGAAAGCTTCCTAGGCGTAGAACCGCTAGCTGACGACAACTTTCACACCAAAAAATACTTGAAGTTCTGTCAAGACTTCGCCAAGGATGTTGTTTTACCTGCCGAAGATAAAAAGCAGGAAGTAATGTTTATGAACCGAGCGGTAAATCATTTTGCGAAAAATGACACTTTTGAAGAAACTGCTTTTATGAATGAAGTAATTGACAACCCTGATTTATTACCAGAATTCCGTCATTATAAAACTGAAAAAGCGCCTAAATACAGCATCGAAGATTTAACGACATTCCCAATTGCAAATACCGCTGTAACAGCAGCGAGAAAAAAAATTAAGAATGTTATCAATCTGGATACCAACATACAAATCAAACTCGATTTCATAAACCCTGAAAGCGCAGATAAATTTGTAGAGAAAGGTTGGGATGAGGAGAAGCAAATGTACTACTACTTAGTTTACTTCAATAAAGAACAGAAAGTATAGCTGTACCCAAACAATAAAATAAAAAGAGCAAAACATTTAAAATTTAAATGTTTTGCTCTTTTTGTATTTAGATATTCCGTTTATACTGTTTACAAACGGAATGTTTTTTACATTAATATGATTAGTTTCCTAATTCACTGATGAATTTTATACGATATAGTCTTAGTTCTTCTTCATCGTAATCTCCATCAAACTCATCCATGGCTGCTTTAATTTCATCGGTACTAGCTTCAAGGAAATAATCGTGGATTTCTTCTTGTTGATCTTCATCTAACACTTCATCTATCCAATAATCGATATTTAATTTTGTTCCACTATACACGATAGCCTCCATTTCTTTAATAAACTCAGGCATTTCAAGGCCTTTTGCATCAGCAATATCTGGTAAAGAAAGCTTTCTGTCTACATTTTGAATGATATACAACTTGAGGGAGCTATTGCTACCTGTAGATTTTACAACAAAGTCTTCAGGTCTTATAATATCATTTTCTTCAACGTAATCCTGAATTAATTTTAAAAACGACTTTCCGTATTTCTTTGCCTTCCCTTCTCCTACCCCATGAACGTTAGATAGCTCTTCTAGTGTAATAGGATATTTTAAAGCCATATCTTCCAAAGATGGTTCTTGGAAAATCACAAATGGTGGCAACTCTAGCTTATTAGCAACTTTTTTAAGTTCAGCTTTTAATAATTTAAAAAGTGTATCATCTACTACATCTCCTCCTTGTTTAGCCGAAACTATTATATCGTCGTTAGCATCTTTAAATGAATGATCTTCCGTCATCATAAAAGTTGTAGGAGACTTAATGAATTCCTTCCCGGCATCTGTAAGTTTAATTACACCGTAGGTTTCAATGTCTTTCTTTAGGTAACCAGCAACGAGTAGCTGACGCAATAACGCCATCCAATAAGCAGCGTCATGGTCAGCTCCCGATGCGAAATACTCTTGTGTATCTGTTCTATGCGATTTAATTAAGGCGTTTACTTTCCCAATCAAAACATTTACAACCTCTTTACTCTTATACTGTTGATTAGATTTTAAAACAACCTCCAACAGCTTTTTAGCTTCCGCTGTAGCTTCGTGTTTCTTTTTAGGATGACGCATATTATCGTCCATCATTCCACCTTCACCGGTTTCATTGTCAAATTCTTCTCCAAAATAATGAAGAATAAATTTTCGTCTAGACATAGAAGTTTCAGCAAAACCTACTACTTCTTGTAGAAGTGCGTGTCCAATCTCCTGTTCGGCAACTGGTTTTCCACTCATAAACTTCTCTAGCTTTTCTATGTCTTTGTAGCTATAAAAAGCTAAACAATGACCTTCACCACCATCGCGACCGGCGCGACCAGTTTCTTGATAGTAGCTTTCAATACTCTTCGGTATATCGTTATGGATAACAAAGCGTACATCTGGTTTGTCGATTCCCATTCCAAAAGCAATGGTAGCAACAACCACATCCACATCTTCCATCAAGAACATATCTTGATGTTTTACACGTGTTTTTCCATCGAGCCCTGCATGATACGGAACAGCTTTTATACCATTCACCTGCAAAGCTTGGGCGAGTTCCTCAACTCTTTTTCGGCTTAAACAGTAAATAATTCCGCTTTTACCTTCGTTCTGTTTTACAAAACGAATAATATCCGCATCTACATTTTTCGTTTTTGGACGAATTTCATAGTACAAATTTGGACGGTTAAAAGAAGCTTTGAACGTATTAGCATCCTGCATCGATAAATTCTTCAGAATGTCTTCTTGTACTTTTGGAGTAGCGGTTGCCGTAAGACCGATAATAGGAATATCGTTTCCTATACGAGTAATAATACTTTTAAGATTTCTATATTCAGGTCTAAAATCGTGCCCCCATTCACTTATACAATGCGCTTCATCAATGGCTAAAAATGAAATTTTTTGAGTTTGAAGAAAATCAACATACTCATCTTTAGTTAGCGATTCGGGAGCAACATAAAGCAGTTTGGTAATTCCGCTAGCAATATCACTTTTAACTTGTTTTACTTCAGTTTTATTAAGCGATGAGTTTAATACATGCGCTATTCCATCTTCTGATGATAAGGCACGTAATGCATCTACTTGATTTTTCATAAGTGCTATTAGCGGGGAAACTACTATAGCTGTTCCTTCTTGCATAAGTGCAGGAAGTTGATAGCAGAGGGATTTACCTCCGCCTGTTGGCATAATTACAAAAGTATTATTGCCTTCCAGGATGCTTTTAATAACATCCTCTTGCAAACCTTTAAATTGAGAAAATCCAAAATATTTCTTTAAGTCTGCGTAAATGTCATAATCTACCACGTCATAATAGTTTTAGGGAGTAATTCAGTTTTAATCAACATTTAGATTATATTATCAATAACAGTTGTAATTTTGTAATCAAATTAAGCAACTGTAACTTTTTTGTTAACTCAAGATTAAAAATACTAAATTAGGTTTTTTTTATATTTAAATATACTAATAAAATGTACAGTTACAAACATTCAAAAGCATTAAGTTTTGAACAAAACAAATAGAATAATTTCAATTGCAAAGAATACCATTGAAACTGAGAGCAAAGCAATTGCAAATCTCGCTCATTTAGTAAACGAAGAATTTGCCGGAGCTGTTGAATATATTTTTCATTCTGAAGGTAGGGTAATTGTTACTGGTATTGGCAAAAGTGCCAACATTGCAACAAAAATAGTTGCTACTTTAAACTCCACTGGTACCCCTGCTATTTTTATGCATGCTGCCGATGCAATTCACGGCGATCTCGGTACAATTCAACATGATGATACTGTAATCTGTATTTCTAAAAGTGGAAACACTCCGGAAATAAAAGTTTTAGTACCCTTAATTAAGGCGGCACAAAATAAACTTATAGCCATTACAGGAAACACAGAATCTTTTTTAGGGCAGCAAGCAGACTTTGTTTTGAATGCTTATGTAGAAAAAGAAGCTTGTCCTAACAACCTTGCTCCTACTACTAGCACTACTGCACAATTGGTAATTGGTGATGCTTTGGCCATGTGTCTATTAGATTTAAAAGGATTCTCAAGCAAAGATTTTGCAAGATTTCATCCAGGAGGATCTTTGGGCAAGCAGTTGTACTTACGAGTAAGCAATCTCACTTCACTAAACGAAAAGCCACAAGTAGCTCCCGATACCGATGTAAAACAGGTGATTGTAGAAATATCTGAGAAAATGCTTGGCGTTACTGCAGTAATAGAAAACGATAAGATTGTAGGAATAATTACTGACGGAGATTTGCGTAGAATGTTAACTAAAGCAGATACCTTTGCAGGATTAACCGCAAAAGATATTATGACCAACAATCCAAAGGTAATAGACAATAATGCTATGGCTGTTGAAGCGATGGAAATGATGGAGAAATTTGGAATCACGCAAATTATCGCTGAAGAAGATGGGAAATATAGCGGGATCGTACATATTCATAACCTTACTAAAGAGGGTATTATTTAATGAAAAAAATAGCTTCCCCCGAAAAAGAAATGTCCTTTTTGGACCATTTAGAAGAATTACGTTGGCATCTAGTACGTTCAACAATGGCGGTAGTCTTGGTTGGAATACTTGCCTTTATTTTTAAGAGTTTTATATTCGATACATTAATATTTGGACCTTCAAAGCCAAGTTTTTTCACCTATCGTATCTTTTGTGATTTTTCTCAAAAACTAGGAATGGACGCCTTTTGTTTTGATGAAATGCCTTTTAGAATTCAGAGTAGAACTATGGCTGGGCAGTTTTCCGCTCATATGTGGACCTCCATTTACGCGGGAATTATAATTGCTTTTCCATACATACTTTATGAATTGTGGAAGTTTATTAGCCCGGGCTTAAAAGAAAAAGAACGAAAGTCTAGTCGTGGGTTTATTGTAATCGCATCAATACTTTTCTTTATTGGTGTTTTATTTGGTTACTACATTATTACACCGCTTTCAATTAATTTCTTAGGAAACTATCAAGTAAGTGATAGGGTTTTTAACGACTTCGATTTAGATAGTTATATCTCATTGGTTCGTACGTCTGTATTGGCTTCAGGAATAGTATTTGAGTTGCCAATTATAATGTACATCCTAACCAAGATTGGCCTAGTAACTCCTGAAATTCTACGCAAATACCGAAAATTCGCGTTGGTAATTGTGTTAGTTCTTTCTGCTGTAATTACTCCTCCAGACATTGTTAGTCAGATAATCGTGGCTATCCCAATTTTAATACTGTATGAAGTAAGTATCTACATATCAAAAATTGTAGTTAGAAATCAAGAAAGAGAATTGAAAAAAATGAAAAATGCATAAATACCAATTAAAAGGTTACGTTGAAATAGTATTTATAGTAGCGTTTCAATTAACAACCGACCTTTATTTTGAGTATTAGCGTATCTAAGTTTGAATAAAAATAACAGCTATGGAAAATAATATTGTTGAAGAGTTTAACGCTTATCGCGAAAAAATGAATCAAAAAATGCTTGAAGATAACAACAAAATCATCAAGCGTATTTTTAATTTGGATACCAATGCGTTTACTGAAGGAGCACTTCCAAAGAAAACAAAAGAACTCCTAGGTTTAGGAAACTCATTAGTGCTTCGTTGTGATGACTGTGTACGATATCATCTAGAAGAATGTCATAAACTTGGACTTACAAAAGAAGAAGTTGTTGAAGGGATGAGCATTTCACTTCTTATTGGCGGAACCATAGTAATTCCTCATTTACGAAGAGCTTATGAATATTGGGAAGCTTTAGAGGCTAAATAAATATTAAACCAATTATATACACTAAAAAAGGCTGTCTACATTAGACAGCCTCTTTTTATGGTTTCACGGTAAGTAATTAAGATTATTTACCTTCCCATTCTTTTATAGACTTTTCGTTCATTTTTACATAATCGTCGTTTCCAGCCTCTTTAGACATTTTAAGCGATTGCTTGGCAGCTTCAATTGCTCCTTTTTTATCACCTGCAGCTGCGTAAATAAGCGCTTTCTGACGAATTTGATAGTACTTAGGATCTTTATTCATCTCAAACGACTTATCAATCCAATTCTTAGCTTTATTGATGTCTTTTCCTTCAGTTAAGTAGTATACCGCTGCAGCGTAATAGTCGTTAGAACTAGGACCGCTCATTGCGCGTTCTATGTTTGCTGTAACAGCTTTATCAGTAAACAATTTAATTGGTACTCCAACATAAGTATCGGCCCAAAGAATTCCTAATACTACAGAGTCATTTGTAAGATTATCAAACGTCATTGTTAACGTTTCAATTTTTACTGGCATTGGGTAAGCTGGAACTGAAACCTTTGCAGCTACTTTCTTATCATCCCATTTTTCAGGTAATCCCCAGTTGTTTGAATCGCTGTAGAAGTACACTTCCCAATTTGTAGCACTCGGCTTTGCGTATACTGCATACGAACCAGCAGCGAGGTTTTTTCCTCCTATTTCAACTGCATCACTAAACGTTATTTTTGTATTTATATTAGCTCCTACACGCCACATTTTATTGTGAGGCACTAAATCGCCAAAAATTGTTCTACCTCTCATAGAAGGTCTAGAATATTCTAATGTAATATCTGTAAGCCCTACTTTTTGTTCTATTTTTTGAAACGGACTCGGTTGTGGAGTTTCTATTTGTGCTTGAATACTTGCAGTTAGCATTAAAACAGAAAAAAGTAAAATTATCTTTTTCATCTTTATTGGTTTTTGGATGTTTATATTACTTACGAAGGTACTGTTTGAAAACCTTCTTTAAAGTTAATAAAAACTTAAAAAACCCACAAACACAATACTTCCAAGTCCAAGCTATACAAGAAACGACCTCTATATGTTAAATTTTTGTTTAACCTTTTAATTACAATTTAAAACAAAGTAATTTTAAGGAAAAATTTGAGCTATGTTGAAAAAATTAAGGAATAAAATAAGAGTTAAGTCGAGATATAAAGCTTTAGATGTAGACACTTACAGATTACTGTCAATGAACAAGAGACTAACAATCAAAAGAAGTAGATAAATCATTAATGAAAATTTATACACTTCAAGCAAAACAAAAATTACCTATAACAATTGATGAAGCTTGGGCGTTTCTTTCAAACCCTAAGAACTTAAAAGTTATTACTCCCGATTATATGGGATTCGATATTCTGTCCGGATCAGAAAAACCTATGTTTGCTGGACAAATAATTGAGTATATAGTAACCCCTAATTTAGGCATTAAAACTAAGTGGGTAACTGAGATTACACATGTTGTGGATAGAGAATATTTTGTAGACGAACAACGTTTTGGCCCGTATTCTCTTTGGCATCACAAGCATTTTATTAAAGAAATTGACGGCGGAATTGAAATGGAAGACTTACTTCATTATAAACTTCCTTTTGGAATTCTTGGGAAACTAGTCCACCCACTGTTGGTTAAACCGAAATTAGACGAAATATTCGAATATCGTAAAAATAAATTACACGAGCTCTTCGGTACTCTATAACACTGAAAACAAACCTTTTGACAGAAACAGATCTATTAATAAATTTTTCAAATTAAATTAATTTCGTCTGTAAAAGTCAATTTACAGATAATTTTTATAGCTCATTATTAAAACTTGACGAAAAAACTCCAACCTTAAACACTAATTAAGATTTGACAGAAAAAGTAAATATATTTTGGTTTCGAAGAGATTTAAGGTTACGTGACAACACGGGTTTTCATCAAGCTCTAAACGGGAAGTTTCCAGTACTTCCAATCTTTATATTTGATTCAGAAATAATTAGTGAACTTCCAAAAAACGATGCACGCATCACTTTTATATTTCAAACACTTCAAAGTTTGCGCGAAGAATTACAAAAGCACGGGAGTAGTTTAGCAATATACCACGGAAAAACCAATGACGTTTTCCAAGAAATAATTTCAAAATTTGAGGTTCAAAATGTAATTACAAATCACGATTATGAACCTTATGCGAGAGATCGCGACCAACAGATAGAAACACTTCTAAGTCATAACAAAATCAAATTTCACACCTTTAAAGATCAGGTGATTTTTGAGAAGAATGAAATTGTTAAAAGCGACGGTACTCCTTATCTCGTTTACACTCCATATATGAAAAAATGGAAAGCTCAGTTTAATATGGAGTTTAAAGGTGAAATATTAAACTCAAAGAAACACTTTAAAAATTTATATCAAGATTCACGTTTACCAAATCTTTCATTAAATGATATCGGATTTGAGAAGTCTACAATTAAAGTCCCAGATTACTCCCTAACTCCTTTAACCATTCAGCAATATGAAAACAAAAGAGACTTCCCTGCTGAAGATGCTACTTCGCATTTAGGAATCTATTTGCGATTTGGTACAGTTAGTATTAGAGAAGTAATGAAGAAAGCTACAGCTGAGAAAAACGAAGTTTTTTGGCAAGAACTAATTTGGCGTGAATTCTTTATGCAAATCTTATGGCATTTTCCTGAAACGGTAGAAAATGCCTTTAAAAAAAAATACGACAGAATTGAATGGCGAAACAATGAAGTTGAATTTCAAATGTGGAAAGAAGGGAAAACTGGCTACCCCTTAGTGGATGCTGGCATGCGGCAGTTAATCACTACTGGTTATATGCACAACCGCGTAAGGATGGTTGTAGCGAGTTTTTTGTGTAAGCATCTTTTAATAGATTGGCGCTGGGGAGAAGCATATTTTGCCGAAAAGTTATTGGATTACGAGCTTTCTAGCAATGTTGGAAATTGGCAATGGGCAGCGGGTTGCGGTGTAGATGCAGCGCCCTACTTTAGAATTTTCAATCCTACAACACAGATTGAAAAATACGATAAGGATTACAAGTATATTAAAAAGTATATTTCCGAATTTGAAACTGCCAAATACCCTGAAAAAATAGTCGAACATAAAGAAGCTAGAGAACGATGTTTAAAAGTGTATAAAGCTGCGATTTCCTAAGTTTTTCTCCCTATATTTTTTTCATTTGTTAAAAAAAAGGTAAATCAAGCCTAATTTTGTGCTATTCTACACAATTTTGCTACTCTTGTGCAGTTAATGAAGGCAAGCAAACAAACTTAAAGACATGAAGAAAATTTTATTATTAACTATCCCTCTATTTCTGTTTAGCATAAGCGCTAATGCTCAGGATTCTGTTCAAATTGAAAAGAACACCCTTGATAACCAAATGACCGAGGCCTTTGATAAAAGTAATAGTTATCAAGAGTACAAGGTGATTAAGAAAACCCAACTAGCAACTTTAAAAAGAAACATTTTAGATTCTGTTTCTACGTTAGAGCGAAAAATTACAGGTTTAGAAAGTGAAATAAAAAACCAGAATACTGAAATTGACTCACTAACTCAAAACTTGAATCAAACTCAGGAAAATTTAGCGGCTTCTAAAGAAAAGGAAGACGGTATCGAATTATTTGGAATACTTACTTCAAAAACTACTTATAATACCATTATGTGGTCTATTATAGGAATTCTGCTTTTAATCTCAGGCTTTTTATTCTATAGATTCTTAAACAGCCATAAAATCACTAAAGCAGCTCAATTAAAAATGGCTGAAATAGAGATTGAATTAGAAGATAACCGTAGAAATAGCTTAGAACGCGAGCAAAAATTACGTAGAAAACTTCAAGACGAAATCAACAAGAACAGGAAAGTTTAATTACTTTCCGTTCTTGTTATTTTAGCTCCAATAGCTCTTAATCTTTCATCAATATTTTCGTAACCTCGATCTATTTGTTCGATGTTGTGAATAACGCTTGTGCCTTGTGCAGAAAGCGCTGCAATTAACAATGAAACTCCTGCGCGTATATCTGGCGAAACCATTGTAGTTGCCTTTAAATTAGATTGGAAGTTATGCCCGATTACTGTTGCACGATGCGGGTCGCAAAGAATGATTTTTGCACCCATATCTATTAATTTATCCACAAAGAACAGGCGGCTTTCAAACATCTTTTGATGAATAAGCACACTCCCTTTTGCTTGAGTACAAATTACAAGAACGATACTCAATAAATCTGGCGTAAATCCTGGCCAAGGTGCATCAGCTACTGTAAGAATAGAACCGTCAATATAGCCTTGAATTTCGTATTCTTCTTGCGAAGGGATATGGATGTCATCCCCTACCTTATTTAGTGTAATACCAAGTTTACGGAAGGTTTCAGGAATAAGCCCTAAATTTTCCCAACTTACATTTTTAATGGTAATTTCACTTCTTGTCATTGCTGCAAGACCAATCCAACTACCAATCTCAATCATATCTGGTAAAACACGATGATTACATCCTCCAAGTTTTTCTACCCCTTCAATTTCTAGTAAGTTTGAACCAACACCTTTAATTTTAGCTCCCATCGAGATAAGCATCTTACAAAGTTGTTGTATATAAGGTTCACAAGCAGCGTTGTAAATTGTAGTTGTTCCTTCAGCCAAAACTGCAGCCATTATAATATTTGCAGTTCCAGTAACTGAAGCTTGGTCTAAAAGCATATAAGCCCCTTTTAAACCCTCTGGAGCTTCTACTCCATAAAATCGCTCTTCTCTATTGTATCTAAATTTAGCGCCTAATTTAATAAACCCTTCAAAGTGGGTATCTAATCGTCTTCTTCCTATTTTATCGCCACCAGGTCGCGGAATATATCCTTTTCCAAATCTAGCCAATAACGGACCTACAATCATGATAGAACCGCGAAGAGAGCTACCCTCTTGCTTAAATAGTTCAGATTCTAAGTATTCAAGGTTAATTTCATCTGCAATAAATGAATATTTTCCTTTGTCAAGTTTTTCAACTTTTACTCCTAAATTACCAAGTATCTGTATAAGCTTATTAACATCAAGAATATCTGGAATATTCTCAATAATCACTTTTTTAGGAGTTAATAATACTGCACAAAGAATTTGTAAGGCTTCATTTTTGGCACCTTGA
The DNA here is from genome assembly GCF_014212065.1 of Aequorivita sp. 609. NCBI lineage: Bacteria > Pseudomonadati > Bacteroidota > Flavobacteriia > Flavobacteriales > Flavobacteriaceae > Aequorivita > Aequorivita sp. 609. Next base: position 109,936 of record NZ_JACJVM010000012.1, on the reverse strand, counting down.
GGGGTTATTTCGCCCTTTAGTTTATGCCCACCTTCTATTTGGAAACTACCCATAGATAAAGATTGGAAATTTAGTGACGCTTTCGGTTGCGATTGTTAGAATTCGATTTGTAGTTTTTCTTATTTGAACTTGAAGATGAATAGCGCTTTTTAACTTTTAGTAAGTTTGAAGCATCGCTTAAGTCTTCATCACTATTTTTAAGATTGATTTTCCCTTCTGAAAGCTCATAAAGGTGTCCGAAAATCACATCATCTTCAACAGTGTCTTTATTCCAATTAAGGAAACACTTTTTCATGTGGTTTGCGATAGTTATAATTAAACCATCTTTTTTATCACCATCTTCCCAGCTATTAGCGACATCTATCATCCTTTTAATATTGTTCCCGTAAAAACGGTACTTTGGATGGTTCTGTGGATAACTTAAAGGTTCTGGTCTTTCCAATAACTCTTCTCTTGAAGGAATTGGATATGGAGAATCAACATCTAATTTAAAATCAGACATTATAAAAAGTTGATCCCACAGCATCGGTTGAAAATCTGGAACATCGCGAAGGTGAGGGTTTAGATTACCCATAACAGCAATAATACCTTTTGCCATTTTATTGCGTTCTTCTTTGTCTTCGGTAGCAATAGCCTGATCGACCATTTTTTGTATATGGCGACCGTATTCAGGTATTATTAATTTTGGACGCTCTGTATTATACTCTATCTGTGAAACTTCTTGTATCAAATTTTTAATATTAGGGGAGAGAATTATTTTACTTGGAAAGATTGAAAAATCATTTCACTTGCAAATTACTAAAAATTAAAGTGAAATTACACCTTCAACCTTAGAAACTTCAAGATATTTTTCTACAACTTCTTCTGGTGAAGACATTGTAACCCTTACCGATATACTTGTATATGTGCCTTTTGAAGAATCTCTTGTGTTAATCACTGCATCAGTTTTATCAAAAACCGCACGTATTTCTGCTATCTTTTCAAGATCTGCAGGCACTACAAATTTATAGAGGTATGGTGAAGGCCAAGTAGTGTCTCCTTTAAGTTGCTCTTTTAAACGTTCGTAAAACTCTGTAGTCTTTTTATCTTGACTCATTTATATAGTAAGTAGTTGGGTGAACTGCAAAGATACACTTTCACCACAAATAATTATTTACTTACTTTGTATAAAATTATAACTTTTGAAAACAAGACGAATTGTAATTACTGGTGGGCCAGGCTCGGGAAAAACCTCTTTGATTAAGTATTTAGAAGATAAGGGGTATAAAGTAAAAGAAGAAATCTCCAGAGAAGTTACACTTCAAGCTCAAAAAGAGGGTATTGATCAACTTTTTTTGGAAAAACCCATCCTATTTAGCCAAAAACTGCTAGAGGGAAGATTAAAGCAGTACCTAGAAGGAAATGAATGTGTTGACAAAATTCTTTTCTACGATCGCGGTATGCCAGATGTTACTGCTTATATGGATTTTGTAAACACCGAATACCCTGAATATTTTTCAAAAACCTGTATTGAACATAGATACGATGAAGTTTTTGTATTACCACCTTGGAAACAAATCTATAAACAAGACAACGAACGGTATGAGTCTTTTGACCAAGCCGAAAAAATATTTCATTTTTTAAAAAAAGGTTACACTAATTTCGGTTATAAAATCCATGAAGTACCAGTAGGGTCAATTGAAGATCGCGCTCACTACATTCTTAGAAGCTTAAATGAGTAGGTGTTTAAAGTAAAACCCTTATTCCTCATATATATAAATAGTTATTTATAACTTAGTAAATAATAAACTTCGTCAATTTGACAAATGTCCACGACATCTTAAACAAATATTGGGGTTATACTTCCTTTAGACCAAAACAGGAAGATATAATTAATTCCGTAATAAAAGGAAGGGATACCGTGGCTTTATTACCTACTGGCGGGGGAAAATCTATATGCTTCCAAGTTCCTGCAATGGCCATGGAAGGAATATGTATCGTGGTTTCCCCCTTGGTAGCACTAATGGGAGATCAAGTAAATTCACTAAAAGAACGCGGCATAAAAGCTTTAAACTTAACGGGGGGAATTTCATTTTCTGAATTGAATACACTTTTGGACAACGCCCTTTATGGAAAATACAAGTTTCTATATCTTTCTCCTGAAAGGCTGCAACAGGAAGTAGTTCAGAATTACATCAGGCAAATGAATGTGAACCTAATTGCTATTGATGAAGCGCACTGTATATCGCAATGGGGAAACGATTTTAGACCCGCCTACAAAAACATAACAATCCTTCGTGAAATTCATCCATTAACTCCTATTATTGCACTTACTGCAACAGCAACAACAGAGGTTTTAAAGGATACTATAGCAGAATTAAAACTCGAACAACCTGAGATATTTAAAAACTCATTTGTAAGAAAAAATCTTTCCTATCAGGTTTATAAAGAAGAAGACAAACTTTATAAGGCAGAGCAGTTTTTAAAGAGCAATACCGGCTCAGCAATTGTTTATGTAAGAAACCGAAAAGGCACCATTGAAATAAGCGAACAACTTAATAGCTTAGGAATCTCTTCAACTTATTATCACGGTGGAGTTTCCACTAAGGATAAAGCTAAAAAACTTCAATCTTGGCGACGAGGTGAAGTGTCGACTATGGTAGCTACTAATGCCTTTGGAATGGGAATAGACCAACCCAATGTTCGCTATGTAATTCACTTACAAATTCCAGAAAGCATAGAAAGCTATTTTCAAGAAGCAGGTCGCGCGGGGCGTGATGGTAAACTTGCAACAGCAGTTTTACTCTATAACGATTCCGATAAAATACAGGTACAAAAACAATTTATAGAATCACTTCCTTCCTCAACAGATTTGAAAAAGATATATCGGAAACTGAATAATTTTTTCCAGATATCTTATGGTGAAGGAGAGTTTACAAAACACAACTTTGGGTTTTCGGAATTCTGTAAAACCTATAATTTCAATCCTCTTCTTGCGTATAATGCTTTAAACAATTTAGACCGATTAGGTGTTATTCAATTATCACAAGAATTTGGACGGAAATCTACCATTCAATTTTTAATTTCTTCAGAGCGTTTATTAAACTATTTTGAAAAAGACATCACATCTTCAATAATTGGTAAAACGATCTTAAGAATTTACGGTGGAGTTTTTGAAATGCCCACTTCAATCAATTTAGAACTTATTTCTTCAAAAACAGGGCAATCTATTGAAACTATTATTTCTACTTTAAAAAAGTTAGAACGCGATCAAGTGGTAGAGTTGTCTTTACAAATTACTGATGCTACTCTTACTTTTCTCGTCCCAAGAGAAGATGATAAAACTATTAACGTTATTTCACGGGATGTAGAGGCTTTAAATAGAAAAAAGACCGCTCAAGTAAATTCGGTGTTACATTATATAAACGACACAAAAACCTGTCGGAGTGTTCAATTGGTAAAATACTTTGGGGAAACAACCTCAGAAGATTGTGGAATTTGCTCTAATTGTAATTTATCATCGCCACAAGCTTCTAACAAAGAATTAAAAAACATTGCTGTACAAATACTAGCCTTGCTTGAAGGTAGTGATTTAAGTTCGCGTGAAATAACAGAAAAACTTACTTTTGCGGAAGACACTGTTTTAAAAGTAATCCGGATATTACTGGATGCTGAAAAGATAAAAGTGAGTATAAAAAACGAATATTACATACCTTAAAATTGACTATATAATTGAAATATCTAGAGCGTCCTTATTGGAGTCTTTTAGATATCGCCTTTATATATTATTACGTCATTAAACTTATTATAGAGATTTAAAAATGCCAAAAGATTTAAGAATAGTATTTATGGGAACTCCAGATTTTGCTGTTGGAGTTCTAAAAGAAATGGTTGAAGCAGGAAGAAACATCGTTGGTGTAGTTACAGCGGCAGACAAACCTGCTGGAAGAGGACGAAAACTAATGGGGTCGGCAGTAAAAAACTATGCTGTTTCAAAAGGATTAAAGGTTCTACAGCCATCTAATTTAAAAGACAAAGCTTTTTTAAATGAACTTGAAGAGCTACAAGCAAATCTTCAAGTAGTTGTTGCTTTTAGAATGCTTCCAAAAGTGGTTTGGCAAATGCCTGAATTGGGCACTTTCAATCTTCATGCATCACTTTTACCACAATACAGGGGTGCTGCACCAATTAACTGGGCTATTATTAATGGTGAGAAGAAAACAGGGGTAACCACCTTCTTTATAGATGAGAAAATCGACACTGGAGCAATAATAGCAAATACAGAAGTTGATATTGTAGATGATGAAAACGCCGAATCTCTCCACGACAAATTAATGGATGTAGGAGGCAAACTAGTTTTAGAAACACTTACCTTAATAGAGCATGGTAATGTTGATCCTAAAATTCAATCTAACAATAGCGACCTAAAAGAGGCGCCAAAGCTCACACCCGAGAACACTCGAATAGATTGGAACAAACCAGGAAAAGAAATTGAAGCATTTATTAGAGGTCTTTCCCCCTATCCTGTTGCTTGGTCTGTATTACATAATAATAATGAAGAGCTAAAAGCTAAGATATACTCAGCCAAATACGAAAAAGCAGATCACAATCAAGAGCCGGGAGAAATTGAAACCACTAAAAAGGAAATAAAAGTTGCTTGTATTGATGGTTACATTTTAGTGAAGGAGTTACAGCTTCCTGGAAAGCGAAAAATGGATAGTGCATCGCTTTTAAATGGTTATTCATTCGATGTGAATTCAAAACTGTCGTAAACCCTCGTAAACACTGATTTGATTAAATTTTATTTAAAAACAATCAAGTTTATTAACAATCGACCAAAGTTATTAACAATATAGTGGATTTACTGCGTGGTTACTTGCTTGAACGGATAATCCTTTTAAATTTGTAGAGCAATTAATCGAAGTTTAACCAACAATTTAATTTAAAAAAAATTATGAATAAATCTGATTTAATCGATGCAATGGCAGAAGATGCCGGAATCACTAAAGCTGCTGCTAAGAAATCTTTAGAATCTTTCTTAGAAAATGTTCAAAACTCACTTAAGAAAGGTAACCGTGTATCTCTTGTAGGATTCGGTTCTTGGTCAGTTTCAAAAAGAGCTGCTAGAGAAGGAAGAAACCCTCAAACAGGAAAAACCATCAAAATTGCTGCTAAAAACGTAGTGAAATTTAAAGCTGGTTCTGATTTACAAAATAGCGTAAATTAATTGTAAAAAATACTTTACAAAATTTAAAACCTTCTTTTCAATTTAATTGATAAGAAGGTTTTTTTATTGGTCTGATTTATAGTTTATTAGTAATTCATTCTTTTTTATGAATATTGATGAGTTAATCATAATTATACTTTGGTTTGATTAAATTTTTGGCATTCTTAAATTAATTACTTAGCTTTAATAAACCAAATAAAAACTAATGACCATAATTAAACCCGAAAAAGGCCATCTTTTAATTGCGGAACCATCTATTATAGGTGACGTTTCATTCAATCGTTCTGTCGTTTTATTGGCAGAGTACAATGAAACAGGTTCTGTAGGTTTTATTCTCAACAAGCCATTAAAACATAAGCTTAGAGACTTTATTCCAGAAGTTAAATCTAAGCTCACTGTTTACAATGGCGGACCTGTAGAACAAGACAACCTTTATTTTATTCATAGTATTCCAGACATTATTCCTGAAAGTATAGAAATTTCGAAAGGCATTTATTGGGGTGGCGATTTTAATGCAATCTTAGATTTACTAAAAGAAGATAAATTAAACGAAAATCAAATTCGTTTCTTTTTAGGATATTCAGGATGGGAAGCCGACCAATTAGACCAAGAATTAGAAGTACATAGCTGGGTAGTAGTCCCAAATACCTATAACAATGAGATAATAGGAAAAACCAAAGCTAATTTTTGGAAACAAAAAATGATCGAACTTGGAGGCGATTATGTTTTATGGTCTAACGCTCCAGAAAACCCTACTTACAACTAATTAGTTGTTACCAAATCATTCAATTTTTGCAATAAAATTTTTGCAATTTTATCTTCAAATGCATTTTCATTATACCTAGTAACGGGTACAATTCCTTGAATAACATTTGTTATAAAAATTTCGTCAGCGGTATGTAAATCCATAACCGAAATTGAGGTTTCTTTTATCGAATATTCTGTGTCGCTTTTTACAATAGTAATAAGCTGCTTTCGCATTATTCCATTTAAACATCCTTCTCGAATTGGAGGCGTTATAATAGTTTTTCCTGAAACGATAAACAGATTACCATTTAAAGCCTCTACCACATTATTCTTTTCGTTTAGAAGAAAACAGTTATCAAAACCATTTTCCTTAGCAAAAACACTACCTAAAACATTAATTAACCTATTGTTCGATTTTAAAGTGGAAAGCTCTCCTGAAGAAACTAAGTGTTCGTCATAAGCCCCTATTTTACACGCTGCAATATTCGATGGATACGTTAGTGAAGCTAAAGCTTCAACCATAATTGCATATTCAACCTCATTGGTAAAGGGTGTGTATTTTCCTCCAGCCTTACGCCAAACTAATAGCTTTACTCTATATGAAGAATTTATAGATACCTGTGCAGCTATAGTTCTTGAAATTTCTTGTTTAAGAAAGTTGCTAGAAAAATTCTCTGAACTTTCCATTTTCAGAATTTTCAATGACGATTTTAAACGTAGATAATGGTCTTCCCAAAAGTAAATTTTGCCATTTCCATAACGCATAGTTTCAAAAACAGCGTCACCATAATTCAAGCCTCTATTATTAATTGTAATAGATGCATCTTGTTCTTTTACTATTTGGCCATTTAAGTTTATCATATAAAAAACCGTCTTAGCTATAAGACGGTTCTAAAATAATATATTTATTGCGGTTTTAAGCAGATCCTAAAATCTGTTTAAGGTTTGAAACCATATTTTCCCAAAGCATTTTTCCTTCTTCTATTTCATCTTCTTCAGCGTAGTCGGTTATCATAAGCGAGACGTCTTTAGTTATTTCGTCAACTTGTATTCTTAGTTCGAAATAAAACTCCTCCCCTTCATCTTCCAACCATCTAAATTTGATGCGTTCAGGGCTTTTTTTGCTTAGTAACTTAGCTTTCTCTTCGCTACCTTCCCAAATAAAAGTATAAAATTCCCCACGTGAATTTACGTTGTCTGCATACCATTCTGATAACCCAGAAGGTGTTGAAATATATTGATATAATAAAGATGGAGATACCTGTATTGGGAATTCCATTTCATATTTAATTTTGTCTTCCATAGCACTATATTTGTTGCTGCCCAATATATATATATTAATTATAATCCCGAAATATTCGTTTAAAAATTTTATGAGATTAAGATATAAAAAAAATGAAATAAATTTGAGATAAAATTTGCGTCAGTTTATTTTGTTACTATCTTTGCAGCCGCTTAGGCCTTTTGGCTGTAGCAAATTTAGATTAAGAATCTAAAATGGCGAGGTAGCTCTCCCGATAGCTATCGGGAGGTAAGAGCGTCGAAAAGGAAAAGTTTTGATTGAAACTTACCTTAATTTTTTTTTAAAATGGCGAGGTAGCTCAGCTGGTTAGAGCGTCGGATTCATAACCCGGAGGCCTCGGGTTCAAGTCCCGATCTCGCTACAGAGGTTAATACTCAAATTCAAACGGTTAGGTTTATTCCTAACCGTTTTTTTATGCAATCAACTTTTGAATTTAGTACCTTAGAGCACAGAATTAGATACGATTTGAAACAAATTATTCTAAACGGTAATTCTTAAAACTACACCTATCTATAATGTGCTACGAAACCGCCCTCACAAAAAAGAAAAAGGAAGTAAAAGAAAACTTTAATAAAGACTTTGCTAATCCCGAACAATACGAGATTTACTATCATCGCTCTGGATTTACTCATCCCAATCTTCAAATTGTAAAAATGAATGAACCCAACACTATTTATCCGGCTGAATGGGGATATGTACCAAGTTGGGGAATGAGAGATATCACAGCGTTTAGAAAAAAATACAACACCTTAAATATAAAGTCCGAAACACTTTTTCAAGGATTATCCAAAGAAGCAGCATTCGAAAACCGCTGCCTAATTATAGCCGATGGTTTTTTTGAACCACATAAAACTGCGGGAAATTCTATTCCCTACTTCTGTTATATCCCAACCGATAAATATGCAGATAACCGTGATTTGTTTGTATTTGGTGGGATTTATTCTGAAATAGAAGATGATACAAATCAATTTACCTGCTCCATTCTTACTATGGAAGCAAATCCTTTTTTCACTGAGGTTCACAATGTCAAAAAAAGACAACCTCTTGTACTTGATGAAGAATTGTACGACGAATGGTTCAATCCTGATTTAAATGAAGGAAATGTATTAGAATTAATCAAAAATGGCTTTACCTCAAAAGAATTTAAGGCTCATCCTGTAAGCACAGATCTTTATAAGCGGAATTTAAACACAAACAAACCCTATATTATCGAGGAGGTTCCACCTCCAAATCTTTTGTTTTAATAAAATTTTATTCTTTATAATTCTAGCGATATTCAGGGTTCTTAAACTCCCAACGTGCTCCATCATCCCAATCATTTCTAGAATTTCCATAGTTTGAGTAACCGTTATTTGATTTTAACATTGAAGCTAGGTGAAGTAAATTATAAGTCATAAAAGTAGTATTCCTATTGGTAAAATCGCTTTCAAAACCTACGGGTTGCTTTAATTTTTTACCCTGCCATTCGGTATCTCCATAACTAGGGCCAGGACCTACCTCTCCTATCCATCCACAGTCAGCTTGTGGAGGTATAGAATACCCTATATGCTGAAGTGAATACAGTATTCCCATTGCACAATGTTTTATTCCATCTTCATTGCCTGTTACTACACACCCACCAACCTTTCCGTAAAACAAGTATTGTCCTTTATCGTTGGTTTGACCACTCATAGCGTAAAGTCTTTCTATAAGTTTTTGTGCAATTGAAGATTTTTCTCCCAACCATATTGGTGAACCTACGATAAGAATATCTGCATTAATGATTCTTTTAAATAACATTGGCCAGTCATCTTTTTCCCAATTATGTTCCGTCATATCAGGATATACCCCAGAAGCAACTTCAAAATCTACCAATCGGATTTCATCTATTCTAACTTTTTCCTTCCTCATTATTTGTTTTGAAACATTTATCAATGAGTCTGTATGGCTAGTTTCTGGAGATTTTTTCAATGTACAATTTACATACATCGCACTCAAATTGGTGAAGTCTGGAGATTTCATAAAACAATTTTAATTGATTCTGTTATAAGTTACAACATGTTTTTTAAATTGGCGTGATATCGTAGAAATTCCACAGTCTAAAATTTTAGATAATATTCAAACATCTAGAAAATATTTCTAAAAAATCCTGCTATTAAAAGTATTCGTTTTAGAATAGAAATTAGATAGATATCAATGAGTTTTGCTAATAATTATTAGATCTAATCTTCGACACTATCAACAATTAAAATTATAAAAACCAAAAATCCCGCTGAATATATTTTCCAGGGGATTTTTGATATACCTGCGTAAAGTAGTAATAATCTATTCTGCTAAAAAACTTTCTAGGTCTGAATAACTCATCATTGTTTGTTCTCCAGTTTTCATGTTTTTAAGCGTAAAAGCTTCGGCTTCCATTTCCTTTTCACCTGCTAGGATTGTAAATGGAATATTGCGCTTATCGGCGTACCCCATCTGTTTTCCCATTTTTGCCGAATCTGGATATAGCTCAGCTTTTACATTAGCACTACGCAACTTTGAAATTGTTTTCATGGCGTACAACGCTTCTTTTTCACCAAAGTTTAGGAAGAGCGCTCTACTATTTTCAGAAATGGCTTCTGGAAAAAGATTTAGTTCTTCAAGCACAAGATATGTTCTATCCAAACCAAATGAAATTCCCATCCCACTCATGTCTTTTAAACCAAATATCCCGGTAAGATCATCGTATCTTCCGCCGCCGCCTATACTTCCCATTTTCACTTGTTTGGGAGCAGCTACTTCTAAGATAGCACCTGTGTAATAGTTTAGGCCACGCGCTAAGGTTACATCAATTTGCAATGAAGCGGACTTTAAACCAAGCGTTTCTATATTATTAGTGATGAACTGTAACTCTTCTACCCCTTGCATTCCTGTTTTAGAATCAGAAAGCATTTCGCTTAAGGATTTTAAGTTTTCATCGTTATTTCCTGAGAAAGAAAATAATGGTTGCAATTTGTCTAAGGCTTCTTCAGAAATTCCTTTTTCACGCATTTCCTTTTTTACGCCTTCCTCACCTATTTTATCAAGTTTATCTAAAGCCACTGTGAAATCTATCAGTTTATCTTCTGCACCAATAGTTTCAGCGATACCGCTTAAAACCTTACGATTGTTTATTTTAATGGTTACTCCTTTTAGTCCAAGTTTGGCATAAACAGCATCATAGAGTTGCACAAATTCCACTTCTTGCCAAAGCGATTTTGAACCTACAACATCTGCATCGCACTGATAAAATTCGCGGAACCGTCCTTTTTGAGGCCTATCTGCACGCCATACAGGTTGAATTTGGTAACGTTTAAAAGGAAAAGTAATTTCGTTTTGATGCTGAACAACATAGCGAGCAAAGGGAACTGTAAGATCATAACGCAAGGCTTTTTCAGAAATCTTAGCAGTCATTTTAGTGCTATTTTTTTCAGAATAAAGCCCATCGTCTACTTTAGAAAGATAATCTCCACTATTAAGAATTTTGAAAATCAAACGATCCCCTTCTTCACCATATTTCCCCATTAAGGTATCACTGTTTTCAAATGATGGGGTTTCAATAGGCTGGAAACCATAAAGAGAAAATGTTTCTTTTATAGTATTAAAAATATAGTTACGTTTAGATACTTCTTCAGGAGTAAAATCGCGAGTACCTTTTGGAATAGACGGTTTCAAAATAGATTATAGATTTTAGATTTTATAAAAAAGAGAAGAGAGAAGAGAGAAAGATGGTGAGAATTTCAAACAAACAACCAAACTCATAACTCATAACTCATAACTCATAACTCATAACTCATAACTTAAAGAAGCAAATATCTTAAATAATAGTAACTTTATCCAACTTTTGCCGTCTAATGAGAAACTCAAACTAAAAATATGTTTTCACTCTTTTGGGAAAATGTTCGAATTGCACTTGGCTCTATTAAAGGGCAACTGCTTAGAACTATATTAACTATCGTAATTATAGGCATTGGTATTTGGGCTCTTGTAGGGATTTTAAGTGCCGTAAAAGCACTGGAAAACACTATATCGGGCAATTTTGCATCTATGGGTGCCAATACTTTTAATATTCAACGATACGAATTTGAAGTACAAAGTAATAGAAGCGGCGAACGCGAAAAGGTAAACCCTATAATTAGCTACAACAACGTTCGTGAGTTTTTAAATAAATATGAATTCCCACAAACAAAAACTTCGCTTTCATTTTTAGGTACCGCCGGCGCCGAGGTAAAATTTGGCTCAGAAAAAACAGATCCAGAAGTAAAAGTTTATGGTATTAATGAAAACTATCTTGAAACCTCGGGTACAGAAATAGAAAAAGGTAGAAATTTTACAGTTTTTGATGTTGAAAACAACAATAAGGTGTGTATTATAGGCTCCGATTTTATGAAAAGTCTTTTTAAGAATGAAGACCCTATTAATAAAACCATTAGCATACGCGGGGTTAAGTTTAAAGTTATAGGCTTACTTGAATCTAAAGGCTCTACATTTGGCAATAATCAAGATTTAAGGGTTTTAATTCCCGTTCAAGTTGCACGAAGTATGTACACTCAGCCTAACATTAATTACAACATCAGTGTAATGGTTGGCGACAAACAGTATATGGAAGCAGCCCAAGATGAAGCAATAATTACTTTCAGAAACATACGCGGACTTAGTCCAGTTGAAGAAAATAATTTCGGTCTTGAGCGCAGTGACGATTTAATAAATAGGATTGCAACAATGACGGGGTATTTAGAAATTGCCGCCTGGATAATAAGTATCATCACAATTTTGGGATCTTCAATAGCTCTGATGAATATTATGCTAGTATCTGTGACTGAGCGTACTCGGGAAATTGGTGTCCGTAAGGCATTAGGAGCCAAACGATCTACAATATCTACTCAGTTCTTTATGGAAACTATAGTAATTGGTCAGTTTGGAAGTATTCTCGGGATTATTCTCGGAATCCTAACCGGATATGGCTTCGCAAAAGCTTTCGATTTCGATTTTACCTTACCTTGGACTGCAATGATTTGGGCTACAATAATAACCTTTATAGTAGCTGTTATTGCAGGCTCCTACCCTGCTTCAAAAGCTGCACGTTTAGATCCTATTGAGAGTTTAAGGTATGAATAAGTAAAACTATAACATAAGGAAAGCCCCAAATCTCAAAATTAAACTTCTGAAATTTGGGGCTTTTTAATTTGAAAATTATTCTTTCAATAGGTCGCTAAAATAAGTATAAAGTTCACCTTTTGTAATAACAGCACCTTGCTGAATTAGAATAAAAATATCTTTATTTCTATCTTCTTTAATTGCTTTAGTAGATGTGTACAAGCTTACTGCATCGTCGTGTAAATTTTGCTGAAGCCATTTGTAGCCGTATTCGGTTGTAATATCAACCTCTTCCTTATCAATTTTTATTGCGATAAGTTCCATAAAAGCATCTGTAATATGAAAAAGCATTAATTGCTTAGGCGAAATGTGCTCTAGGTATTTAACTTTCTTAAGCACACCTTCCCATATTAAGTCGCTAAAAACATCTAACTCTTCTTCAGCTACTTCAGGTTTTTCAACTTTTAACTTAGCCCATTCGTCTGCAGTAATAGACTGAGTAGCTAGAAAGTTGATAAACTCCTGGTGTAATTCTTCAAATTGTTCTTTTGTTAATCTGGCGTATTTCATTTTTGGTATCTGTTATCTATTGTAATTGAAAACCTATTTCCAAATAAAAAGCCTTCCTCAAACTGAGAAAGGCTTTTTTATATTCAATTGAATAAATTATTTTGCTTCCGCAACAACCTCAAATGCGAAGTTGCTAATCACATCTCTGTGGAAACGGATAGTTGCTTCGTAAGGTCCTGTACGCTTAATAGCTCCACCAGCAATCATGATGAATTTCTTCTCGATAGATACACCTGCTTTTTCAAGTGCTTCTGCAAGATCAGCGTTGTTTACTGAACCGAATAATTTATCACCTTCACCAGTTTTGGCAGAGATTTTAATTTCAAGTCCGTTTAATTTCTCAGCCTGTGTTTTTGCTTCATCAACTATTTTCTGTTCTTTAAAAGCGCGTTGTTTTAAAGTTTCAGCAAGTACTTTTTTAGCTGAAGGAGTAGCAAGTACTGCATGTCCTTGAGGTATTAAGTAGTTTCTTCCGTAGCCGTTCTTAACAGTTACAATATCATCTGCAAAACCCAGATTTTCTACGTCATTCTTTAATATAAGTTCCATAATACGTTCTGGTTTTTTATTTTAATAGATCGGTTACATATGGCATAAGTGCCAAGTGGCGTGCTCTTTTAACTGCAACTGCAACTTTTCTTTGGTACTTCAATGAAGTTCCAGTAAGTCTTCTTGGTAAAATTTTACCTTGTTCGTTTACAAATCTTAATAAGAAATCTGCATCTTTATAGTCAACGTATTTAATACCTGACCTTTTAAACATACAATACTTCTTAGTCTTGTTTGTTTCTATATTAAGCGGAGTAAGATATCTGATCTCTCCGTCTTTTTTTCCTTTTGCTTGTTGTTGTAATGTTGCCATAATTTAAGCTGATTTTTTATTGCGATTTCTTCTCTTCTCTGCCCAAGCAATTGCGTGCTTATCAAGGCTTACAGTAAGGTAACGCATAAAACGCTCATCCCTTTTGAATTCAGTTTCTAATTCGTTTACAGTATCACCTTCTACAGTGTACTCAAACAGGTGGTAAAACCCACTTTTTTTCTTTTGAATTGGGTAAGCAAGTTTCTTCAAGCCCCAATTTTCTTTGGATATCATCTTAGCACCTTTAGAAACAAGAAAATCTTCGTATTTCTTTACTGTCTCCTTTATCTGATCTTCAGATAAAACGGGATTTAAGATGAAAACAGTTTCGTAATGATTCATAAAAAATCTATTAAAATTATTATTAAAACTCCTTGACTTCCTGCCAAAGAGGGTGCAAAAGTAATACATTATTTGGTTTAATCAAACCTATTTTTAAATAGAATTTAAAGAAATGCCCAATAAATCTTCAAGTTGATACACTTTACTAAAGTATTTATGTACTCGACATATTCTTAATTTTAATAATTATCCACATCTATATTAATACGCACACTTGAAAAATCTTTAATTGTATTAAAACTACGCTGTACGTTATTAATATATTTCTTACTCTTATCTAAAGACTGATCCTTCGGAATTTTGATTAGGACATTAATAATATACATATTCTTAATTCTTCCAATAGGTGGGGGTTCAGGACCTAAAACATTTTCTTTAAACGGAAATTGTAGCGCTTGAGCAAACCAAGCAGAAGCTTTTTGAACTTTTTTTAAATTCTTGTCTTTAAAAACAATTTTTATAGTTCTATAGTATGGAGGATATTTAAAATTGTACCGCTCTTCTAGTTGCTCCTTATACATCTCGGCATAATCATTAACGCTAACTTGCTTTAAAATTTGATGATACGGATTGTACGTTTGTATTAAAACTTTACCTCTTTTTTGTGTACGCCCTGCCCTACCCGACACTTGTTGAAGTAATTGAAAACTACGTTCGTGAGCTCTAAAATCGGGGAAATTTAGAAGGTTATCGGCATTCATCACCCCTACCAAACCTATATTTCTAAAATCTAACCCTTTAGCCAGCATTTGAGTACCCACCAAAATATCTATTTCTTCATTTTCCAGTGCTTCAATAAGTTTTGAATACGCGTGTTTTCCCCTGGTAGTATCTTGGTCCATCCGTGCGATTTTGTGATTCGGGAAAAGTGGTTTTAATTCGTTTTCAACCTGTTCGGTTCCAAATCCTTTTGTGTCTAGCGTTTCACTCCCACAAGCTATGCAACTTAGCATCATCGCTATTTTGTATCCGCAGTAATGGCAACGCAACTGATTTTTATATTGATGAAAAGTTAGACTTACATCGCAATTAGGGCATTGAGGCGAAACACCACAAGTTGTACACTCTACCACTGGCGAATAACCTCTTCTATTCTGAAAAAGAATAACCTGTTCCCCATTTCCTAAAGTTTCACGCATTTCTTCCAGCAGTCTATCACTGAAATGCCCCGTCATTTGCTTTTTACGGCTTTTGTCCTTAATATCTACCAATTCAATTTCAGGCATTAGTACGTTTCCGAAACGCTTTTTTAGGGTTACCAACCCAAATTTCCCTGTTTTAGCATTGTAATAGCTTTCTAAAGAGGGCGTTGCAGACCCCATCAAAACCTTTGCTTTGTGAAGTTTAGCTAATACTATAGAGCTGTCTCGAGCATTGTAACGTGGTGAAGGACTATATTGCTTAAATGATGGCTCGTGCTCTTCATCTACTATTATGAATCCTAGATTTTTAAAAGGTAAAAATAATGATGAACGCGCACCAATAACCACTTGTGCTTTTGACTTTTCATTCAATACATTATTCCAAACCTCAACCCTTTCATTTACTGAAAATTTTGAATGGTAAACAGAGATTTTTTCTCCAAAATATTTTTGAAGTCGAGTAATTAATTGTGTAGTCAAGGCAATTTCAGGAAGCATATATAAAACCTGCTTTCCCGTAGCTATCATTTGTTCTATTAAACGAACATAAATTTCAGTTTTCCCACTAGATGTTACACCGTGAAGTAATACAACATCTTTTTCAGCAAAAGTAGCTTTAATCTCTTGGTAGGCTTTTGTTTGTGCTTCGCTTAACTCTTTAATATCTGTGGTAGCTTCACCCGAAAACTCTACCCTATCTTTTTGAATAAAATATTCTTCTAAAACTCCTTTATCGATAAGCGATTTTAAAGTGGAAGCCGAGGCATTACTTTTCTTTTGAAGTGCTATAGTTGTAATCGGTTTTTTTGTCTGACTACTCAGTACAAACAAATTCATAAGCATTTCGCGTTGTTTTGGAGCGCGACTCATCGAATCTAAAAGTTGACGTAAATTCTCTTCAGAAGTATATTCAGGTGAAAGCTTCACATAGCGAACAAGCTTTGGGGTGTATAGCTCGTAAACGGTTTCTTCAACATCAACAACTTTTTTATCTATTAATTTATTAATAACAGAAACCACATTTTTCTTATCGAGTATAGAGCGCACTTCATTTATGTGTAATGAAGTTTGATTTTGAAGCGCTTCAAATACTAAAAACTCTTCATCTGTAAGTGATTTTTCCTCTATATTAATTTCGGTAGAAAGCTTAATCATTGTTTCACTTTCCAATAAAAAAGCACTTGGTAAAGCAGCCTTAATCACTTCCCCTAATGAACACATATAATACTTCGCAATCCACTCCCAATGCTTTAACTGATGAATTGTAATTATGGGGGTTTCATCTAAAATATGATCTATAGACTTGGTTTCGTAGCCTACCGGAGCTTGATCGTGAACTTGATAAACAATTCCCGTAAAAACTTTTGACTTTCCAAATGGGATAGCTACACGCATACCCGGTTGCAGAAAAGCAGCTTCATCCTTGTTTACACTATAAGTGAAGGTTTGTTTTAAAGGAATAGGAAGAATAACATCTATAAAAAACAAAAGGAAAAATTATTTGATTAATTATTTGATTTGAAGACACAAAAAAGGCCACCAAAATGGTGGCCTAAAGATACTGTTTTTATGATTTTTTAATTCACTCTAGACCAAGTTTGTGTTCTTCCTAAAAGTGAAAAACCTACATATCCACGTACGTCAAGCTTATTTGCTCCATTTAATTTAATATAGCTTTTATAAACTTTCCCGTTTAATGGGTCCATAATTGTTCCGTCGTTGTATTCATCGCCATCTTTCTGAAGTCCTTTAAGTATTACAAGTCCTTCTATTGGCTTTCCTTTATCCGCTCCTGGGCATTTATCGCATACTGCATTTTTCTTAGCAGGGTTTAAAATTTCTACTATTTTACCATAAACTTTACCGTTTTGCTTATAGATTTCAACAATAGATTTTGCTTCCCCTGTTTCGTCGTCTATAGTTTTCCATTTTCCAGTTACATCTTGAGCCGAAGCAGCAAAAACAGTCATTAAAGCTAATGAGAGTGTTAAAAATATTTTATTCATAATTTGAAGAGATTAAGTTATTTTTTAATTTTTTCTTTAAGCTGCTTAATTGAAACATTCAACTCAAAACCTAGCAGCAAAAGGTTTGCGTTTATCCAAATATATAACATCAATATCAAAAGTGCACCAATAGAGCCATATAACTCGTTATAATTTGAAAAATTATTAATATATATTCCGAAAAAATATGTGGTTAACAAGAACAACACTGTAGTAACTACTGCTCCAATGGAAAAAAAGCTTGAAGACTTCCCTTCTTTGGTTCCGAAGTAATACAAGGTCGCAATTACGACATAGATCATAATTAGGAATACAAGAAATTGAAAGAACTGAATCCAAAACAAATCGTTATCGATATAAGCTCTAGATTGGAAGTCGCGAATAATAAATTCTCCATAAAGGATAACCCCTACTGAAGTTAACAACAACAATGCCAAGAAAATAGCAACACTTAGAGCTACAAGGTATTGACGGAAAAAATTCCTATTTACAGATACGTGAAAAGAGTATTGAAATGCACTAAATATAGCATTCACCCCATTTGCTGATAAGAATAGCGACAGTATAAACACAAACGACAGCAATCCAGAGCGTGGGTTTACCGCAATATCTGCAATAATTGGATAGAAAAACTGTGTGGTTTGTGGAGGTAATAAAGCTTCAATAAATATTAAAAACCGCGTTTGAAACCCATCTATACGGATGTAAGGAATAAGGTTTAAAAGTAAAAGCAAAAAAGGAAATAACGCTAAAAAGAAACTATAAGCAATAGAACTAGCTCGCGGCGAAAAGGAACCTTTTAAAATACCATTTACATAAATTTCTAATAAATGATATAGTGAAAACTGACCTAATCCTGGGAGTTTTATTCTTTTTGTTACATCAACCAATTCCCGTATTACAGGAATTTTTATTTCCTTTTCTTGGTTTTCGCTCATTTAACCGCTTTTAGGCTAAGATCCATATTATAAACCGAATGCGTTAACGCACCACTTGAAATATAATCTACACCACATTCTGCATATTTTCTAACTGTTTCTAATGTAATTCCTCCACTAGATTCTGTTAAACACTTACCGTTAATTAGTTTTACAGCCTTACGAGTATCTTCGTAATTAAAGTTATCGATTAATATTCTATAAACTCCGTCACTTTGAAGGATTTCTTCAATTTCAGCAAGATTTCTTGCTTCAACAATTATTTTAAGATCAAAATGATTTTCTTTTAAATATGCTTGCGTTTTTTCAATAGCCTTAGTTATACTTCCGCAGAAGTCGATGTGATTATCCTTTAGCATTATCATATCATATAACGCAAAACGATGATTCTCTCCACCTCCTATCTTTACAGCCCATTTTTCTAATGCGCGAATTCCAGGTGTGGTTTTACGAGTATCTAAAATTTTGGTATTAGTGCCTTCCAAAAGCTTAACATATTGATTAGTTTTAGTTGCAATTGCACTCATACGTTGCATAGCATTCAAAACCAATCTTTCAGCTTTTAAAATTGACTGTGAAAGTCCTGAAACATAAAAACATACATCTCCATATTTTACTGGAGAGCCGTCTTTTATTTTTACCTCTACTTCAAGACCTGGATCTATATATTCAAAAACTTGTTTCGCAAAATCTATTCCTGCAATAATTCCTTCGTCCTTTACCAAAAGCTTAGCCGAACCGGTAGCATCTTCTGGAATACAGGCTAATGAACTATGATCGCCATTCCCTACATCCTCACGAATTGCATTTGCGATTATGATATCTATCTCTTTGTTGAATTGTTTTTCTGAAATCATAGCTTAAAATTTTAGCTAAAATACTTTAAAAAGTTAGAAAGTCGAAGTGAGAATTAGGAAGAGACACCTATTATCTTTGTATTTTTGAAATCTGAAAACTTTTAGATGAAAATTACACTACTCGCAATAGGTAAAACCGACAATAAACAGTTACAATCCCTAATGGATGATTACATCAAAAGATTGGGGTTTTATATTCCTTTTGAATTGGAAGTAATTCCAGATATTAAAAATGCAAAAAACTTATCTGAAGCCCTTCAAAAACAAGCTGAAGGTGATGAGATCCTAAAACGAACAAATACAGCTGATGTATTGATTCTTCTAGATGAAAAAGGAAAAACATATACTTCTGAAGGATTTTCTCAATTTTTACAAAAGAAAATGAATAGCGGCCTGAAAAATCTAATTTTTGTAATTGGAGGGCCTTATGGATTTAGCGAGGAGGTATATAAACGCGCAAACGGAAAAGTATCCCTTTCTTCAATGACTTTTTCTCATCAAATGGTAAGGTTGTTTTTTATTGAGCAACTATATCGCGGGTTCACTATTTTAAGAAATGAACCCTATCATCATAGGTAGTCCGGGGCTTCGGTGTATTTTATTTTTCTACAGAAAATAGAAATACTCAGCCACCTTCAATTGTTCAATATTTCATATTTTAATATTGATACTTAGCTTTTATTGGCTAATCACCATTGACAATCTATAAAATCTGTTAGCATGTGGAATAGTAATCCTACTGCTATAATTCTTGTTTTTTTGAAAAACAACATCACCACATAAACCGCTATTGCCCAATAAGTGTGTAATGGGTGGAAATTAATACTACATCTACCTGGATCAAATATAGGCGTAGCCAAAAGATGATCTAAATCTACTAGCATTGTAGCCAACATTATTAACCAAGCTTTCTTCCATTCTTTTCTGAAGAAAACATAAGCTATTAGTCCAGGAACTAATAAATGTAATGTATAATGAATAATCGTTTGAAGCATTAAAGATTTTTATGGAAGTAACTTAATCGATGAAAACAATGAATTCTATAATTAAAGCAAGAACTATCAAAACCACAATACTTACGGCAACCCAAGCATACACCTTATAAAACTTCTTGATATCGCGAAAATCTTGATTTAGTATTGTTTCAGTACTAGCAACTATATCATTTTCAATTAGCAATGAATCTACTTTTTGTCTATCAGTTTCAAGAATGAAATACCTAATTCCACCATCTAAAAATGCTTGTTCCTTAACTTCAGAATAGAATGGTAATTGTTTGCGGGTCATCACATTTTCAAAGTTGATTTTATCTTTCAATAAAACATACAACTTTAAATGATCTTGATGCTTTATATAAAAATTCTCATTCATTCTGATAATTTATACAATAAAGCAGTCAATTACCCCCAATTCCACTACTCTATAGATTCAATCAACACTCCCAACATCTCAATTGCTGCATCGCTAATGCGGGTTCCGGGACCGTAAACAGCTATAGCCCCTGCATCAAAAAGGTATTGATAGTCTTGTGCAGGAATTACACCGCCAACGATAACCATAATATCCTCACGGCCGTAATTTTTTAAAGCTTCAATTACTTGAGGTACTAACGTTTTATGGCCTGCTGCCAAAGACGATACGCCTAGAATGTGGACATCATTTTCTACAGCTTGTTTCGCAGCTTCGGCTGGAGTTTGGAATAGTGGACCTATATCCACATCAAAACCTACGTCGGCATATCCCGTAGCAACAACTTTCGCTCCTCGGTCGTGACCATCTTGCCCCATTTTTGCAATCATAATACGTGGACGACGCCCTTCCAATTCTGCGAACTGGTCTGCCATCTCCCTAGCTTTTGCAAAGCTTTCATCTTGTTTTATTTCTTTACTATACACGCCGCTAAATGATCTTATTTGTGCTTTATACCTTCCGAATTCCTTTTCCATTGCGGTAGAGATTTCGCCAAGAGTTGCTCTACAACGAGCAGCTTCTACAGCTAAAGCTAATAAATTTCCTTCACCTGTACGGGCACATTCGGTTATATCTGCAAGTGCTTTTTCAACTTTAGTATTATCTCGAGTAGATTTTATTTGATTTAAGCGTTCTATCTGAGAAGTTCTAACCTTTTTATTATCAACATCTAAAATTTGTAATGGGTCTTCTTTAGCCAATCGGTATTTATTAACCCCGACAATTACATCCTGACCACTATCTATACGCGCTTGTTTTCTAGCCGAAGCTTCTTCAATGCGCATTTTAGGAATACCCGCTTCTATAGCTTTTGTCATCCCTCCTAACTCTTCAACTTCTTCAATTAAAGCCCAAGCTTTATTTGCGATTTCATTAGTTAGACTTTCTACATAGTAACTTCCTGCCCACGGATCGACAGTTCTTGTGATTTGGGTTTCAGTTTGTAGATAAATTTGTGTGTTTCTCGCAATACGGGCAGAGAAATCTGTTGGTAAAGCAATAGCTTCATCTAATGCATTGGTATGTAAAGATTGTGTACCACCGAATGCCGCTGCTGCAGCCTCAATTGCAGTTCTAGCAACATTGTTAAAAGGATCCTGCTCGGTAAGACTCCACCCACTGGTTTGACAGTGCGTACGCAACGAAAGTGATTTTTCGTTTTTAGGATTGAATTGCTTCACAATCTTAGCCCATAGCATTCTAGCAGCTCGCATTTTTGCGATTTCCATAAAATGGTTCATCCCAATTGCCCAAAAGAAAGAAAGTCTAGGTGCAAAGGTATCTATATCCATTCCTGCTTTAATTCCTGTTCGGATGTATTCCAATCCATCAGCCAAGGTATATGCAAGTTCAATATCTGCCGTTGCTCCAGCTTCCTGCATATGATATCCAGAAATAGATATACTGTTGAATTTAGGCATATTTTTAGAAGTAAATTCAAAAATATCACTGATAATCTTCATCGATGGTGTAGGCGGATAGATATAAGTATTCCTCACCATAAACTCCTTTAAAATATCGTTTTGAATAGTTCCCGAAAGATCTTTTGGCGCAACGCCTTGTTCCTCGGCAGCAACAATGTAGAATGCCATAATTGGTAGTACAGCACCATTCATCGTCATCGATACACTCATCTTATCTAAAGGAATTTGATCGAAAAGAATCTTCATATCCTCAACGCTATCAATAGCCACTCCTGCTTTACCAACATCACCTTCTACCCTTTCGTGGTCGCTATCATATCCTCTATGTGTAGCAAGGTCGAAAGCTACTGAAAGTCCTTTCTGACCTGCAGCTAAATTTCTTCTATAAAAAGCATTACTGTCTTCTGCAGTAGAAAATCCTGCATATTGACGAATTGTCCAAGGACGACGCACATACATAGTAGAGTATGGTCCGCGAAGATTTGGAGTAATTCCTGCTACAAAATTTAGATGCTGAAGCTTGTCAATATCTTCCTTGGAGTATTCTTTTTTTAATTCAATATTCTCCGCTGTGGAAGAAGTATCATCATTCAATTCTGAATTCTGAGTTCTGAATTCTGAATTATCCAGGCTAATATGTTGTATATCTCTTCTACTCATTGCTTAATCTTTCTTGTTCAACTTTTTCTGCCAAACGTTTTTGAATGATTGGAACTATTAAGGTTTTTACCGGATTGTGCTTTACAAACGGAAAAAGCTCAATATCCTCTTTCATTCTATCATTCTTGTTAATGTGATAGTTGGTTCCCAATAGTTTTAATTCGCCACTATCAAAAAGCTGCTGTTCTTTTTCAGCGCTTTTTTTAATTTTCTTCTGAATTGTTTCTTCTTTTAACTGCTTCAGAAAACCACCGTTCTTCTCAATGTCTTTAAACAGTTTTAATGCTTTTTCAGCCAGTTCAGTTGTAAGTTGCTCGATATAATAAGTTCCATCAGCAGGATTACTTACACTTTCAAAATAACTTTCGTTTTTTAAAATCAGTAATTGATTTCGCGAAATACGCTCACCAAACTCATTGCTTTTGTGATAAATTTCATCGTAAGCCAAGTTACAAACAGTATCAGCACCGCCTAATACAGCACTCATACATTCGGTAGTACTTCGCAATAGATTTACGTTGTAATCGTAAAGCGTTTTATTGCGTTTTGAAGGTGTAGAAACAATATGGCAAGTTTCTTTTACTCCATATTCGTTAGCCAAAACTTTATAAAGCTTTCTTAAGGCTCGGACTTTTGCAATTTCAAAGAAATAATTAGCTCCTGTAGCTAATTGAAAAGTTGTATTTAAGTTTTGAGCTTCTTCCTTGTTTAAAATCTCAGTATTAGCTTCAGAATCTTCTGAATTAATTAAGTGATTTAGATATTCATTTACGTGAGACAAGGCATAAGCCAATTGCTGCACGATATTAGCACCAGCATTTTGGTAAACAGTTGTATCTACAGATAAGAGGTTTAAGGAAGTATTTTTCTTAATAACACTCTCTAAAATTTCGTGATCTTTCTTTAAGTTATGAAACCAATTTCCAGTACGAGTTAAATTTCCAATAATATCAATATTGTAATATACTGAGGCTTCTTTATTTGCAAAGAACTTGAATAGTTTAGTGTAAAACGCTTCTGAAAGAAATTTTAAGTTGAAATAAACTGAGACATTCTCAAGTGGGAAATCTTTAAAAACAACTTTAATATCAAAATCTTCATCTGCAGTAAAAATTATTGCATTTGCACCTCTGTTAATTGCATCAATAGCAATATTATTAGCTATTTGCTCGTCATCGATAAATATTTTTTGGGCAATCTTCCAAGATTCGGGTTGCCCTGGAATTGGAGAAAACTCATTATCAAAATCATCTTGATGATAAAAAGGTTTTACATGTACTCCTTCAGGACTTTGCCAAACTAATGTTTCGTTATAATCTGCGCCCTTTAAGTCAAATTGAATTTGCTGTTTCCACTGTTTAGCTGAAACTTGGTCAAATTCTTCAAATAGAAACTCACTCATCGCTTATCTTCTTTTTTAATACTATCTTGATTTTCGATAATATAAATATCTTCGTTTTCTTTTTTCAAATAATACTTTTCTCGAGCAAATTTTTCCATTTCCTCTTTATCTTCCATCTTCTTTATAAATGCTTTATCATTTTCTATTTCCTTTTGATAGAACTCGGCATTGTCTTCAAGCGCATTAATTTCACTATCTAATTCGTGGTGAGTTAGATAGGAATTTGCATCGAAAAACAACATCCAAATAATAAACACAACAAGAATTAGTACGTATTTGTTACTTACAAACCGCACGAATTTATTATTCCTAAGTTCTGATAAACTCACTATTCTTTAAGTCTTATTTTATGATCTATAATACTTCTTATAACTTCTACAGCCACAGTATTGTATTTGTTGGTTGGTATAATTATATCGGCATACTCTTTTGTAGGCTCTATAAACTGCTGATGCATCGGTTTTAGTGTGGTTTGATACCTGTTTAAAACTTCCTCTAAGTCACGACCACGAGTGGCAATATCGCGTTTTAATCTGCGTATTAATCGTTCGTCGCTATCAGCATGTACAAATATCTTAATATCAAACATTTCGCGAATAACAGGATCTGATAATATAAGGATTCCTTCTACAATTATAACCTTTTTTGGGTAAGTAGTAATTGTTTCTCCTGTACGATTATGCTCTATAAATGAATAAACTGGTTGCTCAAACGAATTTCCAGCGCGAAGTTCTTTTAAATGACTAGCTAGCAATTCAAAATCAATAGCCTGTGGATGATCAAAGTTTATTTTGGTTCGTTCGTCTAATGTTAAATGACTTGTATCGTGATAGTATGAATCTTGAGATATTATACACACTTCATCTTCTGGAAGTTCTGATACAATTTGATCGACTACTGTAGTTTTACCACAACCGGTTCCTCCGGCAATGCCAATTATGAGCATATTTAAAAGATTTTTACAAAGGTAGGGAAAATGGTTTCAAGTTCCACCCTAGATAGCACTCCCGTTGTTAGTTTAGGCTTATTTTTTATTACTTCAGGTTAAAGTGAAAACCTAAAAGCTTTACACTATTTAAAACTATGTACATTAATTTTGTTTTGAGTATGTTTTTCTTTCTTAATTTTGACACGCTCAATTATTTAAAATGAAAACAATCCTCTTATACCCATCATATTTTCCTACTATCGAACAAATGGCTGCGGTAGCGCAGGCTGAAAAAGTGGTTTTTGAAGTGGAGGATAACTACCAAAAACAAACTTACCGAAACCGAACATATATTGCGCATAGCAACGGGAAACTACTGTTGAACATTCCAGTGAAGCACAGCAAAAATGGAAATCGTCAAAAAACTAAGGATATTTTAGTAGAAAACGACTTTCCTTGGCAAGACCATCATTGGAAGAGTTTGCAAAGCGCTTATCGCACCTCTCCTTTTTTTGAGTTTTATGAAGACGACCTAGAACCTATATTCACCGAAAAGGTGGAAAGCTTAATGGAGTTCAATCTAAATATATTTAATATCCTCTGTGAAATAATAGGAATAGACATTGAGGTTTCACATACCACAGAATTTGAAAAGAAACCCGAAATTGATGACCTACGTATATTAGTTAACGCTAAGAGAAAGTCGGCATTTAATTGTGAAAAATATACGCAAGTTCACGAAGCAAATCATTCATTTTTACCAAATCTATCGGTATTAGATTTACTGTTTAATGAAGGACCAAACACATTAACGTATTTAGAAAATGCCGAAGTTTTTGAGAATTACATCAAAAGCTAAAAGACTACCACCCCACAGTAGAGCGGATAGCGTAATGGTCGGAAAAGGTTTTTTTCATAGTATCAAATGATAAAACATCCAACTCTTCAGAAGCAAAAATATAATCAATACGCATTGGGAATTTTTCGAAATTGAAAGTTGTTCCTAGGCCATTCCCACGTTTTCTAAAGCTATCTTGCATACCTTCCTTTAATTTTCTATAGGTATAAGAAAAAGGAGTGTTATTGAAATCACCTGCAATAATTATCGGGTACGATACTTTAGTTTTATGTGCATTTATTTCTTCAATTTGTGATTGCTGTTTTCTGAAGGCATAAGAAACCCGCTTCATCAACTTTTCATTATCATTTTTTTGTAAAAAGCTAACTCGAGGTATTATACCTAAAGATTGTAAATGCAAATTATAAACTCTAAGAGTGTCCTTTCCTTTAACTATATCTGCATATAATGCATTATTATAAGTTTCCGAAAAATCAAAATAACCTCTCTTTATGATTGGATATTTTGATAAAATAGCGTGACCTAAAGCAGCTTTGTTGTGTTTAAAATGAATGAATTTATAAGGATATGCTGAAAAGTCAATTTTATTGCCCTTATAAAACTCCTGAATGCAAACGATATCGGGATCTTCTTCAGAGAGAATTTCGGTCATTATATCAAAAGCTTCATCGTCTAAATTTTTCTCGTACGCATTAAAAAGTCGAACGTTATACGACAAAATATTCAAACTATTTTCATACTGTGAAGCATCAACTTGCGATGAAATTTCATAAAAAACATTGAAATAGAAATATGAAATTAAAAGAACAGTAAACGAAACAAAAAATCGTTTTCTAAACTGTATTGCCCAATAAATAGCGAAAATAATGTTAACTATAATTAGCAATGAAACCACCAAGCTTAGCAAAGAAAGTATTGGAAAGGTCTTGGGAGGTAGGTAAGGTAAAACGAAAGAAATCAATAATAGAAATGCTGCGAGCAAGTTGCCCCAAAAAATCATCTTATTGATAAATCTTCGCATGGAATTAATCTTCTTTCCCGGCTTTAAAAAGAAAGTCTTTTTCTTCTTTTGTTAGACTTTCATAACCGCTTTTACCTATTTTATCCAAAATCTCATCTATCTTTTTTTGATAATCAGACTTTGATTCTTTAGGCTTAGAACGCTTAGATTTTGGTTGTGTTGTACGGTGAACTTTTCGAAAGGGTTTTTTTGTTCTTGGCTTAAAAAGATTGGCTATCCAATCCATGAAATTCTCGAACCATTTCCCAATATCATTACCTTTTGCAAGCTGAATTGCATATACATAACCAAAGACTGCTCCTCCTACATGGGCTAAAATTCCACCTGCATTTCCAGCTGGAATTCTAACTAAATCCAACACAAAAAGAAATAACGCAATATGCCAAAGTTTGATTGTAAAACTAAATAATCGGAATGCTGTATTTGGAGTATATGTAGCTATAAATATCATTACAGCAGTAACCGCTCCAGATGCCCCAATCAAGTAGCCTCTACTTTCATTAAAAACAGGAAAAAGATTATAAGATACTACAAACAGAAGGCCACCAAAAAGTGCTCCTAACAAATATACCGTGAGCAATCTTTTACCTGTAAACAGGTTTAGCACAAATTGTCCAAACCAGTACAACCATATCATATTAAATAAGATATGTAAAAACCCGAAATGCAGAAAAGTATAAGTGATTAAAGTCCATGGCTTAGTTATAAGACTTCCAATATCATCACTTAAAACAAACCAACGAGAAAAATAAAATTGACTAGTGTTTAAAAAGAAAGAGCCTAGATAAACTGCAAAAAATGCAATTGCATTAATCACAATAAGCTTCACCAGTATATTGGCCGACTTGTATTTATCTATAAGATTGTTTGCTGCCATAATTAATTCCAGCGATGGTTATCAAAACTATTTTTCTTCCAGTACCAAGCCATAATAAACCCGAACAATGCTCCTCCAATATGCGCGAAGTGTGCAATACCTGTTTGAGCTCCAGTAATTCCAAAAACTAAATCTAAAACAATTATACCTGGGATAAAGTATTTTGCTTTAATAGGTATAGGCAGGAAAATCATCATCAGCTCTACTGTTGGGAACATCATTCCGAAAGCCACTAACACTCCATATACTGCTCCAGAAGCACCCAATGCCACTCCGTTGTATATATTGTACATACTCTGAATTGTGTCCTGAGACACATACTCTAAAATTGCAGTGTTATACTTTCCTGTTTCCAAGATATCCATAATTTGCGGCTGACTTAGCCCCGCACTTAACAAATCATCCATGCCACTATGAAGCTGGAAGTAATTTACAAGGGTATAAATTAACGCCGAACCAATTCCTGCAGAAAAGTAGAAGAACAGAAATTTTTTCTGTCCCCAACGCATTTCCAAAGGTGAACCAAAAGCCCACAAAGCATACATATTAAAAAGTATGTGGAAAAAGCTGCCATGCATAAACATTGATGTAACCGGCTGCCAAAATTGGAAATTCGAGTTTTCGAAATAATATAAAGCGAATAATCTCTCCGCAATTCCTCCTGTAAACTGTGTGCCTATAAAAAAGATCACATTCAGGATTAATAGAAACTTTACTGTATCTGTTATTCTTCCCATAATTATTACTACCTCTAATTATAACAATGTGTTTTAAAACACCACATCTTAATAAACCTCGGTAAAATTATTTAAACCCCTAAAGGTTAATTCTACATAAACTTCTTATCCAGTTCATTTACGTCTAAAGTAATGAAAACTGGCTTATTGGTTGGGCTTACAGACGGTTCCTTACAAGCAAACAATTGGTTTATTAAATGTTCACGCTCTTCGCTATTTAAAGAAACACCCGTTTTAATCGCCATACTTGCTGCCATCGATTTAGATAACATATCGTTCTGACTGAAGCCACTATCCGGCACTTCCTCTTTTATATCGTTAATAAGCTGACTTAGCAAATTTACGACATGGCTTTCTAGTATCAATACCGGAATTCCGCTAATCTCAATAGTTTCATCTTTTAACTCTGAAAAAACAAAACCTGTGTTCTCCAACTGTTCCCGTATTTTTTCAATAATAGCTACGTCAGGTTTAGAAAAACTAAGCTGAAGTGGAAATAATAACTGCTGACTAACCGCTTCTTTAACTGTTATATTCTTCAGCAATTCCTCATAAAGAATTCGTTGATGCGCTAGATTTTGATGAATTACCATCATTCCGCTTTTTAACGGACTTATAATGTATTTATTCTGAAGTTGAAACGTTGTTTGTCCACGCTCAGTTTCTTTATCAGTAAAAAGACTTCCCGTCACTTCTTCACTTTCAAACTCCATTTCTACGGCACTCAACGATCTCCCTTCGGCTTGTTGCGTGGTGCCGAAACGAGAAGTTTCATTTTCACCTTTTAGCCCAACATATAATGATTCCCAAGAAGATTCTTTACCTCTGTTAAACGGAAATTTTATATTTGCTTGTTTAGGTTTTTCTTTAAACGGATTGAAATCTCTATCAACCTCTATAGTTGGTGCTGTAGGTGCTTTTTTACTGTATTCATAAGGAGTGTCGAACCCTTTATCTCTTTCAAAATCGAGTACAGGAGCAATATTAAATTGCCCTAAGCTGTGTTTTACAGTTGCGCGAAGCATTGCATAAATAGAATGTTCGTCGTCGAACTTAATTTCGGTTTTTGTAGGATGAATATTGATATCTATAGAATGTGGATCTACTTCTAAAAACAAAAAGTACCCTGGATGAACATCGTTTTTCATCAAGCCTTCAAAAGCTGAATTTACTGCGTGATGTAAATATGGACTTTTTATAAAACGGTCGTTTACAAAGAAAAACTGCTCTCCTCTACTTTTCTTTCCGTATTCTGGTTTCATCACAAAACCTTCTATTTTTAGAATCTCAGTTTCTTCACTTACTGGTACTAGTTTTTCATTTGTTTTACTACCAAAGATATTTACAATTCGTTGACGCGAATTTGACGATGGAAGATTAAAAACATCGCTTCCATTGTGTAGCATATGAAAAGCAACACCGGGATGTGCCAAAGCTACACGGTGAAATTCGTCGATAATATGACGAGTTTCAACTGTATTGCTTTTAAGAAAATTTCTTCTAGCAGGAATATTGTAAAATAGATTTTTAACCGAAATGGTTGTTCCTTTTGGTACAACAGCGGGTTCTTGGGAAATTACTTTGCTACCTTCAATAGTTAAATGCGTTCCAATTTCTGAATCTTCAGTCTTGGTTTTTAATTCAACGTGTGCAATTGCAGCAATAGAAGCTAAAGCTTCTCCTCGAAATCCTTTTGTATTTAAATTGAATAAATCTTCAGCCGATTTTATTTTTGAAGTCGCGTGACGCTCAAAACTCAATCGCGCATCGGTTACACTCATCCCTACTCCATTATCGGTAACTTGTACAAGTGTTTTTCCTGCATCTTTAACAACAAGTGTTATAGCAGTAGCTTTCGCGTCAATGGCGTTTTCCAATAACTCTTTTACTACCGAAGCAGGGCGTTGAACAACTTCCCCAGCTGCAATTTGGTTAGCAACGTGATCTGGTAATAACTGAATAATGTCTGACATTAAAATCTATGCGTAGAAAATGGATAAATCGAAATCAATGATAAATAGGAAAATAAGCACAAGAATTGCGATTATAGCCAACAGTCTTAAATTAGTTTTTCTATCTGAAGACTGTCTTAAATCTGCCCAAGCAGTTCTAAATTTAGCTTTTATCCCTGTGTTTTCACCAACAGTAGTCCTGTATTGATCAAATTTATGACCTATTGAAAAAGGGCTACCTTCTCCGTCATATTCAAAATGACGTGGTTTATAACTATACTTCTTATTTTTTCTTCTACCTATTAGTCCCATAATTGTTGTGCCTCAAAGTTACTCAATTCAATTCTGAATTTAAATGTTTTTTGAACAATTACTGTACCAATGGTGTATTCCGTTCACATTGGCAGTGCGTAGTAATTTGCACCCTTCGTTTGCGTTTAGGGTGACAAAACTAGGATTTGAATCTAAAATTTCGGTTACTGAGCGAATTCGAAGTATAAATACTAAATATTAAAACTTAGAATCTTTGCGAAGTTGCGCCATTTTGATTGCTGCAATAGCTGCTTCAGTTCCTTTGTTTCCGTGCTTTCCGCCACTACGATCTATAGCTTGTTGCATAGTATTATCTGTAAGAACACAGAAAATAACAGGGATATTCCCTTGAACATTTAAGTCTTTAATTCCTTGTGCTACGCCCTCACAAACGTAATCAAAATGCTTAGTCTCTCCTTGAATCACACTACCTATTGCAATTACTGCATCAAGCATATCATAACTCTGAGTCATACGTTTACAGCCATAAATTAACTCAAAGCTCCCAGGAACATTCCAACGAACTATATTCTCGTTAATAGCGCCACAATCTTTCAAAGCATCGAAAGCGCCTTGAAACATTCCTTCTGTTATTTCGTGATTCCATTCTGAAACAACAATCCCAAATCGAAAGTCCTTCGCATTTGGGATTGTTGTTTTATCGTAAGCCGATAAATTTGTATTTTCTGTTGCCATTCTTTATTTCATTGCTTCTGCACGACCGGTATAAATTTCGGCTTTTGCAGCTTCAGTTGAATTCGGATATTCATCCGCTATTTTTTTGAAGTGCTTTAATGCTTTGTCATTCTGATTTAAAGCTATCGCTACAATTCCAGCTTTTAGTAGGAAACGTGGCGTAGTAAATTCATTAGAGCGCATTTTTGCAGCTTCTTCGTAATATTTTAAAGCGTCTTCATTCTGATTTAGTTGAGCGAACGCATCACCAATTGCACCTTTAGCTAGAGGAGCTAAAACATCGTCCTTGCTGCTAAATTTATCTAACTGAGCAATTGCTTCTTGATATTTATTAGTGTTAAGGTAAGCCATACCTGCGTAATAATGTGCAAGGTTTGCCGCTTTTGTTCCACTATAGTTTTCAATTATATCAATAAAACCATATTTACCCTCGCCTCCTTGAAGTGACAGATTGTATAGAGAGTCTTTAGCTGGAGCAGTTAAAGCTTGTTCCCAATAGTTTTGTGCTTGAAACAATTCGTTCATTGCTTCTGCCTCTTTAGGAGCTTTTATATACTGGTCGTAAGCAAAATATCCTAAAACACAAACAGCTACTACGATAATGAAACCTAAAATACCTTTCTGGTTCTTTTCAATCCACGCCTCCGTTTTAGATGCGCCTTCGTCAAGGGTATTAAACACTTCTGCAGTTGTGCTGCCGTCTTCTAATTGTTCTTCTTTTTCAACCTTAGTTCTAGGTTTGCCTCCGCGTTTTTTGTACGTTGCCATAGTTATTGATTATAGTGGCGCAAAAATAAAATTTTTAATGGAATTTAAAAGGATTAATATTTCTTATTTTTTATTAATACTCAATCCTACTATTAATAGACCTCAAAGCGCCATTTACGTGCAATAATAAACCTTTTAAAATAGAATTTAAACAAAAGAACACAAGTCTTTAGACAAAATCACGTCAAACCTTGTATTTTTACATCCTTATTGAAAACAACCTCTAAAATAGTTCTCAAAAGCACTGATATCATCATGTGGGTTTAATTGTCCTAAGTCAATTTTTTATATGAATTTACAAAAGCTATCCTTACTTAACTATAAAAATTTTGAAGCCAAATCCTTCGAATTTGATCCCAAAATCAACTGCTTCGTAGGGAATAATGGTGTAGGAAAAACTAACGTTCTAGACGCTATCTATCACCTATCCTTTGGGAAAAGTTATTTCAATCCTATTACAATTCAAAATATAAAACACGGAGAGGAGTTTTTTGTGGTTGAAGGGTTTTACGATAGAAAAGAAAGTCAGGAAAAAATTGTTGTAAGTGCCAAAAAAGGACAAAAAAAAATCATTAAAAGAAATGGAAAGGCTTACGAAAAATTAAGTGAGCACATTGGATTTCTACCCTTAGTGATAATCTCACCCGCTGATAGAGATTTAATTATTGAAGGAAGCGATACACGAAGAAAGTTTATTGATGGTGTTATTTCGCAAAGAGATCCGGATTACTTACAAACTCTTCTCAAATACAATAAGGTATTATCACAACGTAATTCCCTATTAAAGTATTTTGCTGCAAACAACACTTTTAACCAAGATACAATTGACATTTACAATGAACAACTTCACAATTACGGAACATCTATCTTCGGAAAAAGAAACGCATTCTTAGAAGAATTTTTTCCAATATTTCAAAATAGATACAAGTCGATTAGCAGTGGTGACGAATCCATAAACTTAATTTATCAAAGCCAATTACAAGAAAATGATTTGCTAACACTTCTTCAAACAAATATTGTAAAGGATAAAATCACGCAGTACACCAACTTTGGAATTCATAAGGACGATTTAATTTTCGAAATTGACGGACATCCTATCAAAAAGTTTGGCTCACAAGGGCAGCAAAAATCGTATCTTATAGCCTTAAAGCTAGCTCAATTCGATTTTATAAAAAATCACACTAAAACTAACCCTATTTTACTTTTAGATGATATTTTTGACAAACTCGATGAAACTCGAGTAGAACATTTAATCACTTTAGTAGACAAAGAAAACTTCGGGCAGCTATTCATCAGTGATACTCACGCCGAACGCACCGAGGAAGTAATAAAAAAAGTACATCAGACATATAAAATGTTTCAGCTATAAACTTAAGAAAAGATGAATTTTAGAATAATACTATTAATACTTACTATCGTTTTATTTTCTTGTGAAAAACCTAATCCAGAGGAACAAAAGCAACATCTTAGCGGTTATTGGGAAATAAACACCGTAGAAATGCCTGACGGAGAAGTTAAAAACTTTGGTGTAAACACTATAATAGACTATATTGAGATAAATGGCGATAGCGGAACTCGCACAAAGGTTTCTCCAAAATTTGATGGAACCTTTAATACAAATGGTGTAACGGAGGACTTTACCTTAAACATTGAAGAAAACCAATTAATCATGCACTACAAAACTTCATTTGATGAGTGGAAAGAAACAGTAGTTGAAGCAAAAGATAGCACCTTGGTTTTAAAAAACAGAGATAATAAAACCTACACGTACAATAGGTTCAAAAAATTTGACATTGTAGATTGATTACAAATGTTGAGTAGTAAATGATAAACCTTAAAATTCACATTTCTAAAATTGAAAAATGGCTAAACGATACGCAGAAAATATATCACTTGGAGACGCTTTAAAAGAGTTTATCGGTAAAAACAAGCTTGACAAAGGCTTGGACAAGGTAAACGCTAAAGAAGCTTGGGTAGCCGTTATGGGTCACGCTATTGTAAAATACACATCCGATGTAAAATTGGATCGTGAGACGTTGTACGTGCAACTCACTTCTTCAGTTTTACGTGAAGAGCTCAGTTATGGTAAAGACAAAATAGTTAAACTCCTCAATGAAGAGCTGGGAAGAGAATTAATAAAAAAGTTGATTTTACGATAGAGCAAAAAAATAATGTAAAAACAAAAACGCCTTCCAAATTGGAAGGCGTTTTCAATATAAATATTTTGTAAATACTTAGAACATTTCACGACCTGAGAAATGGAAAGCACTTTCAATTGCAGCGTTTTCATCGCTATCACTTCCGTGAACTGCGTTTTCGCCAATTGAAGCTGCATACATTTTACGGATAGTACCTTCAGCAGCATCTGCTGGATTAGTAGCACCAATTAATGTACGGAAATCTTCAACTGCATTTTCTTTTTCAAGAATTGCAGCAACGATTGGCCCGCGTGTCATATATTCTACTAATTCTCCATAAAATGGACGCTCACTATGTACTGCATAAAATGCTTTTGCATCGT
This sequence comes from Aequorivita sp. 609, assembly GCF_014212065.1. Lineage (NCBI taxonomy): Bacteria > Pseudomonadati > Bacteroidota > Flavobacteriia > Flavobacteriales > Flavobacteriaceae > Aequorivita > Aequorivita sp. 609. The sequence goes on along the minus strand of NZ_JACJVM010000012.1, from coordinate 75,242 downwards.
TTGTAGTCATATGAGTAAGTTTCATCGCTACGATTCTAAAACCTGAAGCGTTAATTTTTTCAAGAATTGCGCCTATGTGTCCTTTTTCAACCGCATCTGGCTTTAACATTGTAAATGTTCTGTCTGTTCTCATTGTGTTTTTTAAATTTCGGCAAAAATAGGTATTTTATTTTCAACATTCAAAACCTATGCTTTTTGTTTAAACACTTAACTCACATAATTAGATATAATTCAATCACTTCAGCAGTATTTCCACCAATAATTAACCATATTCGATTCTTTGGGGTTAAAAGGCTTTATCGTATCTTCGCGCCCTATGAATAAAGAAACCACAGAAGTAGTAAAAAACCTACTTAAATCGCCTCAAAACATAGTAATCATCGGTCATAGAAACCCTGATGGAGATGCCCTTGGCTCTTGCTTAGGCCTTTCATTTTATTTGAAAAGTGAAGGACATAATACAACTGTATTAATGCCTAATGACTTTCCAGATTTCTTAAAGTGGATGCCTGGAGCAGATGATATTTTAATTTATGAAAAGGAAATTGAAAAAAGCACTGAGACTTTAAACCAAGTTGACATAATTTTCACTCTAGATTTTAACGATTTAAGTAGAGTTGGCGATCCACTTAAGGGGGTTTTAGAAGAATCTTCTGCAAAATTTGTAATGATAGACCATCACCAACAACCATCAAACTACGCTATTGCAACATATAGCGATGTTAAAATGAGCTCTACTGCAGAAATGGTTTACCATTTTATAGATGCCTTAGCTGGAACTGAAAAGTTATCAAAAGAAATAGCTACCAATCTTTATACAGGGATAATGACCGATACGGGATCATTTCGTTTTTCGTCTACCTCCCCAACTACACATAAGGTTGCAGCAAAATTGATTGAAACTGGTGCAGAAAGTGCTATTATTCATCAAAATGTTTACGACAACAACAGCCCCGAAAGAATGAAATTGCTAGGCGTTGCCTTAAATAACTTGCATTTAATTCCAGAATTACACACAGCCTACATCACACTTACGCAAAGTGAATTAGACGAAAATAACTTTAGAAAAGGAGATACCGAGGGGTTTGTAAATTATGCATTGTCGGTTAAAGGCATTGTTTTCGCTGTAATATTTATTGAAAACAAACAAGAGAGTATTGTTAAAATTTCTTTTAGAAGTAAGGGAACGTTTTCGGTAAATGATTTTGCTCGTAATCATTACAGTGGTGGTGGACATATTAACGCTGCCGGGGGAAAAAGTTCGCAAGACCTTAACAAAACCATAAACGAATTTATTAGTATCTTGCCACGTTATAAAAACGAACTTGCAAATGCTCAATAAGCTAATATACATATTATTATTCTCGGCTTTAATCACCTCTTGTAAGAGCCCTGAAGCCAGGAAGCCTATACAAAGTCAGTCTGGTACATTCATAAAAGAATCTGCAGAAAGGAATAAAAAACTTTATGAAGAGGAAAAAGATTATATCGAAAAAATAATCGCAAAAGACTCAACTCACAACTACATTACGTCGGAAAGTGGGTTCTGGTATTTTTACAATAAACGCGATACTACATCTTCAGATATGCCTGATCCAGGAGATATTGTAAAATTCACTTACGACATTAAAGACCTTAACGGTTCCTTGATTCTTTCAGAAAAAGATAATGGTTTACAGCAATATAAGGTAGACCAAAGCAATCAAGAACTTATATCCGGTGTTCGTGATGGCATAAAACTTATGAAGGAAGGTGAAACAGTAACTTTCCTATTTCCTTCCTATAAAGCCTATGGCTATTATGGGATCGAACAAAAACTCGGCACTAATATTCCTGTGCAGAGCACTATAACTTTACACTCAATTGAACAATCAAACGAAAATTAATTATTTATGAAAAAATTATCATTTCTATTTTTATCACTTACGCTTGCATTTGCGTCTTGTCAGGAGAAATATCCTGAATTAAAAGAAGATGGTGTATATGCTGAATTTATTACTAATAAAGGAACTTTTGTTGCTAAACTAAAAAATGAAACTGCACCACTTACTGTTTCTAACTTCGTAGCATTAGCCGAAGGTACTAACGGAATGGTAGATTCTATTTACAAAGGAAAGCGCTTTTACGATGGACTTTCTTTCCACAGAGTTATAAAAGATTTTATGATTCAAGGTGGGGACCCAAAAGGTGATGGTACAGGAAGCCCTGGTTACGCATTTCCAGATGAAATTACCGACACTATACGATTTGACAGAAAAGGACTTTTAGCAATGGCTAATTCAGGTCCAGCGACTAACGGAAGTCAGTTTTTCGTTACTTTAAAAGAAACTCCTTGGTTAGACGGCCGTCACACTATTTTTGGTGAGATTGTAGTTGGGCAAGATATTGTTGACGCAATTGGAGTAGTAGAAACAGAAAAGCCTGGTGATAAACCAATTTCTCCAGTAATTATTGAAAAAGTAAACATCATTAATAAAGGGAAGGTGAAAGTACCTTACTTTACTGAAGAGATGAATAAAATAGAAAAAGAGAAAAAAGAGAAAGAAGAGCGCATTAATAAAATTGCATCTACTAAAGCAGAGGAATTAAATGCCCTAAAAGCTAAAGCTGATTCTCTTCCTTCAGGTTTAAAAATCTACTTCAACGAAAAATCAGAAGGAGAACAACCTAACGAAGGCGATAAAATTTTAATGAACTACGCAGGTTTCTTAACTAACGGAAAATTATTCGATTCGAATATTTTAAAAAATGCTGAGCAATACGAAATGGTTGATGAAATGCGTAAAGCAGCTGGACAATACGTACCAGTACCAACAGATTACAGCAAAGACGCTCAGTTAATTCCTGGTTTCCGCGAAGGATTACTAAATATGAAAGTTGGCGATAAAGCTACACTCTTTATTCCTTCTCATTTAGCATATGGAAAAAGAGGAGTTCCAGGAGTTATCCCTGCTGATTCTGAATTAATTTTCGAACTAGAACTTGTAGAGATTGTGAAGTAATTCCAAATCTTGCTAAATAAAAAAAGAGGAACCGATTTAAAATCAGTTCCTCTTTTTTATTTGAATTATTTGTCAAAAGCTAAATAAGCTATAACCCTACCCTATTTTTTGAATAATTTAGGTAGCGAAACATCTCAGCGCTATTTCTTCGGTATATTCTTCATTACTTCAAGAGTAAAGTTCCAGTATTTTTGAGCTGAAGAAATACTTGCACGCTCATCAGGAGAATGCGCTCCTCTAATAGTTGGGCCAAAGGAAATCATATCCATCCCTGGATAATTCTGACCTAGAATACCACATTCTAATCCTGCGTGACAAGCAGCAACATTAGCTTTTTCACCATTCATTTTTTCGTAAAGACTATCCATTACTTTTAAAATAGCACTATCCATATTTGGTGCCCATCCAGGATAATCACCTGAAAGTTTAACCTCGTAACCCGCTAGTTCAAAAGTTGATTTTAAAGCATTTGCTAAAGTCGCTTTTGAAGATTCAACAGAACTTCTAGTTAGACATTCAATTTTGATGCTTCCCCCTGCAACTGATACTTTTGCAATATTATTTGAAGTCTCAACCAAGTCTTCAATGTCTGGAGACATTCTATAAACACCGTTATGTGCAGCATTCATAACATTTAAAAACTTAGTCTGACATTCGCCGTGCATTACTTTAGAAAAAGCTTCATCGCTCTTTTCAGCAGTAATTGAAAGATTTTCTTCTAATGATTTATACTCTACAAGAATATCATTTTTCATGCTTTCGAATGCAGCTTGAAATTTCGATTCATCTGTAACTACAACCTTCGCAACACTTTCACGCGGAATTGCATTTCGAAGACTACCTCCTTCAAGATTAGCTAACTCCATAAAGTCATTAGTAGCAAAAAGTAATCTGTTCATTAACTTATTTGCATTTCCAAGACCTTTAATGATGTCCATTCCACTATGGCCACCGTTTAGTCCTTTTACACTAATAATATACGATTGCCCATTTTTAGAGGCATCAACATTTTTGTAAGCTCCTGAAGCAGTAATATCTACTCCTCCAGCACAACCAATACCAATCTCATCATCTTCTTCAGTGTCTAAGTTTAAAAGAATATCTCCCTTCAGCACTCCTCCTTTTAAGCCTTTTGCACCAGTCATTCCTGTTTCTTCATCTATAGTGAAAAGCGCTTCTATTGCTGGATGTTCTATATCGTCACTTTCAAGAATTGCCATTATTGTAGCAACTCCTAAACCATTGTCTGCCCCAAGTGTAGTTCCTTTAGCGCGTACCCAATCACCATCAACATACATTTCAATTCCTTGCTTGTCGAAATCGAAGTCTGTGTCGTTGTTTTTTTGGTGAACCATATCTAAATGACTTTGTAAAATAATCATTTTTCGGTCTTCCATTCCTTTAGTTGCAGGCTTGCGGATAATTACATTTCCTACTTCATCTTCTATGGTTTCCAATCCAAGACTTTTACCGAAGTCTTTCATAAAAGCAATTACACGCTCCTCTTTTTTTGAAGGTCGCGGTACAGCGTTTAGATCTGCAAATTTGTTCCAAAGAGCTTTGGGCTCTAAGTTTCTTATTTCTTGGTTCATATAATTTATAATTTTTATAGTGAAAAAAATTTTACCGCAAATTCACGAATATCCTGCGAGGTGTTCCCCGTTTTTATGCGGGACTCCTTGAAGGTTTAATTTATTTTTGAATTCGAGGAATATTTCCACAAAATTACCGATTTTCATCCGCTATAAAAATTATGTGGAGAAAGAATTCCTTTGTAAGTTTGAATTATGCAAAGACGAACTTCACTAATCATTGCGCTGCTTCTACCAATACAGATATTTCTGCTTCAAATTCTAAAGAATTTTCCCGAATTTGTAGAGAAGTATTACAGTTTAGGTTTCTATCCTATGCTTTCAAAAATCTCTCGCTATCTGTTTGGGTGGGTTCCATTTTCTGTTGGAGACGTTTTTTATTTGCTGATTGCTATTATTGCCATACGATGGGTTTACAAAAACTATTACCGACTTCGTTTTGAACCATTTCGAGTTTTAATAGACATTACTGCTGCCGTTTCAGTGGTATATTTTATGTTCCATATACTTTGGGCTTTCAATTATTATAGACTACCCCTTCATAAATCGCTGCAACTAAAAAGCGATTACAGCTACGAGCAATTGCTAGAAACAACTAAAAAATTTATTGAGAAGAGTAACACATTGCACAATGAATTAAACGGTGGCGATACTCTAAAAGTAGAGGTTCCCTATACTCAGAAAACAATGTTGGAAAAATCCACAAACGGTTATGTTAATTTAGAAAAAGAATTTCCACAACTCGCCTATTCTCCTAGAAGTATCAAAAATAGCGGTTGGAGCTTAGGTTTGACGTATATGGGGTACAGTGGATACTTAAATCCATTTTCTGGGGAAGCACAAGTGAACAATTTAATTAAAACTTATAAGTTCCCTGTAGTAGCATGCCACGAAGAAGCGCATCAAATTGGTTATGCTGCAGAAAACGAAGCTAATTTTATTGCGACTTTAGCAACCCTTCACAACAACGAAACTTATATACAATACGCTGGTCACATATTTACACTTCGCTATTTATTAAGCGATGTGTTTAGAAACAGTGAAGATGATTTTTTTGAATTAACAAAAACCATTAACCCAGGAATTTTAGCCAGTTATAGAGAAATGCAAGATTTTTGGGGAAACTATGAAAATCCTTTCGAAACATTTTCAAAAGTGTTTTGGGATAATTTCTTAAAAGTGAATAACCAAAGTGATGGTATAAAAAGTTATAATTATATGGTGGCTTTGGTGGTTAATTATTTTGAAGGGAAAGCTTTATAATCGTTTTGGTTTCTTTAAATAATAATTAAATAAGACGATTTAATTGATGAAATGATTAAATCTGCCCTGTTTTCAAAGTAAAAATTAGCGATTTCTTTAACAATTGAGGTATTTTTTTATTATTCTTGCCGCATTGAAAATTGCCTATTTATGAAAAGAAAACATTTATTTCAATACTTATTTTTAGGTATTGCGTTTGTTCTTCAATCTTGTGAGGTTGATATAATGAATGATAAACGTGTTTTGGTTACAGGAACCATTGTTGACAGCAACAACAACCCTATTTCAAATATTTCTGTTCGTTCTGAGACTAGCCGTGAAGCATTATTAGGTGAGACTATAAGTGACGAGAATGGACAATTTGAATTCACTTCGCTTATGTCAAAACCTCCATATAATTTTTATATAGCTGTTAATTCAAAACCGTTTAGCGAAATCTGGCATTATCACTATGATACCGAACTAATTGAAAATATAGATTATTCTGCCAAAGCCTTTTACGACGAAAGCAATAATCGTAATGCTTCTACATATCATTTAGGTGTTATTCAGCTAAATAAGTATGCAAAACTTAACCTTCATATTAACAATATTCCAGGAGACACAAACACCCTTGAATACAATCTAAATTATGATTCCGCTATTTGTAGAGTAAACTTAAATGGCAATGATTTAAACCGATGTGAGGATGATGAATCTGAATTTCGGTTTTTAGATTCAGAATACTCAGATATTCATATAAATGTAGAAAGCCAATTAGGTACGACTGTAACGTTTATTTACAAATTGAATGGCGAGCCTGAACAAACAATTTCCATCCCACTAACAAACCCTGAAAATACATATGTTTTTGAATATTAGAACTTTTGTGTTGGCGTTATTTATTTCATCTACCGCATTTGCACAACAAACAGAGACTACTAAAATAGACAGCTTAGGACCAGGTAAGAACATTGGCAATATCAGTTTTGGCCCATATTTTCCAATTGCATTTGGTGATAATTTTGCAAATAATGGTTTGGATTTAAAAATGGGGGCGAGATTTTCTTTTAAAATTATAACAACTAAAGACATTTATGTTGGCCCATATTTTAGTTTCTTCAAATCTAATGTTTCGGACCCAGAGCTAATAGGAAACTACTTCCGTTCAAACAACTATTTAGTTGGAGGTATGGTTAACTATGAAAAGCACATAGGAGATTTTGACGCTAGCATCGGAATTGGTGTTGGGTATTCAACCTATCGCAATCACGCCACAGGTGACAATTTTAGCGATACCGCGACTGCAGTTTGGTTAAATCCTGAGCTCAGCTATCGATTTTCAAACTATTTAGGTGTTTACGCTTCTACTGAATTACGTCACGATTTTATGAATGTGAATGTTCCTAAGGAATTAAAAGACACTTTTAATGGTGCCAATTACATCAACATTAGTTTCGGACTTCGTATAAATTTAGGGACTGCACATAAGTATATGTAGCTTATCTTTGCAAAATGCAAAAATCAATTAAAAGTCTTCAAAATCCGTTGATAAAACAGATTGTTCTCCTTCAAGAAAAATCGCGTGAACGTAGAAAAACAGGTCTTTTCTTTATTGAAGGGCTACGTGAAATTTCACTTGCAATAAAAGGAGGATATCATTTAAAAACCTTATTATATTGTCCTGGAATTATTTCTGAAGACGATTTTGATGCGCTAAAGAAATCTGTTAGTACTAACACTGAAATCATAGAAATCACTTCAGAAATCTATGAAAAACTAGCTTATCGAAGTTCAACGGAAGGAGTTTTGGCGATTGCAATGGTAAAAGATTTAAGTCTTTCTACATTAACGATTTCGAACTCGCTTAATAACCGTTCTTCGAGCGAATCTAAAGGACCGTTAATCTTAATTGCTGAAGCACCTGAAAAACCTGGAAACATTGGGGCAATTCTTCGCACTGCCGATGCTGCTAATGTTGATGCTGTAATCATCGCCAACCCTAAAACTGATATGTACAACCCGAATATTATCCGCAGTAGTGTGGGATGTATATTTACAAATAACATTGCGACGGGAAGTACTTCGGAAATCATCTCTTTTCTGAAAGAAAACAATATCAACATCTATTGTGCTGCCTTACAAGCGTCCGTACCATATCACACTTGCGATTTTATAGAAAGTACAGCAATTGTAGTTGGCACCGAAGCAACTGGTTTAAGTGATGAATGGTTAGAAAACAGCAATCAAAACATCATCATCCCAATGCAAGGGGAAATTGACAGTATGAATGTATCTGTAGCTGCGGGAATCCTTATATTTGAAGCTAAAAGGCAACGAAATTTTCTAAAGTAAATTTCGCAAATCACAAAAGTCCTAATCCTAAATCCCAAACAAAATCAGAGTTTTAATTAATGACTTTTATTGGATTTTGGTGCTTAAAATTTAGAACTTAAATTATGAGTCCAGAAACTCTTTTCTATATAATAATAGCAATATTAATTGTCAGTTTTATTATTGAGCAGGCGTTAGATTACTTAAATGCAAAACACTTTGGAGATAAGCTACCTAAGGAGTTAGAAGATATTTTTGATGAACAGGAATATCAAAAATCCCAAAGATATAAAACGGAACGTTATAAATTCGGACTGCTTACTTCAACCATTTCTTTAATAGCCACGCTCCTATTCTTCTTTTTTGATGGCTTCGCGTATGTTGATAATTTAGCGCGTTCTATTTCCAACAATGAAATTCTAATTGCCTTGGTTTTCTTTGGCATTATAATGATCGCTAGTGATACATTAAGTACTCCATTTAGCTATTACAGCACATTTGTTATTGAAGAAAAATACGGTTTTAATAAAACAACTCGAAAAACATTCTTTCTCGATAAATTGAAAGGATGGCTTATGGGTGCTGTTCTTGGTGGAATAATTCTAGGAGCAATAATTTGGATTTATCAAACCACAGGAGAAAACTTTTGGCTTTATGCTTGGGGAATTATAACCGTATTTACTGTACTGATGAATTTATTTTACGCACGTTTTATTGTTCCTTTATTTAACAAACAAACTCCTTTAGAAGAAGGCTCACTGCGTTTAGAAATTGAAAAATACGCTTCGAAAGTTGGTTTTACTTTAGATAAAATTTTTGTTATTGACGGAAGTAAAAGAAGTACAAAAGCAAATGCATATTTCTCAGGATTTGGAAGCGAGAAACGAGTAACACTTTACGACACATTAATTAATGATTTAAACGAAAAAGAAATAGTAGCTGTACTTGCTCACGAGGTGGGTCATTATAAACGAAATCACATTATTATCAACCTAATAGTTGCCATTTTAACCACAGGATTTACTTTGTGGTTATTGTCTTTATTTATTGGTAATCCCTTACTTTCTGAAGCATTAAATGTTTCTCAACCTTCATTTCACATTGGGTTGGTAGCATTTGGAGTGTTATATAGCCCGATTTCCGGGATTACGAGTTTAATTATGAATTACCTAAGTAGGAAGTTTGAATACCAAGCAGATGATTATGCTAAAAACACTTTCGCATCAGAACCGCTAATTTCAGGTTTAAAAAAGCTTTCGAAGAATAGTTTAAGCAACCTTACCCCGCACCCACTATATGTTTTTGCACACTATTCACACCCTACGCTGTTGCAAAGATTTAAGAATTTGAATAAGTAGCAATTCTATTTATGCAAGGGCTGCAAAGCTTTTGTTTCATTGAAAAAAATTAACGCATCGTAACGAAGTGGCACAATAGTAGGCACAAACTGTCTTCTGTCAAATTGAGGATTGTACACCACTCCTATCGCACGATGCCCCCTAACCTTTAAATTTTCTTCCTTTCTATCTTCTTCGTCAAAAATAAGATAGAAAGAATCCAAACCTGTTTTCTTAAGTTTATACTCAACACTACTTCTTAAAGCTCTAGGAATCGTCATTTCTTCCATTCTAGCGCCCCAACTAGAACCAGCAATTACTTTTCCTTTGTAACTAGAAAAACCTATTAGAAAAACATTTTCCTTTCCTAAACTTTCTCGTTTTAGCTGACCAATATTTTTTTCACCAGTATTTCGCATACTGGTAAACGAAGCATCGCCTATATGCGTGTTGTGTGCCCAAACCACACCTTTAGAGTTTTTACCATAGAGCGCCAGTAAATCGCCTACTGTTTCTCGCATATGAAAAACTCTAGAGTTCCAAGAAACAGCATCTTTAGAAGCTATACTTTCACGATAAAATTCTTCAGCATTATGTACTACAATTGCATTCTGAAGCAAGTAAAAATATTCATCATTTGAAAGGCCTTTTAAGATTTCACGATTATTTCTAATATAAGAAACTACCCTTTCGGTAGCAGCTTCGCAATCTGGTTTTCCGTCTTTTACTGCACGAGCATATTGCCAACTATCGCCTTTATGAGGATTAAAGCAATTGTATTGGAGTTTAACGTAATTATAGCTCGATTCATCTATTTTTTTAAGCGTTTCCAACACCATTTGTTTTGAAACCCATTCATCGTAAACATCCATTCCGTAAAAACCAACTTTCTTATCTTGCGGCAAACGATCATTATACTCTCGTATCCATTCAGCAAGAGCTACAACTTCTTCATTTGCCCACATCCACGTAGGCCAACGATTGAGCCGCATTAAAACCTCTCTTGCCGACTTTCCTGAACCCTCAATATTCTTAACATATTGGTTTAACTTATAAAGACTAGCGAAATCACCTTCCACGGCAATGAAATTAAAACCGTGTTCTTCTATAAGCCTTCTGCTAATTTTATCGCGCCATATGTAATACTCATGGGTACCGTGGCTGGCTTCTCCTAGCAAAACTAACTTTTTATCACCTGAAGCCGCAATAAGTGGGTCTAAACTAGATGTACCATCCAGTTTAATTGCTTTATCTGTAAGATTTTGAGCAGAGAGCATCATAAGTGAAAGAACCATTAATAGCGTTAATCGCAACTTCATATATTGACTTATTAGTTAGTACAGAATATAAGCAATAATAATGAGATTACTCAAAATGAGTTTCTTCCTACTTGTAAAAGGTAAGCTTGAAGTTATAGAGAGGTTCTTACAACTTCATAATCCAGCGCATCAGCTTTAATCTAAAGCTTGTATGAGGATAATATTTTATAAAAGGATCGAACCATGTTGGTTTATCCATAATACTTTTATAATGGGTAAAAGCTTTAAATCCTGCTTCTCCGTGATAATTACCAATTCCACTAAAACCAACACCTCCAAATGGTAAATTTTCGTTTGTGATGTGCATTACGGTTTCATTAATTGCCCCGCCACCGAAAGAGATTTCTCTTAAAATTTTCTTTTTAATTGTATTGCTTTTTGTGAATACATAGCAAGATAATGGTTTTGGCAAGATATTTACTTTGACAATCGCTTCTTCAATAGTTTCATAGGTAATTACAGGAAGTATAGGCCCGAATATCTCTTCTTGCATCACGGCATCGTCAAAACTTACATTTTGCATTACAGTAGGTTGAATATAGCGCGATTCGCGATTCGTTTCGCCTCCGTAAAATATTTTTTGTGGGTCGAGCATTTTAACCAACCTATCAAAGTTTTTATTATTGATAATTTGAAGAAAATTATCATTTTCAAAAGCAAAATGCTGACTTTCAATTTCTATTTTTAGTTGATTGAGAAATTTTTGTTCAATACTTTTATGAACCAGTACATAATCTGGAGCGATGCAAGTTTGGCCGGAATTTAAAAATTTACCCCAAACTAATCGTTTTACTGAAACTTTCAAATTACAATTCTCCGTAACAATAGCAGGGCTTTTGCCTCCAAGCTCTAGGGTTACCGGAGTTAAGTTTTCGGCAGCAGCTTTATAAACTATTTTACCAACTGTAGTACTTCCAGTAAAAAATATTTTATCGAATTTCTGTTTTAATAATTCTTGAGTTTCTTCCACTCCACCTTCTACCACTGTAAAAAACGCAGGATCAAAATTCTCCCTTACAATTTTAGACATAGCTGCCGCAGTATTGGTCGGTAATTCACTAGGCTTTAAAATTACAGTATTACCTGCGGCAATTGCAGCAATTGCTGGAGCAAAGGAAAGCTGATAAGGATAATTCCACGCCCCAATAACTAAAGAAACTCCTAAAGGCTCAGGAATAATATAACTTGAGGCAGGAAAATTGAGAATTCCAGTAGGCACGCTTTCCTTTCGCGCCCATTTGTAAATCATTTTTCGCGCTTCCTTTATATCTTTATAAAGCAGGGAAAGCTCAGTACTGTAATTATCAAATTCAGATTTTTTGAAGTCTTTGTATATTGCTTCGTGAAGTAATGCTTCATTTTGCTCTAAAGCTTGTTGAAGTTTTTTTAACTGAGTCCTTCTAAACTGTATGTCTTTTGTAGCGTGAGTATTAAAGAAGTTACGTTGCGCATTAATGATTTTTTTCATAATTGTTGTATTTTCTTAAATTTAGAAAACTTCCGTAAGCTAAACAACACAGAAGCACAAAGGAACACAGAGATACCAAAGAAATAATCAATAAATAAATTTAAATTTCAGTTTAAAGTAACTGAACCAGGCCGAAAGGCGACTTCATCTTCGATTTCAATTTCAATTTCAATTTCGATTACGTTTTCGATTTCGATTTCGTTTTCGATTTCGATTTCCAGACTACTTATCCCTATTCAAAATTTTATACTCCTCATAACAACCACTAATTGCATCTAAAATTTGAAGGTCGTTTGCTGTTCTAATAAAATCTTTAGAGTAATTACATTTATTTAATATCTCATCAATATCAACACGTTCTAACTGCAGTACGGCCATTAGGGTTTCACGGTCGAACTTACTTTGAAGCAAGTTTCTTATTTCATCATCCTCTTTCATCTTGCGCATTTTCCGCATCTGTTGTGGCCGCTTCCCAAATACATTATAGAGGAAGTCGGCAGGATTAAAAATAGAGCTTAAAACTTTGCTTACAGCGCCTGGTTGATTACTACCTCCTTCATAACCCGTGCTCAACCCAGAAATTCTATAACGGTAATTGTCATAAACAGGTATTAACTTAGCGTCAATTTCTACATAACCCGTTAGCTGAACAGGTTTTACAACTACCTCTTCTAACGCAATCCCAAGTTCAGTCATTTTTACTTTAATATCTCCGAATTTAAGCCAATCATTGGTAACACGAACGCGAAGCGATTTAAAACCTAGATATGAAAAATACAGTGTATCGTTTACTGCTGCTTTTAATGCAAACTCTCCTTTGTCGTTAGTAGTAGTTCCTTTTACCTGATTAAGGTTTACGATGTTTACGTTTTCTAAAATTTTATCGTTAGCATCATTCATTACAACTCCTTTTATATCGTGTAATTCCTGGGAGAATGATGAAATTGAAACAAAAAACAGAAGAATTAGTAAGAGATTTTTTTTCATAGTAAAAATTGCATTCGTCTTATTCAAAAATAACAATTAACAAACTAAGACAAATTAATGTTTATTCAAACCCTAATATGGTAAACATTATAATTTAAAGTAACATTTTTAAGAAGCTAACCTTAGGGATGGTAAACCTCCTAATTAATCAGTACACGCTCTATGCCAAAAGCTCATTTTAAATAAATAAAAAACGGGCCCTTTTAAAAGGCCCGTAAATATAATTATATAGTCGTTAAGATGTCGCTAAATTTTAATAATTCAGTATTATGAATTATTTATGCATTTCTTCTACGTCTTCCGCCAGTCCCTTTTGCATTTGGGCGCTCGCTACTTCTTCTACTTTTTCCTTTAAAAGCTGGTTTGTCGCTGCTTGAATTGCTGCTGCGTTTCTTAAAGCCCCCTCTTCTTCCGCTATCATTACGATCGCCTCTATCGCTTCTTTTCTTTCCGCGACTACGACCGCTTCCACTGCGACCAGTGTCTTTAGAGATTTCAATGTTTATCTGTCTGCCATCAAGCTTAAAGTCTTTGAATACACTCATCACCATTTCCTGATGCTTTGTATCGGTATTAAAGAATGAGAAACTATCTTTTACATCAACTTTGTAAACATCATCTTTTCCAAGGCTTAATAAATCACGAAGGAAGTCTTTCAAGCTCATCCAATCGAAATCATCTTTTCCACCAACGTTTAAGAAATAACGAGTGCTATCTCCTCCATCTTCAGAAAAGTTACGATCTCCACCAGAGATATTTAAATCTTTACTGTTTTTGTAGTAATTTAAGAAACGAGTAAACTCTACTGAAAATACTTTCTTGATTAAATCTTCCTTTGAAAAATCTGCTAATACTTCGTTTATATTTGGAAGGTAAGCGTTAATCTCAGGATTTATCTCAGTGTTTTTTATTGTATTTGCTAAATGAAACATTTGTACTTCACAAATTTCCATTCCCGAAGGAATTTCCTTAGCAACAAATTTCTTTTGAATTATCTTTTCAATAGATCTTATCTTTCTAACTTCACTTTTAGAAACAATAACTATTGAAACTCCTGTTTTACCAGCACGTCCGGTACGACCACTACGGTGAGTGTACACTTCAGTTTCATCTGGAAGTTGATAGTTTATAACGTGCGTAATATCATCTACATCAATTCCACGTGCAGCAACGTCTGTTGCAACAAGCATTTGAATTTGACGGTTTCTGAATGATTTCATAACTGTATCACGTTGACTTTGACTTAAATCTCCGTGAATTGCAGCTGCGTTATACCCATCTTCTATAAGTTGTTCAGCTACTTTTTGAGTATCGCGTTTTGTTCTGCAGAAAATTACAGAAAAGATTTCTGGATTTGCATCTGCCAAACGTTTTAAAGCGTTGTAACGATCTCTTGCGTTAACTAGGTAATATTCGTGTGTTACTTGATCTGAACCTACATTCTTTGTTCCTACAGTGATTTCCACTGGAGTATGCATAAACTTTTTGGCAATTGTAGATACTTCTTTAGGCATTGTAGCACTAAACAACCATGTACTCTTGTCTTTAGGTGAATGCGAAAGAATTTCGGTGATGTCTTCGAAAAAGCCCATGTTAAGCATTTCGTCTGCTTCATCAAGAACGCAATATTCAATTTTTGAAATATCTATTAAGCCACGACCAATCATATCTTTCATACGACCTGGAGTAGCTACAATAATTTGCGAGCCTCTTTTAATTTGGCGTGCTTGATCGGTTATACTTGCACCACCATAAATAGCAGTAACGTTTAAACCTGGCATATACTTACCGTAAGCCACCATTTCATTTGTAATCTGTAAACACAATTCACGTGTTGGTGAAAGGATAAGTCCTTGTGTAGTGCGACTGTTTACGTCTATTTTTTGCAACATAGGAAAACCGAAAGCTGCGGTTTTACCTGTTCCTGTTTGTGCCAAGGAAACCATATCGGTCTCGCGGTCTAATAAAATTGGAATTGCTTTTTCTTGAACTTCAGAAGGGGTTTCAAAACCCAAGTCTGCGATGGCTTTTAGAAGATTCTCTTCTAAGCCGAGTGCTTTAAATGCTGTCATTTTTTGTAAAATAAATTTTTATATGCGTGCTAACGAGAAGCGACTGGACATATAAAATAAAAACGGACAGCTTCACTATAACACTCCTCACCCTGAGGATTTCTTGATAATCAAAAGCCTTACGCTATGATTTTTCAAGGCCGCAAAAGTAGTGTTTACTTTTTAACTAACAATATTTATTGGGATATATTTAAGGTTTTCCACAAAAATAATTTTCTATCGCCAATAAAATTGGCACTTATTCGGTTAGATAATCAATTAATTGACGCATTGCTTTTCCTCTATGACCTATTTCACCTTTTTGTTGAAGCGTCATTTCGGCAAATGTTTTATCATAGCCGTCAGGTTGAAAAACTGGGTCGTAACCAAAACCTGAATCCCCACGCAATTCTTCTATAATTTTACCCTCACAAATGCCTAAAAATAAGACTTCTGAGTGATTCATTGAAAGAGCTATGG
The DNA here is from genome assembly GCF_014212065.1 of Aequorivita sp. 609. Classification (NCBI taxonomy): domain Bacteria; kingdom Pseudomonadati; phylum Bacteroidota; class Flavobacteriia; order Flavobacteriales; family Flavobacteriaceae; genus Aequorivita; species Aequorivita sp. 609. The sequence continues at coordinate 59,430 of NZ_JACJVM010000012.1, read as the reverse complement.
CAGTTTTAAATCTTGCACTTCTGTCTTTTTTATCAGCTAAATTATTCAGGAGCTTTTCAATATTTGCTTGAGAATTATTATCCTTCCCAGCGTATCTAGCACTATATACCCCTGGCTCGTTGTTTAACGATTTTACCTCTAACCCGGTATCATCTGCAAAGCAATCTAAATGATAATTATCTCGAACGTAATTAGCTTTTAAAATAGCATTTCCTTCGATGGTGTTGGCAGTTTCTTCAATATCTTCATTACACCCTATATCGTCTAAGCTTAATAATTCGATATGATGCGGCAGAAGGGCTTTAACCTCTGCAAATTTATTTTTATTGTGAGTAGCGAAGACGAGTTTCATTTTAATAATGGAATTGCGATTTATAATTTACGTAATTTGGAATTTATAGTTCCTTATTTAGCGTTTTTATAACGCTCAATAATTTCATCTGAAGACTTTATAGTTTTTTTAGCCCATTCTAGTTCTATTTCACGTTTTTCTTCTTCTGAAAGCTGCCAATTAATATTACTTTGTTTCAGTTTTGAAACCACACTTTGTAAAATAATTGCAGCAGAAACTGAAATATTTAAGCTCTCTGTAAAACCGTACATTGGGATTTTTAAAAAACCATCGGCTGCTTCCATCACTGTATCACTTAAACCATCACTTTCTTTTCCGAAGAAAAAAGCACTTTTCTTAGACACATCAAAATCATGTAACATCATTGAAGATTTATGTGGTGTTGTAGCAATTATCTGATATCCAGAATCTTTTAACTCACTAATACAATTTTTTATTGCATTATGCCTTTTAAACGAAACCCATTTTTGGGCCCCCATAGCAATTTCTTTATCTATGCGTTTACTCACTCTTTCTTCTACAACGTGTAAATCCTGAATACCAAAAACATCGCAAGTACGCATTACGGCGCTTGTATTATGGAGTTGGTAGACATCTTCGGTAACTACCGTAAAGTGGCGGGTTCGTTCTGATAGCACTTCCTGAAAGCGCTCTTTTCTATTTTCTGTAAGGTAAGTTTGAAGGTATTTTAAAAGTTCTAAATCCATACTTCGATTTCGCTCATTAATCGACTTGAAAAGCTAATGAGTTTTGGGTTTATAGGTTTGTGAATTAAAATAAACTTTTCAAGTTAGATTTCAAATTCAATTTTAAGTTTGCGAAGATAAAAGTATTTGTTTTATTGATGGTTTCTTATATTCATATTTTTAAATAACTTAGTAAAGAATTCAATTAATAAAACTCCCCGTTATTGCGGGCAAAAATTATGAAAATTGTAGTATTATCAGGAGCTGGAGTAAGTGCCGAAAGTGGCATAAAAACTTTTAGAGATGGCAACGGATTATGGGAAAATCACGATATAATGGAAGTAGCCTCACCCGAAGGATTTAAGCGTAATCCTGCCTTAGTACTCGATTTTTACAATCAACGTAGAAGGCAACTGCAAACGGTAGAACCTAACAGCGCTCATATTGCGTTGGCAGAACTTGAAAAACATCACGAGGTAACAATAATCACTCAAAATGTAGACGATCTTCATGAACGCGCCGGAAGTACTGATGTTATACATCTACACGGCGAACTTCTTAAAGCAAGAAGCACTGTGGATGAAAATTTAATTTTAGAATGGAAAGACGACTTAAACATAGGTGATTGCTGTGATAACAACCACCAACTTCGTCCACATATAGTTTGGTTTGGCGAAATGGTTCCAATGATTGAAGTTGCCTCGGAGATTATTGAAGATGCCGATGCTATAATTATTGTGGGAACTTCTATGCAAGTATATCCCGCTGCAGGCTTAATACAATATGCTAAAGCTAATGCTCAAGTTTATTTTATAGACCCCAATCCTTCAATAAACCCAACTAAAAGAATCTCAGTTTATGCCGAAAAAGCCTCTACAGGTGTTCCTAAAGTTGTAGAGAAACTTGCGAGTATGTCGTAATATCATAATAAGATTTACTGATTTAATAGATGTTAAATTATTTTTTTTGTATTTTTCAACATAATTCAAACATTCTAACCTTACAGCTTAAACCCCCTAAATATTCAATAAAAACATACCTCAGAATTATTCTATTTTCATAAATTTCAGAATATAAATCTACACCCCTTGAAACAAAATATAATTTCCCCACTCCTCTTGGTATGTAATATAAAAAGCATAACATTTTCTCTGTTAGCCCTAGTATTACTATGCACTTCTAATGAAATATTTGGACAATCCAATTCACGTATTGATAGCTTGAAAACAGCTTTTGAAAATGAAACCAATGATTCTTTAAAAGTTTTGTCGGAAATTAATTTAGCTAAGGGAATTCATAGAATGCAACACGACCTAGAGTCGGAATACTTTCACGCTAAAGAAGCAGTAGACCGAGCATTGCGAATAAATGATACGGTTTTATACGCTAGAGCTTTAGACAATCTTGGATTGTTGTACCGTTATCATCAACGTTACGATCAAGCGCTATCACTTCACACTAGAGCTTTTGAATTAATAAAAGATAAAGATGTAGACCCAATTTTCAAAATGATAATGGGGAATAACGCAGGTGTTGCTGGCCGTTACAATCACAAAAACGACACTGCATTTCTCTATTATATGCAAGCCTTAAAAATTGCCGAAGACGTAGATAACTTAAAAAACATAGCTATTTCTACTAACGGAATTGGCAACACCTTAAGCAATATACCTGGACGAGAAAATGAAGCTTTACCATATTTTGAACGGTCTTTAAAAGCACAACAAGAAATAGGCAATGATTTAGGAGTTGCTATGAACTATCTTTCAATTAGCGATTATTATATTGTAAAAGGTGATTTTAAGACTGCAAATGAATATTTAAAAAAACTTTTAAAATTAAATCAAGATAGAAATGATGAATTTGGAATAGCTATTACTTATGAGTATATGGGGATTTCTAAGTTAAAAGAAGGGGAGGATTTAGATAAAGCTGTGACTTATTTTCAAATTTCAGCCGATGGGTACAAGTCACTTAAAAACATCCACAGACAAGCAGAAATTCTTACCCACTTAGGGAACACTTATTTAAAAAAAGGTGAATTAAATCGCGCCGAAGACTATTATAAAGAATCCTTACAACTCTCTAAAGGCCTAAATGCCTTAGCTATGATAAGTACAAATGTTTTAAAACTTTCTGAAGTTTCTGAACAAAAAGGAGATTACAAATCGGCATTATCAAACTTTAAACTCTCTCAAGTTTATAAGGATAGTATAAATATAAATGAACAAAATGTAAAAATTGAAGCTCTCACACAGGAGTACAATTTAGAAAAAAAGGAAAGTCACATTCAATTTTTAGAAAAGGATAAAGCTTTACAGCAAGTGCTTTTGAATACTCAGAAAGATGAACTTAAGAGAAGGCAGATTATCACCATCCTTTTAGCGATTGCACTAGGTGCGATATTAATTATCTTTTTCATGCAGTATAGAAATTACAGAATAAGAAAAACAGCGAATGAGCGTTTAAATCAAGCTGAAAAAGAAAAAATGGTTACTATTTACGAACGAAACTTAGCACAAGCGGAAATTCTTGTAACTAGACTTCAAATTAATCCTCATTTTATATTCAACAGCCTTAACGCTATTACCTATCTTATACAAAGTGAACAGAACTGTAAAGCAATTGAATACTTAGGAATATTCAGTCATTATACAAGAATGGTACTTGAAACATCAAAACAGCAAGTTATCTCCCTTCAAGAAGAATTAGAATTGGCCGAAAACTATCTTAAGCTCGAAGAGAACAGGTTCTCAAATGACTTTAAATATGTTATTTCAGGCATTGAGAACCCAGACCTTGAAGATGTCTTAATTCCGCCATTATTAATTCAGCCGTTCTTAGAAAATGCAATTTGGCATGGCCTTTTAGCCAGTCCACGTAAAAAGAAACTATTAAGCATTCATATAGAAATCGATGAAAACCAAACACAAATTATTATTGATGATAATGGCGCTGGAAGAGATAATAAAAATAAAATTAACACCATTAAAAGTCATAATAGTATGGGGATGGGAATAATCAAGGAGCGTATTGAACTTTACAATAAAACGAATGAAGGGAAAATTAATTATAAGATTATCGATAAGAAGGACGACGAAGGAAAGCCTTTAGGTACACGTATCATCCTAGAACTTTACAACACTATGGATTATTTTAGAAATCATCCAAGTAAAATGTCTGTAAGTCATGCTTAAGTCTTAAGGTTTAAATAAATTCGCTCGTGCTATCAAATATTTTAAAGCTTAAACTATCAGAAATTGACACTAGTCGAAATAAGAGAGAAGAAATTGCAGATTGGATAATTAATAACCCAAGGTATTTACCACAAACGCTTAATACATGCTTTTCTTCTAATAATTCGCTATTGGTTAAGACGGCTTACGTATTGGAAATTATATGTGAAAGGGAATTAAGCCTTTTCAGTGAATATCAAAATATTTTTTTTAAAGAGTTACCCAAAATAACAAACAGTTCTGCCTTAAGAGCGAGTGCAAAAATATGTGAGATACTCTGTAAAGAGCATTATTTACATCATTCTTCTATTTCTTTAAATATTGATGAGCAAAAAATAATGACCGAATGCTGTTTTAATTGGCTTATTACAGAACAGAAAGTAGCTTGTCAAGTACCTGCCATGACGTGTCTCGCTTTATTAGGAATGGAAAGCAATTGGATACACGAAGAATTGAAACAAATTTTAATAAAAAACATCCCAAATAAAAGCGCAGGGTATAAAGCACGAGCTAGAAAGGTTTTAAAAGAAATTACTTAGATTATTAGCGTTAAAATAAAGCTAAACCCCTCTAAAACATTGATTTCAGCATAATAGTTTCTTATTTTTGAGGAAACCTTAAAACAAAAAAATATGAGCTATTTAAATCTAGATAAAAAGAAAACTGCAACAATTGCAAAAGAACTTAATGTCCTTTTAGCAGACTACCATTTATACTATCAAAAACTACGTAATTTCCATTGGAATATCGTTGGAAGTAATTTTTTCGAACTTCACGTAAAGTTTGAAGAAATGTATGACGATGCTAAGTTAAAAGTAGATGAAATTGCAGAAAGAATTTTAACCCTTCGTTTCCAACCTACAAGTAATCTTTCAGATTATATTAAAATGAGTAACCTAGAAGAATCTTCAGAAAACACTAAAGATGTTGAAATGGTGAAAATTCTACTTGACGATCATGGGAAACTTCTAAAGCAGATGCGTAAGGTGGTTGAGAAAGCTAGCGGCGCTGATGATGAAGGAACAATCGATATGGTTGGAGGTTTTATAGGCCACATAGAAAAAATTAGCTGGATGCTAGATGCTTGGTTGATGAAAGCAACCGATAATCATCCAGAAGCTTAATAAGTACTTAAGTTATAAGTTTAGCAACCGTGTTAGAAAAAAGATATTTTTAACACGGTTTTTTTATTAGATTCATATAAATATGCTTAATAACTTTATTAAATCAATATTTAAATTTGATACCTTTATGTTTTAAAATTAATTAACTTTCTTTTCTAAACCTGAAATTTAATAAGCAAAAATGATGAATGGAATATTAGAGTTTTTGTCGAACATCCCTTGGTGGGCTTGGATACTTATAGTTTTATCAATAATCGCCATACGTGATGTTTTCTTTAATAAACGTCACACTATCAGTCACAACTTTCCTATAGTTGGTCATATTCGTTACATGCTCGAAAGTATTGGCCCTGAATTAAGGCAATATATAGTTGCCAACAACAGAGAAGAACTTCCATTTAATAGAATTGAAAGAGGTTGGATTTATGCTTCGGCAAAAAATCAAAATAACTACGAAGGTTTTGGTACAGACCGTGATATTTACGAGCCAAACTATATTTTTATAAATAATGCATTATTACCTTATAAGGTTGAAAAAGATAATCCGAATTACAAAAACCCATATTTTTTACCTTGTGCTAAGGTTATGGGAGCCTATAATAAACGTCGCAGACCTTACCGCCCTACGTCAATTATAAATGTTTCTGCAATGAGTTTTGGCTCTTTATCGGCACGTGCTGTAGAATCATTAAACAGAGGTTGTGCGCTATCCTATGCGTATCACAATACAGGTGAAGGTGGATTGTCGCCTTATCATAAAACCGGTGCCGATGTAGTGTTTCATTTCGGAACAGGATATTTTGGAGTTCGAGATGATGATGGCAATTTCTCGATGGAGAAAATGGTTAAAATGGTAAATGAAAATCCACAGGTTCGAGCTATAGAAGTAAAACTTTCTCAGGGTGCAAAACCAGGGAAAGGTGGGTTCTTCCGGGAGCTAAAATCACAGAAGAACTTGCTGAAATAAGACACGTTCCTATTGGAAAAGATGTACTGTCTCCTCCTACACATTCAGCTTTTAAAGGTGTAAAAGGTTTAGTTGATTTTGTTGAAGATATTGCTCAAGAAACTGGCTTACCTGTTGGAATTAAATCGGCTGTTGGTAGATTAAACGAATGGGAAGAGTTGGCTAAAATAATGAAGGAAACAGGTAAAGGTCCAGACTTTATTACAATTGATGGTGGTGAAGGTGGAACAGGTGCAGCACCTCCTAGCTTTGCAGACCACGTTTCGCTTCCTTGGCTTTTTGGTTTTGCTGAAGTTTATAAGATTTTTAAAAAACACGACTTATGTGATAGAGTAGTTTTTATTGGCAGCGGTAAACTAGGTTTTCCTGCAAAGGCTGCTATGGCTTTCTCGATGGGTGCAGACCTGATAAACGTTGCTCGTGAAGCTATGATGAGCGTTGGATGTATTCAAGCACAGTTATGCCACACCAATACATGCCCTACAGGGGTTGCAACACAAAATAAATGGTTACAACGCGGTATAAATATTGAAGATAAATCGGTTAGAGCGCATTTCTATTTTAAAAACTTTAGAAAAGAACTTTTAGAAATGACTCACGCCTGTGGATATGAGCATCCTGCACAATTTACAATGGACGATGTAGATCTTACCGTTGGAGATAAGAACCTTATTAAAACCCTAGCTCAATCGTTTATGTATCACAAAGTACCGGTGCCTTTTGAAAGCATGAAAGCGCTTGCACATTGTCCCTACCTAGGAGGAAATTTTCACGAAAAAGAAGCTAAAAAGGAAGTTAAGGAGATGAAGAAACAGAATAAAGTTCGCTACTAAAAATTATGAAAACTCTTGGTTAGCTTAACCCTTGTTTAAAGTCTGTATAACCTCAACTCTCTTAATTTTTGAAGTTTCAGTATAAATAAACTGTGGAACGGTATAAACCTTTTTAGGCTTTTCGTATGCAGAAAGCGATGTAAAAGCTTCTGAAAAGTCCTTAAGTTCTAAAGTGTTTTCTGCTTCAACAATCATAATTACTCGCTCCCCTAATGCCTCATCTTTTTCTGAAGCGATAAAAAATGGGGTGTCTATATGAAGTGATAATTTTTCTTCAACTTCTTCAGGATGAACTTTAACACCTCCCGAATTAATAACGTTGTCTTTTCTTCCTAGGAAAATAAATGATGTTGGTGATATTAAGTTTACTACATCATTGGTTACAACTACTTCTTCTGAAATTTTTGGAGCTGATATTCGCAAACACCCTTCCGAAGTCTGAGAAAACTTTACTGTAGGAAGCGCATTAAAAGCCTTAGACTTATCAATTCCGTTTAAAGCTCGGATTGCAATATGACTGATGGTTTCTGTCATCCCATACGTTGAAAAAGCTAGTGTATCTTGAAGTTGTAATTCTTTTTCTAGTTCTACTGAAACAGCTCCCCCACCTATAATTAACTTCTTCACTTTATACAAATCTTTCAATGAATGAAAAACTTGATAAGGCACCATAGCTGTAAAATCGAAGTCTATTTCTAAATTTTCCAAAGGGCTCTTAACAGGGGCTCTGGTATATAAATCCCAGCCTGCAATCATTCCACGGACAAGCATCATTTTTCCTGCAATATATGCTGCTGGAAGACACAATAACGCTTTACAGTTTTCTTTTAAGTCGAAGTAATTTACAGTTGCAGTGGCACTGTTAAAAACATGGTCTTTCTGAAGTTTAATAACTTTAGGAGTACCTGTAGACCCAGAAGTTTTAACAGTAATAAAATCTTTTTCATCTAGCCATTCTAAAATAAAATTCCCAATTGCTACTTCGTATTCTTCCTTGCTATTGAGTAAAAATTCGGCGTGCTTCTTCAAACCTTCTTCAGCAGAAAAAGCTTCTCCATTTAATCTAAAATTTGGATGTAGCAAACGTTTCACTAATCTATGTAAGTTGAATTAGATTCATTTTCTTCAATTACAACTATTGGCTCTTCAACTCTACCAAATAATTTTCCGCTCCAATCTGTCCATTTATAGCGCCACGCCATTAAAAGCAGGAAAATTGGGTAAATAATCAGTACCGGGGCAACTACATCAAAACCAGCAGAAGGGTCGGAAACATCTTTAAAAATTGAGTTAGTTTGAAATACCGTCCAATCTGCAGTTACTAGTAGCGCTGTAATTAAGTTGTTCCCTGCGTGAAATCCGAGGGCAAGCTCCATTCCTTCATCCATTAAGGTCATAATTCCTAGGAAAAACCCTGTCCCGATATAATATATCATTATAACATTCCCTAGTTTGTCCACCTCTGGATTTGCTAGGTGCAGCGCACCAAATATTACAGATGTTACAACCAAAGGAATCCATTTATTTTTAACAATAACACCGATTCCCTGCATTAAATAACCTCGAAAGAGATATTCTTCAAAACTTGTTTGTAAGGGTATCATTACCACTGCTATTAATGCTAAAATTAAGAATGGCACCAATTCAAATTGAAGTACATAATCTTCTGGATTGCTGTTGTAATCTAACAATGTAACTACCAAAGTCGTTATTGTAATTAGCCCAAAACCAAAGAAAACTCTTCCCCAGTCGGTCTTTTTACGCGAAGTTGTTAAGGTTACAAAAGGTTGTTTATGTAGGTATTTCACCACCAAAATAATTGCCGCTAAGCCTACAGCAAAACTTAACAACATCAGGAAAAAGGTTAAGTTCGAATCTAATACCGTCATCAAAACCCCAGGATCTTGTACCGATTCTATATCTCCACCTTCAGTCATTACCTTCAGCATTACAGCAACCAAAAATGGAATTGAACCTAATTGACTTGCTATAAAAATAATTAGAAATCCTACTAAATAACGCCACCAGTCGTGAAGAAAATTAAAAGCTTGTTTTATGTACATTTTATAAAAGTTTGATTTTTATGAAAGTGATTTGATTGTTAAAACTTAAAATTCCATTCTGCTTCTGCATCGTAATGCAAAGCTCCATCTGCAACGTTAAGAGGGCTGTCTATGTTATTTGTATACAAACTACCTGTACCTAGACCTTGAGGTAATTTACTGTTTTTTGTAAAAGTGTATTGTGAAATTGTATTTAAACCTATATTACTTTCTAAGGCAGAGGTAATCCACCAACCTGCATTGTATTTTTCAGCTAATTTAATCCAAGTATCACTTCCCTGAATCCCACCAATTAATGAAGGTTTTAGGATAATGTATTGCGGTTTTATAGTGTCAAGAAGCTTCTGTTTCTCTTCTTCTAAAAACACCCCTATTAACTCTTCATCTAAAGCAATAGAAAGCGGTGTATCTTCACAAAGACGCGCCATTTCTTGCCATTGTCCTTGTTTGATTGGTTGTTCGATAGAATGTAATTCTAAATCTGATAATACCTTCAACTTTTCTAAAGCTTCCTTAGGGGAAAATGCACCATTTGCATCTACCCTGAGTTCAACTTCTTGTGGTGAAAACTCTTTTCTTATGGATTTTAAAAGTTCTATTTCAGTTTTAAAGTCGATAGCTCCAATTTTCATTTTGATGCAAGTGAAGCCTTGCTTTAGTTTTTCTGAAATTTGTTCTTTCATAAAGCTTTTGTCCCCCATCCAAACCAAGCCATTAATGGGAATAGCTTCTTCTCCACGCGTAAATGCAGAAGGATAGATTTCAAAAGGGTTTTTGGAGTTTAAAGATTGGATAGCAGCTTCAACCCCAAACTGAATAGATGGAAATTCTGTTACAGCTTCGTAGAGATTATCTTTTCCTAAATCAATATTATCGCAAACCCATTGAAGTTTCTCTTCGTAATCTGGGCGGTCGTCAATACTTAAACCTCTTAAGATACCACACTCCCCTACTCCAAAACTGTTTTCAGTTTTCAGGATAATGAAAAAAGTTTCTTTAGTATTTAAAACGCCTCGAGAGGTTCCACTCGGGCGTTTAAAGTTTAGAATATGTTTTTTGAAATGTGCTTTAATCATTAAACAACCCCTTGCCTATGCTTAGGGAAAAGTTAAAATTATAAATCAATAGACTCCCCGATTTCGAATAACATTAAATCTTTATTAGCGTCATAAAACTTACGCTTTGCCTCCTCGTGGTCTATTTCAATATAGCCAAATGTATCGTAATGAACACCAAGAACCTTATCGCATTGAACAAAATCACTAGCAATAATAGCATCGTCTATTCCCATTGTAAAATTATCTCCAATAGGTAAAATTGCTAAGTCTAATTTAGTTCGCAGAGGAATCAATTTCATATCCATAGTTAAGGCTGTATCACCTGCTATGTAAATATTTTTATGTTCGCCCTCAATAACGAATCCGCCAGGTTGTCCACCATAGCTACCATCAGGAAAAGAACTTGTATGAATAGCTGTAACGTATTTTACATTTCCAAAATCGAATTTCCAGCTACCGCCGTGATTCATTGGGTGAACCTCGATACCCTTTTTTTCGTAATGTGTTGCAATTTCAAAATTACTTACAATTATAGCACCCGTTCTTCTAGCAATATTTGCAGCATCGAGGGTGTGATCCTGATGAGCGTGAGTAAGTAAAATGTAATCTGCCTTTAGGGAGTCAACATCTACTTTATCTTTTGCAAGTTGGTTTCCAGATATAAATGGATCTACTAAAATGTGTTTCCCTTTAATTTCAAGGGCTAAGCAATTATGTCCGTAATATGTAATTTTCATGATATGTGTTTTTTCTACATAAATATACTAAACAAGACAGCAAACAAAAAAGTGCCTAGAGCAACCTTTTTTAATTCGGCGTCTAACAATCTTGGAATTTTGTTATTAAACACGGTTTTAATGTTTAATAAAAAAGGAATAAAAGCAATAACATAAACAAATTGCAATGCTTCTCGATAATTCAATGCAGTATAAAGAATAGCGCAAGCAATTCCAAAAATCAATAAAAAGGCGTGATATCTTTTAGCTCTGTCTATACCAAGCTTTACTACTAAAGTGTTTTTTCCAACAGCAGCATCGTTATCAATATCGCGCATATTATTCAAATTTAACACTGCAGTGCTAAAACAACCTACTGCTATGGCTGGCAACAGTAATTCCCATTTTAAATTATGTGTAAACAAGAAGAAACTACCTAAAACACTTAATATTCCGAAGAAAAGAAATACAAAAATATCTCCTAAGCCCGAGTATCCATAAGCTTTTTTACCAACTGTATATTTTACCGCTGCTATAATAGACGCAATTGTGAGATTAAAAAATATAAAAGAAATTATAAAGTTTTCATTTCCGAAGGCTAAGAAAATTAAGAAAGTCGCCAACAAGAAAGTGAATGCTCCCACCACAAACATTCCAATTTTCATTTGCTTTGGTGTAATAATTCCCGAAGCAACCATTCGTTTTTCGCCTTCTCTTTTAGCATCGGTTCCGCGAACACCATCGCCATAATCATTTGCAAAATTGGACAGAACTTGAAAGCCAACAGTAACCATAATCGCTAGCCAAAAAATAGGAGAACTTAATACAGTTGAGTGAGTTAAGTATTCTACCCCTCCAAAATCGAGGTCAGCTTGAGACTGTAATACATGATTTCTCTCAATTATTCCAGCAGTTGCTCCTATGATAATTCCCGATACCGAAAGTGGAAGGGTACGTAATCTAGCGGCAGCAAACCAAGCCTTAATTTTTTTCATTCACTGTTTATTTGGCTCGCAAAAATACATTTAAAAAAGTGCTGCTCCAATTTTTTGAATTAGTGCTTTTTAGATTCAATTATTTATATTAGCATCTATAAAATCAAAAACGAATGAATAAATCTAGTTTTAACAATATTGCTTTACTGCTATTACGCTTAGGTTTTGGTGGTTTGATGCTTACTCACGGATTACCAAAGTTGCAGAAACTACTTGCTGGGGATTTAACTTTTAGAGACCCTATTGGTGTGGGAGAACCAGCTTCTTTAATTTTAGCCGTACTTAGCGAGGCAATATTCCCAATTCTAATTATTATTGGATTTAAAACTCGTCTATCTTCAATTCCCGTAATTATTACAATGGCGGTTGCAGCTTTTATCGTACACGCAAATGACCCTTTTGCAGTAAAAGAAAAAGCTATCTTATTCTTAATTGGATTTATTGCAATTGCTTTACTAGGTCCAGGAAAGTTTTCTATAGATAAGAAATAAGTTGCTCTATTTAGAATTGAACGATAAAAGTTAATTGAAAATCTTTACTAGCAATTCCTTCAGCAAGTCTCCTTGTGGAACGTTTGCTGCACCTACCCCTTTGCTTTGCATATCAACTTCACGAATGGCCGCGATAATTGCACTCACCTTTTTCATTGGGTAATTTGCTGCTGCTGTTTGATAATCTTTTACAAAAAACGGATGTACCCCTAGTACTTTCGCTGCTTCACTTTTGTTTGAAAGCGCGTGGTATTTCAATAATTTTGAGAAAAAACTATACAGTAATGCAATAGTCATTACCAGCGGATTGTTTTTCGGGTTTTGCGAGAAGTATTGAATAATTGCAAATGCCTTCTTTATATCCTTAGATCCTATTGCATTTTGAAGTTCGAAATTATTAAAGTCCTTACTTATTCCTATATTTTCTTCAATTATTTGAGGTGTAATTTGTTCTCCAGGTTTTAGAATCAACTGAAGTTTTTCTAATTCGTTATTTACTTTGCTTAAGTCGTTACCAAGAAATTCGACAAGCATTTGAGCTGCTTTGGGAGTAATGGTATACCCTTTTCCCGCTAAAACTCGTTTAATCCAATCTGGAACTTGATTGTCGTAAAGTTTTTTGCTTTCAAAAATAACTCCGGTTTTAGCGATTGTTTTTGCGAGCTTTTTACGTTTATCTAAGGTTTTATATTTATAACAAAGTACCAATATAGTAGTTGGTTGTGGATTTTCGGCGTAAGGCACAAGGTTTTCAATTGTGCGAAATAGGTCTTGCGCTTCTTTAACAATAATAACTTGTTTTTCTGCCATCATGGGAAATCGTTTGGCATTGCTGATTATTTCATCAACAGAAACATCACGACCATAAAGCACCATTTGGTTGAACCCTTTTTCCTCTTCAGATAAAACATGCTCTTCTATATATTTAGCTATCCCATCAATATAATACGGTTCTTCTCCCATCAAAAAATAGATAGGTTTTGTTTTTCTGTTTTTAATATCAGTTATAATGGACTTTACTTTGTCGAGTGGCATTGGACGATTTACGGTTAACGATTGAAGATTTTAAGTAGAAGAAATCTAATTTTGAAATTTGAATTTTAATTTTTGAATCTTTGCAAATGCAAAAGTTGAATTTTCCACAGTATTCCTTCCGCTTCAAAAGTAGCGAAAATAAAACATTGGTTTTTGATGAAATTAGAAAAAAGTTCGTGGTACTCACTCCCGAAGAATGGGTGCGTTTACACGTAGTTCAATTTCTTTTACAAGAAAAAAACTACCCAAAAAGTCTTATAAATGTTGAAAAGCAATTAAAACTGAACAAAACAACCAAGCGTTATGATATTGTGGTTTTTAACAATGACGGGAGCATTTTTCTGATTGTGGAATGTAAGGCGCCTTCTATACCAATTAGTCAAATCACTTTTGATCAGATTGCTAGATACAATCTGGCTTTAAACGCGAGTTTTTTAATGGTTTCGAATGGGTTAGAGCATTACTACTGCCAGATGGATTATGAAAACGAACGCTATATTTTCCTAAAAGACATTCCGAACTATAAATAAATTCATAATACCCCCTAAAAATCTATCTTTACAACGTGAAAGTAGCCGTAGTCATCTTAAATTGGAATGGAAAGAGTTTATTACAAAAATTTCTTCCATCAGTTGTAGCATTTTCAAAGGAAGCAACCATTTATGTAGCAGATAATGCCTCTTCTGACAACTCGATTAAATACGTTACAGAAAATTTTCCTACGGTTAAAATCATTCAGAACAGTGTAAATGGTGGCTATGCTAAAGGCTATAATGATGCTTTAAAAACACTTTCAGAGGATATTTTTGTTCTTGTTAATAGCGATGTTGAAGTAACGGAGAATTGGTTACAACCTATCGTTTCACAATTTGAAAGCAATCCTTTAGTTGTTGCTGCCCAACCTAAAATTTTAGACTATAAAAATAAAGCGTATTTTGAATATGCTGGTGCTGCCGGCGGCTTTATAGATAAGTATGCATATCCGTATTGTCGCGGACGTATTTTCAATACTTTGGAAAAAGATAACGGTCAATTCAATGATACTGCTACAATTTTTTGGGCTTCTGGGGCTTGTCTTTTTGTTAGGTCTGCTGCTTTTTGGAATGCAGGAGGTCTCGATGAAGATTACTTTGCACATCAAGAAGAAATTGATCTTTGTTGGCGTTTAAATTCTAAAGGAGGAAAGGTAGTGTACATAGGAGCATCGAAAGTATATCACGTAGGTGGTGCAACATTGGATGCTATAAATCCTAAAAAAACCTTTTATAACTTCCGAAATTCACTTTTAAACTTATTAAAGAATGTAAAAGGCACAGAAGTTATTTTAACGATTTTTGTGCGTTTTATATTAGATGGTGTTGCAGGTATACAATTTTTATTGAAAGGAAAACCCAAACATTGTATGGCAATTGTAAAAGCTCACTTTAGCTTTTATGGCTTACTTCCTAAATTTATTAAAAAACGTAGAGAATATGCTTCAAATTTTGAATATTTCGAAACAAAATCTATTGTTTATCAATACTTTATAAAAAATAGACGAAATTTCGAGAAACATTAACCTAAAGTATTGTTAATCGTTTCTTCCTAGAGCGCTATTTTAATATTTTTGTTCTTGATTAAATTTTAAAACAACAATCTAAACATAATACCTACAAACTATGAAGAAACTATTGATTTTAGCAATGTGTTCAGGTTTAGTATTCACTTCTTGTGTTTCAAAAAAGAAGTACACTGAGCTTGAAGCAAAACAAAAAAATACTCAAGATCTTTTAAACACTGCAACAGTTAAACTTAATGACTGTCTTGCTGAAAGAGCAGCTTTAAATGCTCGTGCAAAACAACTTGAAGAAAGATTGGCTGATATGAGACAAACTAATGCTGATCTTATCCAAAGTTCAAAAGAGCTTACAATGTTAACTTCAAAAGGAGCTACCAACCTTGAAAAGTCTTTAGAGAGTTTAAAAGAAAAAGATCTTAAAATTAGCCGTCTTCAAGATGCACTTAACAAGAAAGATAGTGTAACGCTTGCACTTGTTACAAGTCTTAAGAAAGAAGTTGGTATAAACGATCCAGACATTGAAGTAAATGTTGAAAAAGGAGTAGTTTATATTTCACTATCAGACAAAGTAATCTTTAGAAGTGGAAGCTACGATATTTCTGCTAGAGCTACTGAAATTTTAGGTAAAGTTGCAAAAGTAATCAACGGCAAGCCTAATTTTGAAGCTATGGTTGAAGGACATACAGACAACGTGCCTTATAGAAAAAGAGGTGATTTAATAGACAACTGGGATTTAAGTGTGAAGCGTGCTACAGCTATCGTTAGAGAGCTTCAAAAACTTGGAGTTGAACCAGGACGTTTAGTTGCTGCAGGTCGTTCAGAATACGTTCCTTTAGTTCCTAATACAACTGCTGAAAACAGAGCTACAAACAGACGTACTCGTATTTTAGTACTTCCTAAGATCGATCAATTCTACGATATGATTGAAAAAGAAATGAAAAACCTTGAGGCTTCTGGAAGTTAATCTTTCTGAAAACCTTTAAAACTAAACCCAGCCATAACAGGCTGGGTTTTTTGTTTTTTTATAATTGGAAATCCTCCTCGATATTTTGTATCTTGTATAGTGCTAATTAATTAAAGAGTAATGCTATGGAAGATTTTACCACAACTTGGACTCACGAAGAGCTTAAAGGGTATATACTACTCTACTGTGCTCATGCAGATTTTAGTGTTTCTAAAGAAGAAAAGGAATATATAAAATCTAGGGTTGGAGATAAGAAGTTTGAAAAAATTCGAAAAGAATTTGAAAACGATAACGATTACCAGCAAATCCAAAAGATACATACCACTATTGAACGTTTTAATTATTCAAAAGAGGAAATTGATGAAGCCTTTAGAAGTATTAAACAATTATTTTTAGTAGATGGTGAAATGGATATACTAGAACAAAATATTTATCGCGGGTTAAAGCAGTTGTTACAAAAATAACAAGTTTTTCAAGAAAGATAAATTATTTAAAGTTCAAGACTACCCTTCCCTTCACGAATAACTTCTGGCTCGTCACCGGTAAGATCAATTACTGTAGATGCAATATTACCACCATAACCGCCATCAATAACTAAATCGACTAAGTTACCCCATTTCTCTAATATAAGTTCAGGATCGGTTGTGTATTCTATCACCTCATCCTCATCTTTTATAGATGTAGAAATAATAGGGTTACCGAGTTCATGAACTATTGCCTGAGTAATAGCGTTATCCGGCACGCGAATTCCCACTTCCTTTTTCTTTTTAAACACGGTAGGAAGGTTGTTATTACCAGGTAAAATGAAGGTATAAGGACCAGGTAAATTTCTCTTAAGCAACTTAAATGTAGAAGTATCAATCTGTTTTACATAATCACTAAGATTACTCAAATCCTCACATACGAATGAAAAGTTAGCCTTTTCAAGTTTTACCCCTCTTAGCTGAGCCACCCTTTCCATTGCTCTGGTATTTTTTATATCGCAACCAAGCGCGTAAACAGTATCACTAGGATATATAATAACACCACCATCGCGAAGAATTTTTACAACGCGTTTAATTTCCTTAGGATTCGGATTCTCTTCGTAAATTTTAATGAATTCAGCCATAGCGCGGTATTTTAATTTAAATATAATCCAATTTTAAAGAAATAACAACTAATCGAGTGTTGACTTAACATAAAGATAAAATAATTACGTTATAGAAAACAACAAACCTAATTTTATGAATAAGAACTTTTTCTTTTTACTGTTTTCTTTACTTCTACTAGCCATTGTTTCTTGTTCTAAAGACAATGATAACAACCCTGAACTATCACAGGATGAGCAGGTTTTATTAAATGTATCTTATGGTAACAATACACAACAAAAATACGATCTTTATCTACCAGCAAATCGTTCGGAAGATAAAACAAAAGTAATTGTTTTGGTTCACGGTGGCGGTTGGGTTGAAGGAGATAAAGCAGACATGGATTTCTTGATTCCGCAGATAAAGCAACGACATCCAAATCACGCAATAGTAAATATTAATTATGTGTTGGCTGATATCAACACTCCTGCGTTTCCAAATCAGTTTTTAAACATTGATGAAGTAATAAATAAGTTAACATCAGAAAAGGAAGCATTACAAATCTTACCTGAATTTGCACTTATTGGGGCTAGTGCTGGGGCACATATCTCGCTTATGTACGATTATGTTTATGACACAGATAATCAAGTAAAGATGATTGCCGATATCGTTGGACCAACAGATTTTACAGATGAATTTTACAGTTCGAATCCGAATTTCCCATTTCTCTTGGCTGCATTAGTAGATGAAACTGCATACCCTCCTGAAACAAATTACTCAGAAGTATTAAGCCCTGCCTTACAGGTTTCTAACGCCTCTAGTCCTACGCTATTGTTTTATGGAAGTACAGACACACTTGTACCCTTATCAAACGGTGAAACCTTAAACACTGCATTAAATATTGCAGAAATAGACCATAACTTTACCGTCTATAACGGTGGCCATGGCGATTGGGCGCATAGTGACATTGAAAATATGATTGAACAAATAAGCAGCTACATAAATACTTACCTCAAGGTTTCAGAATAATTAATCTAAAACCTTAAGCTTGGCAAAGCGTAAAAGTAGTTTTTTAAGGCCTCCATTATCAAAGTTTATTTCGGCTTTAGTATCGGCACCAACACCTTCAATTTTTAAGATTTTCCCCTTTCCAAAACGAACGTGCTCAACCATAGTTCCAATACTTAGGTTTGCATCTTCTGCGCTAAAATTTTTATTTGTATCACTTGTAACAGGCTTTAGCCTACGCAATTTTCGTAGTTGTTCTTCTGTAGGACCTGTAGGTGGTTTACCTGCAGTAGGCTTTCTAAGTCGAAGTTTACTATGATCTACCTCATCAAAAATATCTGCATTTAATAGAGGTTTGTATCGATTTTCTGTGATTGGAGTTAAGTATTCCAAATAGCTTTCATCAATTTCTTCTATAAATCTACTGGGTTCTGCATCAATCAATTTTCCCCATCGATAGCGAGATTGTGTATAGGTAAGATAAGCTTGTTTTTCGGCTCTTGTTAGCGCTACGTAAAACAAACGTCGTTCTTCTTCTAGTTCGCTACGAGAATTCATATTCATTCCGCTAGGAAATAAATCCTCTTCCATCCCAACGATATAAACATAAGGGAATTCTAGTCCTTTCGCCAAATGCACCGTCATAAGTGCTACTCGGTCGTCGTCGCCCTTGTCGTTATCTAAATCAGTAGCTAGGGCTACATCCTCCATAAATTCTGAAAGCGAACCTGTAGCATCGGCAATTTCTTTTTGCTCCTCCACAAAATCACGCATACCGTTTAGCAATTCCTCAATATTTTCAATGCGAGCAATTCCTTCTGGTGTACCGTCTTTCTTTAATTCTTGGTATAAACCTGTTTTTTTAATTACATGCTCGGTAATAGTGAAAGCATCGTAATTGTGGTTTAAAACTTGGAAGCTCTCAATTAAAGCCACAAAGTCTAACAATTTAGATTTCGTTCCAGAATTAATTTTTAAATCGATTTTATCGATGTTTTTCATCACTTCAAAAATCGAACGATTGTAATGGTTTGAAGCAATAATTAAACGATCCATTGTAGTTCCTCCAATTCCTCTAGCAGGATAATTGATTACTCGTTTAAGCGCTTCTTCATCCTTTGGATTGAGAACCAATCTTAGATACGACAGAACATCTTTGATTTCTTTTCTTTGGTAGAAACTCAATCCGCCATAAATTCTATAAGGAATATCCTTTTTACGTAGAGCATCTTCAATGGCACGGCTCTGAGCGTTTGTTCTATATAAAACTGCAAAATCCCCTTCTTTTAGCTGATGGTTCATTTTGTTTTCGAAAATCGAACTTGCAACAAATCGGCCTTCATCACCATCTGTCATCGTTCGATTTACTAGAATTTTATTTCCTTCTACATTATCTGTCCAAACTTCTTTATCTAGACGAGTTTTGTTTTTTTCAATTACACTATTGGCAGCGTTTACTATATTTTTTGTAGAACGATAGTTTTGCTCTAGTCGATATACTTTTACGTCGTCATAATCTTTCTGGAAATTAAGAATATTGTTGATGTTCGCGCCACGGAATGCATAAATACTCTGTGCGTCATCCCCTACTACGCAAATGTTTTGGAATTTATCTGAAAGCGCTCTAACAATTAAATACTGGCTGTGGTTTGTATCTTGATACTCATCTACAAGTATGTAGCGAAATCGGTTTTGATATTTAGCTAATACATCTGGAAAGCGGGTTAACAGCTCATTTGTTTTAAGCAATAAATCGTCAAAATCCATTGCTCCTGCTTTAAAGCATTTATCAACGTATGATTTATAAATATCTCCCAGTCGAGGCATTTTAGCCATAGCATCAGCCTCCATTAATTCTGGATTATTGAAGTAGGCTTTTACCGTAATCAGACTGTTTTTATAAGAAGAGATGCGTGAGTAAACTTGTTTGTACTTATAGACATCCTTATCCAAACTCATTTCTTTAATCACAGATCGAATCACACTTTGTGAGTCTTGTGTATCATAAATTGTGAAGTTTGAAGGGTAGCCAAGTTTATCAGCTTCAAAACGAAGAATTTTTGCGAATATACTATGGAAAGTCCCCATCCACAGATTTTTAGCTTCACTACTTCCAACAATACTAGAAATACGGCCTTTCATCTCGCGAGCGGCCTTATTGGTAAACGTTAGTGCTAATATATTGAATGGATCAACTCCCTGCGACATCAAATACGCAATTCGAAATGTAAGCACTCGAGTTTTTCCAGATCCAGCACCTGCTATTACAATCATCGCTCCGTCTTTTTGCAGTACTGGCGCACGTTGAGCATCATTAAGTTGTTCTAAATACTTTTCCAAAATTTTGCTTTTTTTCAAAGTGTGAAATTAGCCATTATAAGCTTTTTAAACCCGAAAATGTCAGTCAAATTATAAACAAAAAAAAGTCACCCTTTGAGGAAGGCCCTTAGTTCGTGATTAATATATATTTCTAGAGAAATACTAGTGTAACTTTCAGTATTCCTAATTACCTATTATTTTTTTGGTTTTAAAAGCGGTAAAGCTTTCTCTTGCCAATCTCCGTTTGGCAGTTGCTCAGCATATTGATAGTTGGCAGCTTCAACAAAATAAGGGTTAAATTCGTAGGATAAGAGTTCAACTTTAGTTGTTCCAGATTTAAATTCAGTTATGGTTTGATTTTTACCAAATACTCCTACAAAGTCTAAAGAAGAGTACGGCAGCGATATATCACCTTCTAATTTATTAAATCCATATACCTGATAAAAATTAATGGGAATCATATTCGTGATAAATGTAGACTGCTTCCCTTTCATTTTAGTAAACTCCCATTTATACTCTTCTGAAATAATTTCTTTTCCATCTATTTTAGAGTATTCATTTAGTACTTTTTTCTTTCCTGTAGGAATCAGCTTTACGTATTGGTCTGAAATTGGATAAGTTTCATTTTCATCATAAAATTCAGGATTGGCAACCCATTCAACAAATTGAGCATCAACCATATCATTGCCGTGACCGTCATTTCCAAAGAAGTAATAATTACCATCAGGGTCACTTATAACGAAATCTATCATTTCATCTTCTGGCACATATAGCAATTGTCCATTTTCGGGATTGTGATACAGCCAAAATTCTTTCAATTCATCTTCATCGGTATATTTATAGATGAAAGCGTGACTAAAGTACAATGTTTCAGAGGGGTCGTATTCTAAATGATTTGCTTCTTCAATATATTCTTGAGCTTCAGAATTTGAATTCTGCTCTTCTGCTATTATTTCTTCAGAAGTTACAAATTCAGTTTTACTATTATTTTTCGAATTACAACCTAGCATTAACCCTATGCAAATTGTAAGAGTTATTAATAGATATCTCATAATATTTGTTTTAACAAGTTTAATCAATATTTATAAATTTAAAAAAAGTAAAACCTGAGGCATTTTTATAACATTATATCTCTTGCCAATTTTCATAAAACAATTAAGTTTGTTGTGATTAAAAAAACACTATGAACGAAGCAACACAAATTATAAGTTATTTTGCCTATTTACTCCCTGCTGCTGTAGTAGGTGTTGTGGCATATTATTTTTTTAAAGGACATACTGCCAATGAAGAAGGAAGGCGCAGGTATTTAATTCAAAAGGAAGCTCAAAAGCAGGTGTTACCGCTTCGTTTACAAGCTTACGAACGCCTTACTTTGTTTTTAGAGCGTATAGATTTAAATAAGTTGCTGGTACGTGTAAAACCATTTTCGGATGCTAAGGATGAATATGAGAAGCTATTAGTGCGAAATATTGAGCAGGAATTTGACCATAACTTAACGCAGCAAGTTTACGTAAGTGTTGAATGCTGGAATGTTGTAAAAGCGGCTAAAAACGCTACTATAAACATTATTAGACAAGGAAATATGCACGTGAAGGATGGGGATGTGGATAAAATGAGAGAATATTTATTACAACAATTTATGGAAGAGGTTTCTCCTTCACAAAAAGCAATCGGATACGTTAAAAAAGAAGTGTCTGAACTATTTTAAGGTGTAAATAGATTGTGGTGAATTGCAAAAAGCACAAGACCTATTCTATTCTTAATTCCTAACTTTCTATACAGAGAATCTCGATACCCTTCTACTGTTTTGTAACTGCAACACATAATATCTGCAATTTCTCTATAGTTCATTTCGGTACAAGCTAATTTTATAAACTCCAGTTCTCTATCTTTAATTTCAGTTCTTACGTCATTTTCTAGTGAACCTGTAAGGATTTTAGAAACGTTATTTGTGTAGTAGCTTCCTTCTTCAATTACTTTTGTTAAAGCTTCTTCAAGGATTTCTTTTTTGGTGTCTTTTAGTAGATATCCACGCGCACCAGCACGCAACATTTTTAATATAGTATATTCATTTTCTTCAATAGAAAGCGCTAGAACTCTTAGATTAGGATATTCCTTATTAATAATTTCTGTGGTTTCAATACCATTCAAAATAGGCATTTTAATATCCATCAAAACTATATCTGGGATATTATTCGGCTCTTTTAGTTTATCCAATAATTCCTGCCCATTTTTACATAAGTAAAGCACATCAAACTTCTCAAACCCCTGAACCATTCCTCCTATGGCTTGAGAAAGCAAATAATGATCATCTACTACTACAACCGAATACTTCATAAATTTTGGAATTAAGAATTACACTTACAAACTTAAATTATGTAAAGTTATAATTTAAATGCAAAGTAGTCCCTTGTTCTCTTTCCGAATTAATAGATAAAGTTGAATTAATAAGTTTAGCACGAGTTTTCATGTTTTTTAGACCGATACCTAAAAACACATCGTTATCATCAAACCCAATACCGTCGTCTTTTGCACAAATTGTCAATTGGCTATCTGTATAATCGAGCGTTACTGTTAAGTTAGAAGCTTTAGAATGTTTAATGGTGTTCGAGAAGAATTCTTGTAGTATTCTAAATAAGATAACTTGTATGTTACTTTCTAAAGGAACGACTGCTCCATTTACTTCTAAAGTTGAAGTTATGAATTTCAATCTATTAAATCGTTCTATTTCAAGAGTAATAGCTTCTACTAAACTCAAGCTTTTTAACGCTTCCGGGTTTATCAATTTGGAAAGCGATCTAAGTTCGTCAATTCCTTGGCCAATGGTATCGGAGACCTCTGGCAATAACTCAGGTTTATCTACAGCTAACTGAGATTGTATTTTGGCTAAGGTCATTAGTTGGCCAATGTTGTCGTGTAATTCCCAGCTAATGTTTCTTAATGTTTCTTCTCGCATTTCAATTTGCGACTCAGCTAATTCGCGCTCAAATGACTTTTTTGCTTCTTCTTGTTCTTTAAGTAATTTATTTTTTCTGTTCGAGAACACACTAAAAAGCACAATAACTATGATAACCAAAGTCACAGGTATCGCAATTGCCATTAGTACGATTATCTCTTTTTCATCCATATAAATCCGATAAGAAAAAACAAATACATCACAATAATAAGTGAAAACTGAATGATAAGTAAGATTAAATAAAATTTTGTAAGGTCAAAAAACAATGTTCTCATAATTTTTATAGGAAGATATCCTATATAAAACAAAAACAAGCCGACGCTTACCCAAAATAGCAAATCGTTTTTGATTACTAAAACTAATGAAGATTGTAAAACGCTTATATAGTATAGAATTATACAGAAAATCAATACTCCTGCACCCACTATATAGGAGGCAATAAACGAATAATTGAAAATATCCACTAATAGTATATCTCGAAGATAAGATATCCAAAATAAAACTATCCCCACCTTTATATATTTCTTAAAATGCGCTTCTTCGATAGCTTTTAGAAACACATAATGAAATAAGGTGAAGTAAAAAAAGTAATAAATATTGAAGATTATCAAATTCGATGTACCGATAAAATCTCTGATATACCCCCCTAAAAACTCCGTAATTACTGTAAATAACAAAATTAGCGGAAAATATTTTAGAGGAGAATCTTTATAAAGCGGAAAACGAATTAAAGAGATGACAAATACAACCAAGTATAAAGTCAAGAATATATATTCAAGGGGTTTTACTACTGCCTCCACAAAACTTAAATTATATTAGTTATTGTCTCCAAAGTCGTTGGAACCAAGTATTGGTGGGGGCATTATTGTTCCGTCATTAAGTATTAAACTTGTGGTATTAACTTGAAGTGTAGTAGTATTTGAAGATAAAAAACCAGCTTCATTCACTACTCCATTATTATCATTATTACCGCCGTCCCTTTTTCTGATAGGCACAGCTGAATATTTACCTTCTAATTCTTCTATCGAAAAACCGACGTTTTCTCCATTATGATTCATAGTTGGCACAACGAAAATGCTGTTTTGTCTAGGGTATTTTACAGCATCACCATTTGGATAATTATTGCTATTTGGATAATTAGATAAGTAAAATCGCAAAGTACTTACGTCAACTTTAGCTCTATTAGCTTCGTGTTCTATAAAAGCTATATATTGTTTAATAGTAGCTAGGTCGAATTCTGCATATCGTGTTGCCCCAAATGACTCTGGTGTAGGTTTAATACTGTCTTCGTATTTTTTTATAATTGAAACTCGTCGTTGAGAATAAGAGTCATACATTTCTTGAGCACGTTCTACAGTAATAATATGTCCTTTAGGAGGTCCTTCGTAAGGCGGTTCAGTAGTAGTTGTGCCTTCGTGACAGCTATATAAAGACAAACAAAAAACACAAATTAAGGATAATCGATAATTTAAAATTGATTTCATAATAAATTTGGTTATGGTTATATAAAAAGATGATTTTAATACGATTAGTGAATATAACTCAATTATATTGATTTATAAACAACTAACATTGCATTAACCATAAAAATCGGGGAATACACTTAAAGATTAGGGGGTTTCCCCCCCATTATATTTTGAAATTTGAAAAGGAAGACTAATTAATGCTTAATTGTCTTTAGTACGGAGCTCACTTAATGCTTCATTTTTGTGATGGGCGTACTCATAGCCGTGTTTCCACCAACTAGCCATTTTGTCTTTTTCGAAAATTAAGGAATTAGTTGTTAGCACAGTAGGCGTGTAATAAATATTAATAATCACCCCTTTATTAGCGGCTACAAACTTCCCTATACGGATGTTTTGTTTTTCAATTCTATCGGCCATAAAAGTGTGCATGTTGGTAAGAAGCGAAAAAACATTCTTTGAAGGTAATCGGTTATAGTAGGTCACCTCGGTTTCAAGAATTATAACATCTATAGTTTTAGCACCTCGATTTATAGCTTCTTCAATAGGCACCATACTCCCAAAGCCACCATCTGCATATTCACAGCCATTCTTTTTCACAAGACTCATAAAAGGTGTGAAGTTTGACGAAATCCAAATCCAATCTAAAAAATCTTTGTAATCAAAATCGGATATAGACTTATATTCAACCTGATTAAGTGAAAGGTTGGAAACGGTAACAACCACATCTTTAGATGAAGCTTTCAATATGTCAAACTCATCTTCGGTAAAAGTCTTTTCAATAAGTTTGCGCAGATTTAAACTTTCTCCAAAGGTTTTCTTTCCTTTTATAAAATTTTTTAAAACCGTGTAATGATCTATAGCTATCTGCTTCCCTCCTAGCTTGTCTTTTTTTATAATAAACGGGCAACTATTGAAGATGCTATTTTGATTAACAGAGGTAAAAACATGTCTAATTTTATCTACTTTATTTAATGCTAAATGTGAAATTAGTAGGCTACCGGTAGAGGTACCGACAAAAAGATCGTATTCCTCGTGAAGTTCGTCCATAAGGTATTGAGCAACACCTCCAGCAAATGCTCCTTTACTTCCTCCTCCCGAAATAACTAATGCTCTCATTTTATATCTTTAATGTTTTCAAGTATTCAACAGCTTCTTTGGAAATATTATTTTCTATACTTTTTAATTCGTTCTTAAACGATTTGCTTTCCACTACAGATTTCATCAATATTTTAGAAGATTTTGAAAAGCGCCAAGTGGGATGAACACAAGCTTCAGCCAAATTTTTGAGCGTTGCAATATCCCAAAGTTGTAATTCATTAATATATTCAAACGCTTTTTCGCGAATTTCAAAACTATAGACTGAAGCACTATAGCTCTTCAACTCATTCAAATAATTAACCTTTTTAGAAGTATTATATCCTTCCGTTATTAATGCTAAAGCTAGCCATAATTGCTTTACATTTTTATTCTGAAATCCAACTACGCCTTTCGTTCTATTCAAATATTCTTCTCTTTTTTCTGGAAACTGCATCCATAATTGATATAAAGCAGCTTCTTTGGTTACATAAGAATCATCATTTAAAAGTCCTTCATACTCTTTTTGAAGTTCATTTGGAATTGTTTGTAACGATAGTGCAATTGCTTGTCTTACGTAAATGTTATTGCTTTCAAAAGCTCTCTTATAAAGTTGAACCGTTTCCGAAATTGGTTCATCCATCAGCTGATAGACAGCTTCTTGCCCAATAAAATCGTTTGGAAAAGTAAGTGCGGTTCTCAACTGATTTCTTTTCTCTGAAAAAGGCATCATTCGTAACGCAGAAACTTCAAAGTACTTTTTAATAAAAGGAGACTTAAGTAAAGCTTGGTAAGCATCTTCACTTTGAAAAGCTGTTTGTTGCAGCCAGTCCGCTTCGAATGCCGTAATATCAACATCAGAAACCATTTTCACTTCTTTTAAAAAATCTTCGGTAGCTACATTTTTGAATTTATGCTTTTTGAGATAGTTTTTTACGGCAAGTCTAAATGGTTCATCCCCTATTCGTTCGCGTAAAATATGCAATGCCCACGCACCTTTTTGATAAAAAGTAAGTGTACTTGCCTTAGGGTTTAATAGCGATTCTCCCTTACCTTCATCACTCATTGCTTTTAATTGCTCGGCAGTTTGATACAATTGCCAGTAATAATAATCTTCCCCAAAAACATCTCTTTCTGCTAACAGCGCGTAATAAGTTGCAAAACCTTCCTGCAACCAATGATGCTTATCTGCCGTTGCGGTAACCAAGTTTCCAAACCATTGGTGTGCCAATTCGTGAGCGTTAACGTTTACGTAATTTCTATCGGTAAACCCCATTTCATCAACAATAAATGCTTCTGAAAAAAATGTAGCAGTGGTATTTTCCATGCCCGCATATAAAAAATCACGTACGGGAACTTGCTTGTAATTTTGCCAAGGGTATCGCACCCCTATTTCATTTTCAAGAAAGTCGAATATTTTTTTGCTATATCGATATGTGGGTTCAACTTTTATAGAGTCGGTCGGTTTATAGTACAGTTCAATTGGAACTCCAGAATCTGAAACTAGCTCGATCTTATTGTAATCTCCAATTGCTAAAGCTACTAAATAGCTAGACATTGGCTCTTTCATATCAAACCTCCAGCTATTTAGCTTTTCTGAATTATCAAATTCTATTAATCTCCCATTTGCAATTACAGTTTTGTTTTTAGGAGCTTTAATTTTTAAATCGAATTCAATCTTTTCGTTTACATCGTCTATACTGGGCAACCAATGCGAAGTGTATTTCCCTTGACCTTGTGTCCAAATCTCATTCCCAAAAAAATAAAAAGTTTGTTTTGGTTTCATCTCATAATAAAAATCTGCTATGTAAGTATTTCCTTTTTTGAAATTACCAACAAACCAAACTTTCTTCTCATTAGATGCAATTTTAAATTCTTCAGTTACAACCTCATTAATTTGAATATTTACAGCATCCATAAAAATGGAATCTGTTGCTTTTAAAGCATTAAACGTCGCAGTAAATTTCCCCGATACTTTTTTGGTAACAGCATGGGCTTCAATTAAAGCATCAATCTTCAAAAAATCCACAACATCGGTCTGCTGTGCTTGCAACCTAAAGGTAGCTGCAATCACAAAAAATAGTAAAAACAAAAATCTTTGTGAGAAATTGGTGGTGTTAAGATTCAAAAAATAAAGCATAAAAAAAAGGTTATTCTTGATATTCAAAAATAACCTTTTTAAAAGTCTGAGAATTAAAATTCTATTCTAAAATAATTCTTTTCACTCCTGTTCCGTAACTATTTTCAAGATTTATAAAATAAACTCCACTCGAAAGACTAGTAACATCAAACGTAAAGTTTTTAAGTTCTGCAAGAGTATTAAAGTAATACGCTTTTACTGTTTTCCCTTCTATTGTATTTACCGTTAATCTTGTAGTAGATTCTGGGTAAGAGGTATTAATTTGAAATACACCTTTAGATGGGTTCGGATAAACACTCACATCGTAAATCTGAGTATTATCTACAGCATTGATTCCTAAAGTATTTCCATAAACCATCGGGTGGTTACTCTTATTTATAATATGGGTATCTACGTAGTAATGTGGATTATACCCATCGTTACAATCTGCACAAGTTTGCCCTGAAACACAGTTTGGATTGTTAGGATGGCAGTAATCTTGATATGTAGGATGGAAACGGTAATCCAAATTGAAAGAACTACCAATATAAGAAGTTAAATCATAAATATCTGGTGGTGCAATAGCTCCTGGACACCATCCAGCACGAGGATAACTCCAAGTTCCTTGTTGACCTGTACAGCCATCAGGGTTTGGGTTACAAGCATTCCAAAGGTTTTGTGTAAAAGTTTGTTCTCCGTTTATATCAAAATAGTGCGTAGCATTAAAAAACTCTGCAGCATTGGAAGTATTGTTTCCTCCCCAACCGTGTCCAGTATTAGAAACTCTTAAATGTGAAGATTGAACTCCTGCAGGAATTTCTACATTAAAAGTCTCTACTGGTTGTAAGTTTGCAGGATCACCAAAAGAATAGGCATCGTCCCACACCTCTACTACATTGCTGTAAGCGTATTGAGGCGTACCTGCTGTATATTCAGCATCAAGAGTAAGTTGCCATCCACCTGTTCCCCAAGTATCAATAAACACACGAATTTCTACTTCACCTTGAAGTAACGACATATAATCTGTAACGTTAAGTTCATGGTCGCATGCTACACGATACGGAGTAATATATCGAATAAGTTGAATCCAATTACCGTCTGGTGCTTTAATATCTATGTATGCTAATCTATCCCAATCATCACATCCACCTGGAATATTAGGGCACTCTACTTCTAAAACAGCATTTATATCGTTGTAAGCACCTACAAACTGTGGAAAAGTGTGCGTTCCATAGTACCATCTATCATTTTGTCCTGTAAACTCAATTACTACATCTTCTAAGCTTCTTACCACTTGTGAATTTACTGAATTTGTAACAGTAATATTACGAGTTAAGGTTGTTTCTTCACCTTGAGCAGTTTTTGCCGTCATCACTATTTCGTGATTCCCATAACTACTAGGCTCCCATAAATAGTAATAAAATCCAGTTTCTATTTCAGCAGGAAACTCTTCACCATTTATAGTTAAGGTTACTTCAGTAACGCTATCTGGTTCTTCAACCTCAGCATTCAAATAAACAGGATACGCTCTTAACGTAGGCATCTCCAAAGGATAATCTTCCGTAAGCCTCGTAGAAAGCTCTAATGTGGTTTGTGCAAATGCTGAAACCTGCATTGCAATTGCCAACAGAAATAAAATGTAGAATTTTTTCATTGATTAATTGGTTTTGAGGGAAGATGAAGTACTCAATCATTCTTCCTAGGTTGTTTATGATAATTTCTAGAGTATTTGATTAAATAGATTGTTTAAATTAGCTGAAATATAGCAACAAATATATAATTATAGCTTTCAAAACTTAATTTTAATTTAGTTTTACTCAATAATATCAAGTGAGCTTTATGAATGCAAATTTCTTGCAAACCCCTATAGATTACTTAAAAGGCGTTGGACCTAATCGAGCTACTTTACTTAAAAAGGAGCTAGGGGTTCATACATTTCAGGATTTGCTAAATCTTTTCCCTAATAGATATTTAGACAGAACGCAATACTATAAAATCTCCCAGTTACAACAAACCAATGCTGAAGTACAGATTGTTGGGAAAATTACACATATAAAAACAGTAGAACAAAAACGAGGAAAAAGACTAGTTGCCACTTTTAGAGATGAAACCGGACAAATGGAGTTGGTTTGGTTTAGAGGAGTAAAATGGATTAGAGAGAATATAAAAATCAATGTTCCTTACGTGATCTTTGGTAAAACGAATTTTTTCAATGGGAACTTTTCAATGCCACATCCAGAAATGGAATTGCTCGAAATACACGAAAAAAGTATTCGATCTGCCATGCAACCTGTCTATCCTTCTTCTGAAAAATTAAGTAATAGCGGCATCACAAATAAGGTGATAAACGGACTGATGCAACAGTTGTTTTTAGAGAGTAAAAATGCCTTCTTTGAAACCCTCTCAAAACCCCTTTTAGAACAGTTAAAATTAATGTCAAAAAAGGACGCACTTTTAAACGTGCATTTTCCAAAAAGTCAGGCACATTTAGCACGGGCCCAATATCGATTAAAGTTTGAAGAATTATTCTATATTCAACTTCAATTGGTACGAAAAAATCTTGTACATAAATCTAAAATTAAAGGTTATACTTTTGATAGAATAGGTGAGAATTTCAACACCTTTTTTAACGAACATTTACCCTTCGATTTAACCAATGCTCAGAAGCGAGTTATTAAAGAAATTCGCAACGATTTAGGCAGCAAAGCACAAATGAATCGTCTTTTACAAGGAGATGTAGGTTCTGGGAAGACAATAGTTGCGCTAATGTCAATGTTAATAGCACTTGACAATGGTTTTCAAGCTTGCCTAATGGCTCCAACTGAAATTTTGTCAGTCCAACATTATCAAGGGTTAGTTGAATTATGTAAAGAACTGAACACCAGTATAGAACTACTTACAGGTTCAACTAAAACTTCAAAGAGAAGAGAAATTCACGAAAAACTTGAAAATGGAGAAATAGACATTTTAATTGGCACCCATGCGCTTCTCGAAGATAAGGTAAAATTTAAAAATTTAGGCCTTGCAATTGTGGATGAACAGCACCGTTTTGGAGTTGAACAGCGAAGCAAATTATGGCATAAAAATGAGTACCCTCCACACATACTTGTGATGACCGCCACCCCTATTCCACGCACCCTTGCAATGAGCGTTTATGGCGACCTAGATATTAGTATAATCGATGAGCTTCCACCCGGTAGAAAAGACATAAAAACTGTCCATCGTTTTGACGCAAATAGACTGAAGGTTTTTCACTTTATAAAAGAGGAAATTTCAAAGGGCAGACAGGTATATATTGTATACCCTTTAATACAAGAAAGTGAGAGCATGGATTACAAGGATTTGATGGACGGATACGAAAGTATTTCTCGTGAGTTTCCTATGCCCGAATATCAAATTTCTATTGTACACGGACAAATGAAACCTGCAGATAAAGATTATGAAATGAACCGTTTTGTTACAGGCGAAACTCAAATCATGGTTGCCACCACTGTTATTGAAGTTGGTGTAAACGTTCCAAATGCCAGTGTAATGATTATTGAAAGCGCTGAACGTTTTGGGCTTTCGCAGTTACACCAATTGAGAGGTCGTGTAGGTCGAGGAGCCGAACAGAGTTACTGCATATTAATGACAGGCCACAAACTCTCTTCCGACGCTAAGACAAGACTCGAAACCATGGTTCGCACCAGCGATGGATTTGAAATAGCCGAAGTAGATTTAAAACTTCGCGGTCCAGGAGATATGATGGGAACACAACAAAGTGGCGTATTAAATCTTCGGATCGCAGATATTGTAAAAGACTCCGAAATTTTAAAAATAGCACGCATTTACGCTTTACAAACACTGAAAGCAGATCCAAATCTCACATCAGATGAAAACAGACCAATTAAAAACACCTATGCTCAACTAGTGAAGTATCGAAATATTTGGAATTATATTTCTTAGCTAAAACTAACCCTTAGTCTTAAATAGATTTAGCTATTTCCGATAAAATCACGAGTAAAAAAGGATTTAAAATAAGAAGTAAAACCCTCTCAATTATACCCTAACAATTATAATGGCGTTTCTTTATATTCTTTAATTAACATTATTATTACTCAAATTAGGCCTCTTAAAAACAAATATTGATACAACATCTCTATCAATATCAAGCAGATTTTACACGATTTTCATCATATTCTTACCCAATCCAGATTCGTTTATCCAATTTCTTTACCTAAACCCTATAACAATAACCTATTATACAGCAAGATGTAAATCACGAAAAATTATTTTAAAAAAACGTAATTTTTTGATAGTCAGCCATATAACCCCTTATACGAGTTATTATTCAAGAAATACAATAGAAATAAAACATCTCTAAATAATATCTTAAAAATTTACACATTTACTATTTGTTTATGTATTAATTATGAATACATTTAGTACGATTAAACTAAATTTTAAATAACCCTTTAACAAATCCTTATTATGAAGAAAATTACTTTTTTAGCACTTTTTTCATTTTGTGCAATCGGTTTGAGCCAAGCACAAACTGTAGAATTACCTGCTGCCTATTACAACAATAGCGCAACCACAGTTGGTGAAAACGCAGGTATTGTAAACAATGGCCCGAGAAACACTAATGTTTCGATACCATTTACGGGAACCTATTATAACAATATGGCTCCTAACGGCTTATTATACGATAACGGTCCTTATTGGAATACCGCTGGTAATCCAAACGTGAGTCTTTTAGAATCTGTTACCTTAGGCATGAACACTTTAGGGTCGGGTGCACAATTCGGAAGTGGAAATAGCGTAGCCGATGACGTAATCTTTCCAGAACCAGTAGAAATTACCTCTATAGAAGTATTTGCTTACCAAACAGGCTCTAGCGCTCCATCAATAACTGCTGTTTACTTACAAGTATACGATGGCGATCCAAGTGCTGGAGGAAGTGTAATCTGGGGTGACTTAACCACAAATATTATTGATGAAGCCATTTACGCTGAAGCTAATAGATATTCAGAAACCAATATCGGGGATACATCTAGACAAATTCAAACAGTAATTGCACTTACACCAGGACTTTCTCTTGCAGCTGGAACTTACTGGATAGAATACTCTTTTGAAGGTTCTGGTTCGTCTGGACCTTGGGCTCCACCAATTGCAATTTTAGGAGAAACAACTACTGGAAACGCAATACAATACCAAGCATCAATTAGCAGCTGGGTAGCTCTTGAAGATAGCGGAACATTTACTCCACAAGGATTACCATTTTTAATTTATGGCGATGTTGTTGCAGGCGTAAACGACAATAAGTTAGCTGGATTTAATTTTTCTCCTAACCCAACTTCCGGTTCTCTATCATTAAAATCTTTAAACAATATAGAGTCTGTTTCTATTTTTAACCTTTTAGGTCAAAAAGTAAAAGACGTTAAAATAGGCGCTACTACTTCTGATATTAATATCTCAGATTTAAACTCTGGAACTTACATAATGCAAGTAACTGTAGCAGGTCAAATAGGGACATACAAGGTTATTAAGAACTAAGAAGTTACAACACCTTAAATTTAGAGCCACTCAACATTGAGTGGCTCTTTGTTTTTAATATTGTTATGTTTAATTTAAAGGGTAATTTTGAGGAGAATTACAATTCAATTTTACGAATTTTATTGACACTAATCCTCAAATTATAATCATCACAAACCCCTATTTTTTTTGCCCGTTTAAATACTTTTCAATACTTTTAGATGTATGACAGAAGCAGACTTAGAAGAAGAAAAAAAAGAAATTGCAAAGCAGTATAAAGAGTTGCTAAAAATTAGTTATCGCACCTTAACCAAGGAAGATAAAAAACTGATTCGCAGCGCTTTCGACCTTGCTGTAGATGCACATAAAGAGCAACGCCGTAAAAGTGGTGAGGCTTATATTTTTCATCCTATTGCAGTTGCAAAAATTGTTGCCTCGGAGATTGGTTTAGACGCCACCTCTATCGCAGCAGCACTTTTGCACGATGTTGTGGAAGACACAAAGTACACTGTAGAGGATATCGAAAAAATGTTTGGCAAAGTGGTTGCTCGCATTGTAGATGGACTTACAAAAATTGCCCACATATCACTTTCGGAAGATGTTTCTATGCAAGCAGAAAACTTCCGTAAAATGTTGCTTACTCTAAATGAAGACATTAGGGTAATCATCATTAAAATCGCGGATAGGCTTCATAATATGCAAACCATGGATAGCATGCCGCCGCATAAACAGCGTAAAATTGCTTCCGAAACACTTTATATATACGCGCCTCTTGCACATCGTATCGGACTCTATAACATTAAGACAGAACTTGAAGATTTAGGTCTTAAGTTTACTGAACCCGATGTTTACGCCGATATTTTAAGCCGAATTAAAGAAAGCAAAGAAGAGCAAGATGCTTATATCAATGCTTTTAACAATGTTATAAAAAATTCTTTAGATGCCGAAGAATTAGAATACGATATTAAAGGGCGTCCGAAATCTATTTTCTCTATTCGCAGGAAAATGCTGGCTCAAAACGTAACTTTTGATGAGGTTTACGATAAGTTTGCCGTTCGTATTATCTACAAGAGTAAACCTGAAAACGAAAAGTTTTTAGCCTGGAAAATATATTCTATAGTTACTGATCATTTCCGTCCTAACCCAATACGTTTGCGCGATTGGATTTCCTCACCTAAATCAACAGGATACGAAGCCCTTCATATTACCGTAATGGGGCCTAAAGGGCGTTGGGTAGAAGTACAAATTAGAAGTGAGCGTATGAATGAAATTGCTGAAAAAGGTTTCGCAGCGCACTACAAATACAAAAACAAAGAGAAAGACGATGGTGGTTTAGAGAATTGGCTCAATAAATTACAAGATACTTTAGAAAATTCAGAAATAAGCGCTGTAGATTTTGTTGAAGAATTCAAACTGAACCTGTACGCAAAAGAGATTTTCGTTTTCACACCAAAAGGAGACTTATACTCCCTTCCAAAGGGCGCAACTGCTTTAGATTTTTCTTTTCATATTCACACCGAAATCGGGATGCATACTCGTGGAACAAAAGTGAATGGAAAACTAGTTCCCCTAAGTCATCAATTGAAAAGCGGGGATCAAGTTGAAATAATTACATCTGATAATGCAAAGCCAACTGCCAACTGGTTAAACTATGCAACCACTGGTCGTGCGCGATCAAAGATTAAATCTTCTTTAAAAGACGAAAAGAAACAAATTGCCGCTGAAGGAAAAGAAATTTTAACGAGGAAGTTAAAATCATTAAAAATAAATCTTGACGAAAACACCATCAATCAAATGGTTGTATTCTTTAAGGTAAAAACCAGCCTCGATCTGTATTACCGTGTAGGAGCTGGAATTATCGACAACCAAAAGTTGAAAGATTTTGCTTCATCCAGAAGTAATGCCTTTATCAGTTTCTTTAAAAATAAAATCAGAAAGCCAGACAAGCCAGAAGATGTCCACAAAGAAGAAATTACTGAAAAGTTCGATCAGCTAGTATTCGGAAAAAACGAAGACAAGTTAGATTACAAAATAGCAAATTGTTGTAATCCAATTCCTGGGGATGATGTTTTTGGATTCGTTACAGTAACCGACGGAATAAAGGTACATAAAACCACCTGCCCTAACGCTTTACAATTACAAAGTAATTATAGCTACAGAATTATGCCTGCTAAATGGGTAGATTCTACTCAACGTGAATTCAAGGCAATTCTTAACATTAGTGGTATAGATACAATTGGACTTGTAAATGAAGTTACCAAGGTAATTTCAAACAACCTTAATATCGACATGAAGAGTGTTCATTTTGATAGTGACGATGGAGTTTTCACAGGGAAAATTATTGTTATTGTTAAAAACAGAACCATCCTTAACAACTTGATGGATAACCTTAAAAAGATTAATGGAATTGACAAAGTTTCCAGAGAATAAGTAAAATAGATGAAGATTAAGGTGTTCCAAGAATTGAAAACCACAGTATACATCACGTATTTAGGCCTAAAAAGCTGAATTCTATAGTTCCAAATACCTGAAGTTTCTTTTTCTTCAATTTCCATAATAGAACATCTAAATTTTGAGTAACTTTGCATCCTTATTATGAGCATTAATACAGACTTAAATAATCAGGCTATTGTAAAGAACGTTTTCACGGGTTTCTTAGAGGAAAAAGGACACCGTAAAACGCCAGAGCGCTTTGCTATACTTCAAGAAATTTATGACCACGACGACCATTTTGATATTGAATCGTTGTATATAAATATGAAGAATAAAAATTATCGCGTAAGTCGCGCAACGCTTTACAACACTATTGAATTACTTTTAGAGTGTGGTTTGGTTCGCAAACATCAGTTTGGACAAAACCAAGCGCATTACGAAAAGTCATATTTCGACCGCAACCACGATCACGTTATCCTTTCGGATGGCGAAGTGATTGAGTTTTGCGATCCTAGAATACAAAGCATTAAAAAAACTATTGAAGAAGTTTTCAATATTGAAATAACCAACCATTCACTATATTTCTACGGAAATAAAAAACCCGCAACAAATTCTGACGCGGACAATTCTTGATAAATTATGGCAGTAGACTTACTACTTGGACTACAATGGGGCGACGAAGGCAAAGGAAAAATTGTCGACGTACTTACAAAAAACTATGATATAATCGCACGCTTTCAAGGCGGGCCAAATGCAGGTCACACCTTAGAATTCGACGGTATTAAACACGTTTTAAGAACAATTCCATCTGGAATTTTCCACACAAACGCAATGAACGTAATTGGTAACGGTGTTGTTATCGATCCAGTTGTTTTTGTAAAAGAACTTGAAGGACTTGACAAATACAATATCGATTACAAGAAAAACTTAATTCTGTCAAGAAAAGCACATATCATTTTACCAACACACCGTTTGCTTGACGCAGCTTCTGAAGCTTCTAAAGGAAAGGCGAAAATTGGTTCTACTTTAAAAGGTATCGGACCAACTTATATGGATAAAACCGGAAGAAACGGAATTCGTATTGGTGATTTAGAATTAGACAACTGGAAAGATAAATATCGCGCATTAGCAGATAAGCATGAAGCGTTGATTGCTTTTCACAATGTTGATGTTCAGTACGATTTAGCAGATCTTGAAGCAGAATTTTTCGCTTCAGTAGAAACGCTAAAAACACTAACATTTATTGATAGTGAAGAATACTTACACCAAGCACAAAAATCTGGAAAGACAATTTTAGCTGAAGGAGCTCAAGGTTCATTATTAGACATCGACTTTGGAACTTATCCTTTTGTAACGTCTTCAAATACAACTGCTGCTGGTGCTTGTACTGGTTTGGGAGTACCGCCTAACAAAGTAAAAGACGTATTCGGAATATTTAAAGCATACACAACCCGCGTTGGTAGTGGTCCTTTCCCTACCGAACTTTTTGATGAAGTAGGCGCAAAAATGGCAAAGATTGGTAACGAATTTGGAGCTGTTACAGGGCGTGCAAGACGTTGTGGATGGTTAGATTTAGTTGCGTTAAAATACGCTGTTCAAGTGAATGGTGTAACACAATTAATAATGATGAAAGCCGACGTTTTAAGCGGATTTGATACATTAAAAATTTGTACTGCATACAATTATAAAGGCGAAACTATTCAGCATCTACCATACAACGTAGAAGCCGAAAACGTTACTCCTATCTATACAGAAATGAAAGGTTGGAAAGCCGATTTAACTAAGATGAGTGAAGCATCTCAGTTACCTCAAGCGCTAAAAGACTACATAGATTTCCTTGAAAAAGAATTGGAAATTCCTATCAAGATAGTATCTGTAGGTCCAGATAGAAAACAAACAATTCTTAGAGACTAAGAATTAGTTTTTAAACATCATAACTTTCAAATACATAATCCTACAAGGTTTTAAAAACCTTGTAGGTATTTGAGTTTAAAGCGGAGAACAAATAAAAGAGAAGCAGCATTTGAAAGCAATAACGGCATATATTTTACTTTTTCTTTTCTTCGGAATACATCTTTCCGCACAGGAAAAACAGAAAGTTGATATACAATCTGGTTATCTAGAAATACGACCAGAGTTTCCGAATGCAGCAATATACACTAAAGACGAATCGGGACAAGTTTATATCGTTCATGAAGGTGTAGAAATGTGGTGCGACCAAGCTTTTGTTTATTTAAAAAGCAACTTCGTTAAAGCTTACGGTCAAGTACGAATTACGCAAGGCGATACTATTTCAATGAATAGTAAATACGCTGAGTATAACGGAAATACTCAATTTGCCTTTGCAAGTGGTGATGTAGTACTTACTGAACCAAAAACTACACTGAAAACAGATACTCTTTACTTCGATAGGGTTAAACAACAAGCTTTTTACAGATCTGGAGGCACTGTACAAGACACCTCGAGTGTATTGACAAGTAGAATTGGAAGATATTTTGCAGAAAGTCAGAAGTATCAGTTTTTATCAGACGTAAAGATTGTAAATCCAAAATACACGGTAAAGAGCAATCAATTAGACTTTTATTCCGAATCTGGTGATGCTTACCTCTACGGTCCTTCAACTATAGAAAGTGAAACTAGCACTGTATATTGCGAGCGTGGATATTACGACACTCGCGGAGATACAGGTTATTTTGTGAAAAATTCTAGAGTAGATTACGAAAACAGAACCCTTTATGGCGATAGTATTTATTTCGACCGTAATAAAAGTTTTGCTTCGGCCACCAATAACATTAGAGTAATAGACACTATTAACAAAAGCTTTATCCGCGGGCATTACGCTGAAGTTTTTCGCGCTAAAGATTCTGTTTTTATAACCAAAAGAGCTGTTGCAATTACAGTTCGTGACAACGACTCTATTTACGTTCATGCCGATACATTACAGGTAACAGGTAAGCCTGAAAATAGAATTCTAAAAGGTTTTTACCAAGCAAGAATGTTTAAACCTGGCAAAGAAGGCGATGAACCTACTAGCGGTAAATGCGATTCTATCTACGTAAATGAAAAGCGAGGCATCACAAAGTTATTGCGAAACCCTGTGATGTGGAGTGGTGAAAATCAAATGACTGGTGACACCATTCATATTTTATCAGACACTTTAACAAATAAACTAGACACATTAAAAGTTTTTAATAATGCGTTCTTAGTTCAGAAAGATAGTTTGGGGTACAATCAAGTAAAGGGAGAAAGTCTCATTGGGCTTTTTACAAACAATGAGTTAGATACCGTAAACATCAACAAAAACACTCAAGTAATTTATTATTCTCGAGACGATAAGGAGCAATTAGTTGGGATAAACAATACTGTTTCGAGTTCGATACAAATGTATTTGGAGCAACAGCAAATTACAGGAATTAGATTTATTAAAAAAGCAACGGGTAAGGTATATCCACCATCAATGCTTCCTGAAAACGCTCGGATTTTACCCGGTTTTATATGGAGAGGTGACGAACGTTTATTAAAAGTAGAAGATTTATTTAAAGATAAACCAGCCCCTGTTCTACCTAAAATTCAAGGCATTCCGTTGCCTTACGACGAAGGTGAGTTTTTTGAAGATATACCTGAAGATAAAATTCAACTCCCAAAAGAGTCCAAGTTAAGTCCGAAGGATCTTCAAAACCGCCCAGACGACCCTAAAGCGGAAACGGAAGAAGACGAGTAGTTGGAGATTAGAGGTTGAAAGTTAGAGGTTAGAAGTTGGAAGTTAGAAAGTGGAAGTTGGAAAATAAATCTCTTTTTCTTTAAAGCTCTCAAATTCTTTTGGTCTTACTTTCAATTTCTACAAAACCAAAAGCAGTTCTATAGATTTAAATCGCGCATATAATTATTCATAATACAATGAAAAACGATTTCTTCAAATATCAGGCACAAACCACTCCTCACCCATTGGCGATGGAAATTTCTCGTGCAGAAGGGAGTTATATTTACGACAAATCTGGTGGAAAACACCTCGATTTTGTCGCTGGAGTTTCAGCTTGTACACTTGGACATTGTCATCCACGAGTGGTTTCGGCTATAAAAAATCAGACTGAAAAATATCTTCACGTTATGGTTTATGGAGAATACATTCAAGATCCAGCCGTAGCGCTTACAAAATTACTCGCTGAAAATTTACCTGAAAACCTAAACACCACTTATTTAGTAAATAGCGGTACAGAAGCCATAGAAGGGGCTTTAAAACTAGCACGACGCGCAACAGGTAGAACACAAATTCTATACGCAAATAACGCCTATCACGGCAACACTATGGGGTCTATGAGTGTTATGGGCTTCGAAGAGCGCAAAAAAGCATTTAAACCTTTAATACCTAATTGTTTTCCTGTTACTTTTAATAACGAAGCAGACCTTGAAAAAATAACTTCAGAGACCGCTGCTATTATTTTAGAAACTATTCAAGGTGGAGCAGGCTTTATTCAGCCAGACAATAACTATCTGAAAAAAGTACGTGAAAAGTGTGACGAAACCGGCACTATGTTAATCCTAGATGAAATTCAACCAGGCTTTGGCCGCACAGGAAAGCTTTTCGCATTTCAACATTTTGGGATAGCCCCAGACATATTAGTTATGGGAAAAGGAATGGGTGGAGGAATGCCAATTGGTGCGTTTACGACTTCACACGAAGTGATGACATTACTTCAAGACAATCCAAAATTAGGGCATATCACTACTTTTGGTGGTAATCCAGTAATTGCTTCGGCTGCCTTGGCGACACTTCAGGAATTAATTGAAACCGATATTATAAAGCAAACCCTTAAAAAGGAAAAACTGTTTAGAAAACTACTAAATCACCCGTTAATTACAGAAGTTCGCGGACGAGGTTTAATGCTTGCAGCAATGGTGGAAATCCCAGAAATTGCAAACGAAGTTATCCTTACTTGTAAGGACCGAGGATTAATTCTTTTTTGGCTACTTTTCGAAGGAAGAGCCATACGTATTACACCTCCCCTAACAATTAGCAATGACGAAATTACAGAGGGTTGTAATATAATTTTAGAAGTTTTAGATTCAATTCAAAAGAAAGCAAACTAAATCATACTATTGATTTTCAAATGTTTATACACTTATTTTCTTGTTGATAAGTTCGTTAACAAGAAACTCGGCATAACAATTGAACTTAAATTATCATTACTATCTTTAAAATAGTTACAACCGTTAAAACGAGCGTATGCAATTAAGTTCAAACGAGCATAACAACTTTGCCCTTGAGAAATTCGAATCTATGCTGAAAACCAACAGCGTACTGTTTTTCGATTCCGAGGAATTTGAAGAAATAGTGCATCATTACCTTGCAAACGGAAAAATGGCACTAGCTAAAAAAGCGACTAAATTAGGTTTAGAGCAACACCCTACTTCTACCAACCTAAAGCTTTTTAAAATTGAAATTTACATTTTCGAAAATCAATTAGATATTGCTGAAGAGCTTTTAAATGAACTTTATTTATTAGAGCAAAGCAACGAGGAAATTTACATTCAAAAAGCAAATATCTTCTCTCGTAGAGATCAACACAGGGAAGCAATTTCGCTATTAGAGCAGGCTTTAGACATCACAACAGATGAAAGTGATGTGCTTTCATTGCTAGGTATGGAATATCTTTTTATGGAAGATTACCAAAACGCCAAGCGATATTTTATGAAGTGTTTAGAGAAAGACGAACAGGATTATTCTGCACTGTACAACATTATTTACTGCTTCGAATATCTTGAAGAATACGAGCAAGCAATAAATTATCTAAATGATTTTTTAAACAAAAATCCTTATTGCGAAGTAGCTTGGCATCAAGTGGGGAAACAATATTTCGCTTTAAAAGATTATAAAAAAGCACTTGCGGCTTTCGACTTCGCTATTATTAGCGACGATAGATTTATTGGCGCATACCTTGAAAAAGGGAGAGTACTTGAAAAGCTCCAAAGATATAGAGAAGCAATAGAAAGTTATTCTATTACATTAGGATTAGACGACCCTACATCATACGCCCTACTTCGCATTGGAAAATGTTATGAGAAATTAGGTAATGATGAAATGGCGCTACAGTTTTTTACTAAATGTGTAGAAGAAGATTCTTTACTAGATAAAGGTTGGATAGCTATTACTGATTATTACTACAAAAACAAGCAGTATCAAAAAGCATTGTACTATATCGAGAAAGCTATTAATATTGATAGTGAAAATGTGCTCTATTGGAAACGTTACGCCAAAATCAACAACAAACTAAGTCTTTTTGAAGAAGCTGAAGTTGGATTTCGTAAAACCTTAGAATTAGGTAATTATGAATTAGAATCTTGGTTAACACGTAGTGATATTTTAACCAAGTTAGGCGAATTTGAAGCAGCTGTAAACAATCTAAATCAGGCTCTTGAATTTTATTCAGAAAACGCTGAGTTAGAATACCGACTTTCTGGATTGTATTTCATCTTAAACGAACATGATAAAGGTGCGTTTCACTTGAAAAATGCACTAAAATCTGAACCTGAATTCTTTATGATACTTGAAGAATTATTTCCTTCAGTTTTAGAAATTAAAAGGGTTCAAGAAATAATCAAACAACACAAAAATCCTTCTCTTTAATTTGTGTATTTTTGAGGCTTTAGCAATTTAAAATTATGCCTCAAAGAAATTTCATTCAATACTTATTAATTACTGCGAAAGGTTTAGCGATGGGCGCTGCCGATGTTGTTCCCGGCGTTTCGGGAGGTACTATTGCCTTTATCTCAGGTATCTATGAAGAGTTGATAACAACCATTCACAATTTAGACCTAGGATTCTTTAAAATTTGGAAAAAAGAAGGCTTTTCTAAAGCTTGGAAACACTATAATCTTTCGTTTTTACTAGCTCTTTTTTCAGGGGTACTTATAAGCATTTTATCGCTTGCAAAATTAATTACTTGGCTGTTGGAGTTTTACCCAATTGCTGTGTGGTCTTTTTTCTTCGGATTGGTAATCGCAAGTATATTATACGTAGGGAAACAGATTTCAAAATGGCGACTTGTAGTAGTTTTGGCATTAATAATTGCCACAGTCCTTTCCTATTTGGTTACTATTGCAGAGCCAATAGGATCACCAGATAGTATTTGGTTTCTTTTCTTAGCTGGTTTTATTGCTATTATCGCGATGATTCTCCCAGGAATCTCAGGAGCTTTTATCCTTTTACTAATGGGCGCTTACACCACAGTTATAGGGATTATCACACAACTTACTGAAGGTATTTCTACATTAGACACAAATCTTATTTTAAATTCCTTAGGAAAAATCTTAATCTTCGGACTTGGTGCTATAGTTGGGTTAAAATTATTTTCTAAAGTGTTAAACTGGTTGTTTAAACACCATAAAAACCTAATATTAGCAGTACTAACTGGATTTATGATTGGCGCTTTAAATAAAATTTGGCCTTGGAAAGAAGTGCTTCAATACAGGCTAAATCACGCTGGAGAAGAAGTTCCGTTTTTAGAGAGGAGTATTCTTCCACAAAATTTTGATGGAAACCCTCAAATAATAATAGCAGTAGCTTTTGCTATCATAGGCTTTTTAACCATATTTTTACTTGAACGTGTAGCCGTAAAAAAGCAAAATCCTACTGAGAGTTAAAACTTAAAAACACATATCCCGATAATGTACGAAAACCGCTCCCTTTCTGATAAAGTTTGGTTAGTCCTAAAAGGGCTAGGAATGGGTGCTGCCAATAAGGTTCCAGGGGTTTCGGGAGGTGTTGTTGCTTTTGTAGCTGGCTTTTACGAAGAGTTTATCTACTCGCTACAAAAAATAAACAAAAAAGCTTTTAAACTCTTAATCGGTGGACGGTTTAAGAGTTTATATCGCTATACAAATGGTCAGTTTTTAACATTGCTAATTACTGGGATGGTAATCAGCTATTTTAGTATTTCTAAATTATTAGACTACCTCATCGTTCACTACGAGCTCTACGTCTGGAGTGCTTTTTTTGGAATGATAATCGGTTCTATTTACTTTATTGCCAAAGATTTTGGTGAGTGGAACAAAAAGTACATAGCCTATCTTATGGCTGGAGTGATTGCTGGTGTGGCCATAAGCTTTTTAGAACCTGCTAAGGAAAACAGCAACCTAATTTTCGTTTTTTTCTGTGG
Organism: Aequorivita sp. 609; assembly: GCF_014212065.1. Lineage (NCBI taxonomy): Bacteria > Pseudomonadati > Bacteroidota > Flavobacteriia > Flavobacteriales > Flavobacteriaceae > Aequorivita > Aequorivita sp. 609. The sequence continues at coordinate 15,240 of NZ_JACJVM010000012.1, read as the reverse complement.
AATCATCAGTGTTTCAGGAATGACTTTGCCAGGGCTTTCGGGATCGTTTATACTAATACTCCTCGGGAATTATGTACTGCTTCTAGTAGATTCTGTAAATGCGCTTTTCGACTCAATTACCAATGTATTTCAAGGAGATTTTAGTTGGCTTTACGATCCGCACCGCATTGAATTACTTAAAGTTTTAGCTGTTTTTTCTATTGGCTCATTAGTAGGGTTAGTTTCACTTTCGCACTTATTGGCTTATGTATTAAAACGATTTAAAAAAGCTACTTACGCAGTAATTATAGGGTTTATTGCTGGGTCTTTAGGCGTTGTTTGGCCTTGGAAGGAAGAAAAATACGTTTATGATAATCTAGGGAATATTGTTGTTGACGCCAACGGAAGAGATATTATTACAGGATATACTCGATATTTCCCAGAATCTTTTGGAACGGAAACCATACTCGCAATAGTGTTTATGGTAGTTGGCGTTTTTATTGTGTTAAGCTTAGATTGGTACGACAATTATAAAAAACAGCAAAATGTCTAAATACGGATTGGTTGGCAAAAATATTAGTTATTCATTTTCAAGGACTTATTTTACCGAAAAGTTTGAAAAAGAAAACCTGAATCACACTTATGAAAACTTTGATATTCCTTCAATAAATGACTTTCCTAAGGTTATTTCTGAAACTTCAAATTTAATTGGGTTAAGTGTTACAATACCTTATAAAGAGGAGGTGATACCTTTTTTAGATGATTTAGATGAAGAGGCTAAAAAAATAGGAGCTGTAAACACCATAAAAGTGTCAGAATCTAAAATGATTAAAGGATTTAATACCGATCATTATGGATTTCAGAAGTCTTTAGAAGCGTTTCTTCCTATACATAAGAAAACTGCGCTAATCCTAGGAACTGGCGGGGCTTCAAAAGCAATTGCCTACGCCCTTGAAAAACTGGGATTCGACTTCAAATTTGTAAGTAGAAATAAAACATCGAGTAATTTAAGCTATGATGAACTTGATGAAAACATCATTCAAAATCACTGTTTGATTATTAATTGCACGCCTTTAGGCACTTTTCCTAATATAACTGACTGTCCTAGCATCCCATACGAGTTTCTTTCAGAAAAACACTTGCTTTTCGACTTGATATACAACCCTGCAGAAACTGAATTTCTAAAACGCGGAAAACATCAAGAAGCAAGAATCTCTAACGGATTAAAAATGTTAGAGTTTCAGGCTGAAAAAGCTTGGGAGATCTGGAATTCATAAAATTTGAGGAAAAACTTCCAAAAAAGCCTCGTGTGCTTTGCTAGTTGCAGAGTTGTTAGTATATTGAACCTCTAAGATAAATGAACCTAAACATTGAAAGAAATGTCTGACGAAAAAATGCCAAAGGATACATCTACTCCATTGAGTAATCAAGAAAATGAAAAAGTAACTCCAGATAACGAAACTACATCTGAAAAAGAATCTGTTGCACCTGTAGAAACTGAAAAGGTTGAAACAGAAGAAAAGGTAGCTTCTGATACAGTTGCAGAGGAAACTACTCCTACTACTGCTGATCTGGACGAAATTGAAATTGAAGATGAAGAGGAAGTAGCTTCTTCAGAAGATGAGGAAGAAGACGAAACTAAAGAAGAAGAGGCACAAAAAGATTACAGTACGCTAACTAAAAAAGAGTTAATTGCCGAGTTTGAAACTTTATTAAACACGAAGAAAATTCAAGATTTAAAACACGATGTTGAAGAAATTCGCTCGGAGTTTAACAATCAGTTTAATGAGGAATTAGAGCATAAGAAAGAAGATTTTCTTGCTGAGGGCGGAAACATTATTGACTTCCACTACACTACTCCGTTAAAGAAAAAGTTTAATTCACTTTATTTCGATTATAAGGAGAAGCGTAACAACTATTATAAATCTCTTAAAAAGGATCTTCAAGCAAACTTAGATAAGCGCTGGGAGTTGATTGAAGAATTAAAAAGCCTTTTAGGTGCTGAAGAAAACATCAATACAACTTACAAGCACTTTAAAGAAATACAAGAAAAGTGGCACGTTGCAGGTCCAATACCGAGAGACAAGTATAATACGGTTTGGAATACTTACCATCACCACGTTGAAAATTTCTACGATTATCTACACCTGAATCGTGAATTTCGAGATATGGATTTCAAACACAACTTAGATGCTAAGTTAAAGTTGATTACCCGAGCTGAGGAACTTGCACAAGAAGCAAATGTAAACAAGGCATTCCGTGAGTTACAGATGCTTCACAAAATGTGGAAAGAAGATATAGGTCCAGTTGCTAAGGAATATCGCGATGAAGTTTGGGATAAGTTTAGTGAAGCTACAAAAGTTATTCACGATAAACGCCAAGCGTATTTAGCCGAGGCTGAAAAAGAGTTTGAAAACAACCTCGAAAAGAAAAAACAACTTATCGAGGAAATAAAAAAGACAACCGAAGAGACGAAACCAAGTCACCAAGGATGGCAAAACTCAATTAAAAAGGTGCAAGAGTTAAGAGATACTTTCTTTAATACGGGTCGTGTACCTAGAGCAAACAACAAGGAGGTTTGGAAATCTTTTAAAGATGCCACAAGTAGCTTTAATTATCAGAAAAACTCTTTCTACAAAAATCAAAAGAAAGAACAGTTTGCAAATCTTGAAATGAAGCGCGAGCTTATTAAAATTGCTGAAGACAATAAAGACAGCGAAGATTTTGAAACTACAACTCAGTTGATGAAGAAAATTCAGAACGACTGGAAGAATATTGGTCATGTGCCAAGAAAATACAGCGACAAGATTTGGAAGCAGTTTAAAAAAGCTTGTAACCACTACTTCGACCGACTTCACGCTCAGAAAAATGAAGCAAATAAAGAAGAGGTTGCTCACTATGAAGCAAAAGAAGCAATGCTTTCAAAACTTGCTACTTTTGAATTAAGTGGTGATCATAAAACCGATATCAAAGCTATAAAAGACAACATTACTGCTTGGAAAGAAATTGGTCGCGTACCATATAACAAGCGTAATATTGAACAAAAGTTTAATAAAATACTAGATGCACTTTTCAAAAAGCTTGATTTAGGTAAAAAAGAAGCGGAGCTTATCAAGTTCGATAACAAACTGAATACGCTTGTAAACAGAGATGACGAGCGTAAACTTAAAAACGAACACTTCTTCATTTCTAAAAAGATTGAAGAAACGAAAGATGAAATCCGTCAGTTAGAAAACAACTTAGGTTTCTTCCGCCATGTAGACGACGACAATCCTATGGTTGTAGAAGTTCACAAAAACATCGAACGTCATAAAGAACAATTAGAAGTTTGGAAGGCTAAGCTTTCAAAAATTAAAGAAGTTAGAGAAGACTAAAATTGAACTTTTAAGCATAAAAAAAGATTTAATCATTTCAATTGAGAAAGATTAAATCTTTTTTTATTTCTAAGCTATGCTATTGTGGTTATTGAAGTTTTGCTTCATTCCAAAAAACATCCATTTCTGCAAGCGTCATATCCTTTAAAGATTTGTTCAACTCTTTAGCTTTTCCTTCTAGGTATTGAAAGCGTTTAATAAACTTTTTATTTGTGCGCTCCAATGCATTTTCAGGGTTTACATTTAGGAATCGAGCATAGTTAACCATAGAGAAAAGTACATCGCCAAATTCGGCTTCAATTTTATCTTGATTGTTTTCGTTTATTTCGTGTTGTAATTCACCTAATTCTTCTTGTAATTTTTCAAAAACCTGTTGTGGTTCTTCCCAGTCAAAACCTACACCAGCTACTTTTTCTTGAATTCGACTCGCTTTAACTACTGCCGGTAGAGATTTAGGAACACCTTCCAAAACACTTGTTTTTCCTTCTTTTAATTTCAGGTTTTCCCAATTGCGCTTTACTTCAGCTTCATCTGCAACTTTTACATCGCCATAAATGTGTGGGTGACGTGCAATAAGTTTATCGCATATACTATTACATACATCTGCAATGTCAAAATCGTTTGTTTCGCTTCCTATCTTTGCGTAAAACACTATGTGCAAAAGAACATCCCCCAACTCTTTTTTTACCTCATCTAGGTCGTTATCTAGAATTGCATCTCCAAGTTCGTAGGTTTCCTCTATGGTTAAATGACGAAGCGACTCCATAGTTTGTTTTTTGTCCCAAAGGCATTGCTCTCGCAATTCGTCCATAATGGTTAACAATCTATCGAAAGCTTTAAGTTGGTCTTGACGCGTATTTTTCATTGTAAATGAGGTGTAATTAAGTTTTAATGTATTTAATAAATGAAGCAAATTTATAGCGATGCCTAAAGACTATATAACACAGAGGCTATAAAGTTATAGTTTATTATAAAATACCGGGTGATAAATTTTTACTAAAAGAAAAAGTCTTAAAACCCAATTGGATTTTAAGACTTTCGTTATAAAATACCATAACCTTTTTAAGTAATAACAAAATATTATTTCTTACGAGCGGCTGTACTTTTAGCTGTTCCTCCTTTTTTTGCTGAAGACGCTTTTGCACTCGCAACTTTAGGAGATGCAGCTTTAGCAGCTGTTTCTTTTTTAGGCTTTGCTGCTACTGTTTCTTTTTCTTTGTCTTCTTCTTTATTTTCAGCTTTTGTTTCAGAAAAATTTGTAATACCATTTTTAACTAAAAGGTTGTACCACTGTAGTACTTTTTTAATATCACTAGCATACACCCTATCTTCATCGTAGTCTGGTAATACACTAAAAAAGTATTCTTCCAATTCAATTTTAGAAGACTTATGACTAATAGCTTCTTTTCCTTCTTCTTTTGTTGCAATCTTATTAAAGACTTCGCGTAGTGGAACCTCTGCTGATAGTGTGTATATAGCAATTTCTGAAAGCAAGCTCACATTGTGACGGCCACTTACGTTAATTGTTTTACCATCTAAAAGCGACTCTGCCAAAAAGCCTGCTCTTGTTTGGGATTTCAATTTATATAATCCAGGTTTACCGGAGATTGATAACACTTTTTCTAAGCTCATAAAATTCCTTTATTTTTTAATGGTTACAAATATCTTTGGTTTGGTTTAGATACGCAAGTGAGTTAGCGTTTCTTTTTTGCATTTGGAAATTTCATTCGGTAATCGATGTTAATCTTCCCTTTTGAAATATTCGCAAGCTTACTTTTTATTAATCTTCTCTTTAACGGAGATAGTTTATCGGTAAATAAAACTCCTTCGATATGGTCGTATTCGTGTTGAATAATTCTCGCTACCATTCCTTTAAAAGACTCCTTGTGTTTTTTGAAGTTTTCATCGTAATATTCCATTACAATTTCAGGTTGGCGGAATACATCTTCGCGAACATCTGGTATACTTAAACATCCTTCATTAAAGGCCCATTCATCTCCAGATTCTTCTAAAATTCTAGCGTTGATAAATACCTTCTTAAATGTTGAAACATATTTCTGCTCATCTTCAGTAAGATCTTCGTCATCTTCAAAAGGGGTAGCATCAACAATAAAAAGACGAATCGGTAAATTTACCTGTGGTGCAGCAAGACCGATACCACGTGCCTCATACATTGTTTCGAACATATTTTCGATTACCTCATTAAGGTTTGGGTAATCTTTTGTTATTTCTTCGGTTTCCTTTCTTAAAACTGGATCGCCGTAAGCTACTATTGGTAAAATCATTCTCTATTATCTATTATAATTTTTATTCATTATTATATTGGGCGTGCGATAAATTGCGAGCTCACAAAGTTATTTATTATATAAATACTCCTGTAAAATTATTGTTGCACTAATTTCATCAACTAGCGCCTTATTTCTACGTTGCTTCTTTTTAAGACCGCTATCAATCATAGTTTGAAACGCCATTTTGCTAGTATAACGTTCGTCAACACGTTTAACTTGTAAGTCGGGGAAGATATTTGAAAATTTCTTTAAAAACTTCTGAATTTCCTCTTCTATACTGGAATGTGTTCCATCTTTCTGTTTAGGTTCACCTACCAAAACCAATTCAACTTTTTCTGAAGCTATATATTTCTTCAAGAAATCGATTAATTCCGGAGTAGAAACCGTGGTTAACCCTGAAGCAATTAGCTGCAACTCGTCTGTAATGGCGATGCCTGTTCGTTTACTACCGTAATCTAATGCTAAAATTCTTCCCATAACTTCGGCAAAAATAAGCCTTTGTGAATTACTATACTATTATGAGCCGTTTTTTTGATTTATGAAGAGTATATTTGTGGGATTAGGGGCTAGATGGTAGAAGTTGGAAGTTGGAAGTTGGAGGTTGGAGGTTGGAAGTTGGAAGTTGGAGGTTGGAGGTTAGAAGTTGGATGTGAGTTAAAGTTAACTACTATAGAATTAACAAAGAGAAAAGTAAATTAAAATTATTAACGATTATATATAATGACCGAACTAAAGACGATTATAGAAAAAGCTTGGGACGATCGATCCTTACTAACCGAATCTGAAACACTTGTAGCTATCCGTCAAGTTGTAAATTTATGCGACCAAGGGAAATTGCGTTGTGCAGAACCTATAGCCGATGGGTGGCAAGTTAACGAATGGGTAAAAAAAGCCATTGTGCTCTATTTCCCTACACAGAAAATGCGCACTATGGAGGCTGGAATTTTTGAGTATCACGATAAAATTCCGTTGAAATCTGGTTATGAAGCCAAAGGAGTTCGCGTTGTACCTCATGCTGTGGCGCGCCACGGAGCTTATATTTCAAAAGGGGTAATCCTAATGCCTAGTTATGTAAACATTGGAGCTTATGTTGACGAAGGTACAATGGTAGACACGTGGGCTACAGTTGGTAGTTGTGCTCAAATTGGTAAAAACGTTCACCTTAGTGGTGGTGTAGGTATTGGAGGGGTTTTAGAGCCTTTACAAGCTTCCCCAGTAATTATTGAAGACGATGCTTTTATAGGCTCCCGCTGTATCGTTGTTGAAGGTGTACGCGTAGGGAAAGAAGCTGTTTTAGGAGCAAACGTAGTGCTTACTGCTTCAACCAAAATTATAGATGTTACAGGAGAATCTCCTGTTGAAACGAAAGGCTATATTCCTGAGCGTTCGGTAGTAATACCTGGTAGTTATACCAAAAAATTCCCAGCAGGTGAATATCAAGTTCCTTGTGCGCTAATAATTGGGAAGCGCAAAGAAAGTACAAACTTAAAAACATCGCTTAACGACGCTTTACGCGAGTACGGTGTTGCGGTATAATCCAGAAAAACCTTGGTTTTGAATTAAAACCATTCCAATTCTTAAAAACAATATCGAGTTGTTATAATTAAATATAGCAACTCGTTTTTATTGTATAAATACAGCAGACTACCTAGGTATGTTAATTAAAACCAAAATGAATAGGTATTTATCTCTTTAAGGTTTTAAACCTGTATTTTTGCCAAAAATTAAAATAGATTAATATTATGAGATTTATATTTGCTTTATTATTTGCAATTTCACTGGTTTCTTGTAACGATTCAGCTAGCAATGGCTACAAGTTTGAAGGTGATGCTATTGGGTTTGAAAATGGAGACAAGATTTATGTATTCACCTTAGAAAATAAACAACCTAAAGCTGTGGACACATTAACAGTAACCGATGGAAAGTTTTCGGCTACTTATAATAAGAGTGAAGGTTACAACCTAAACTTCTTACGTATAGATGGTGTGAACGGCTCTGTTTTATATTTCCCTGAAAACGTAGATATGAAAGCTGTAGTTTACAAGGATAGCCTACAAGCTTCAAGAGTGAGCGGTGGAAAAGAAAACGAAGCTTATAGTAAGTTTGTTGACAAGATGGTTTCTTTAAACAAAGTTAAGCAACAACAAATGGAGCGTTATCGTGCTGCACAACAAGAAAATGATACTGCTGCCATTACACAGGTGCAAAGTGAAAACTTAAACTTGATGAATGAGGAAATTGAATTCAAAAAAGATTTCTTAAGTAAAAACAACAATTCTATTTTCGCTGTAATGCTAATTTCTGAAATGGTTAGCAAAAAGGAATTAAACCCAAATGAGGCTTCAACATTTATTGACAATCTGAACCCAAAACTAGCCGAGAACGAGTTGGTTATTGACCTTAAAAACAACGTATCGTCTTTAAAGAAAGCGAGTATTGGTAGTAAAGCCCCAAATTTTAGCGCTCCTACTCCTACTGGCGAAATGATGTCGTTGGAAGATGCATTAGGAAAATATACTATAATTGATTTTTGGGCTTCTTGGTGTAAGCCATGCCGTGTAGAAAACCCTAACGTAGTAAAGGTTTATAATAAATATCACGAAAAAGGATTAAACATCATTAGCGTTTCCTTAGATAAAGACACTCAGAAAGACAAATGGCTTCAAGCTATTGAAGATGATAAAATGGATTGGTATCACGTTTCTAACTTAAAGTGGTGGCAAGATCCTATTGCGCAGCAATACAATATACGTGCTATTCCAGCAACTTTTTTACTAGATGAAAATGGAGTTATTATAGATAAAGACCTTAGAGGTGCAGCTTTAGAAGCTAAAATTTCAACCTTGTTAGGTGGAGAATAATTTCTAAAAATTTAAAAACTAAAAAAGCCTCAAAAACACATTGTTTTCGAGGCTTTTTTATTGAGGTACTTGCCCTCTACCCTATTCTTTTTAGTTTAAAAGAAAACTAACATTTACTGAGGTTTTAATCTCCATTTCGCCAGGAGCTATTGTCTCTTGACCTCCTCCACTTTGATCACTCATCATTGCAGATTTGTACATTATAGGCCCAGGTCCAGCATTGGTCTGTTCACTAATTGAAACTGCTTTCCCTACAGTTTGATTTAAAACACCTGCGTATTCTTTCGCTTTCATCAACGCATTTTCGATTGCATTTTTACGCGCTTGACTTTCCAAAGCTTCCTTTTTTGAAGACGAAAACATAACACCATCTATACGATTAACGCCCGTATCTAGAAGGCCACTAATTATAGCTTCGTATTGAGATAAGTCGTATAACTTTATCGAGATAGCTTGGTTTGCAGCAAACGTATATGTTTTTGTATTGTAATCGTAATTCTTATTTAAATTCATGTACTGGGTTTGAACATCTTTATTTTCGATGTTCATTTTCTTCAGAAATTTAATAACATCGTTTACAATAGCATCGTTTTGCTTTTTTAACGATTTAACGTTTTCACCTGTATTTTCTACACGAATATTTATTGTTACCCCATCGGGAACAACACGTACAATACCTTCGCCTGTAACATCTATAGTTGGAGGTGGAAGAGTGTTTTGAGCCATAACTGCGGTTGTTGTTAATGCTAAAATTAAAATGGTTTGGAGTGCTTTCATATTTTGTTGAATTAGTTTAATAACTGTTGAGATTTTAAATCTTCCCAAGTTTATGCATAATGAATAAAATAATTAAGGGAACAGCAAGTAACACAACAATCCACAAACTTGTAGTAAATAAGCTAGGTACAAACATTAGTGTTAGTGCATAACCTCCTAAAGCTCCACCTATATGTGCATCGTGACCTACATTTCCTAGTCTTTTTTTCATTCCGAAGATAGAATACAACAAATATGCCACACCAAATAACCAAGCTGGAATAGCAATAGGTATAAAAAATAAATAGAGCCCCATATTTGGATGAAATAATATAGCAGAATACAAGATTCCCATAACTGCACCACTTGCTCCTATTGCGCTGTAATGAGGTTCATCCTTATGAAAGTAAAACGAAAGTAAATTCCCTGCTAATAAGCTTACAACATAAATAATTACGAAGGAAGTTACACCAATACTATTAATTACAACGGGGGCAAAAAAGTATAGGGTAAGCATATTGAAAAGTAAATGCGAAAAATCTGCGTGCAAAAATGCCGAGCTAAACATTCTTATTTGCTCTCCGTGGCGTATCCCAGAAATATTGAATTTATACTTATTAAAAAAGGCTATGTCGTTAAAACCTTTCATTGATATAATTACGTTTGCAGCGATAATTACAATTGTTGCGATGTCTATGTTTAACATATAAATAGTTGAAAATTTTGAAATCAAAAATACGAAAACCAAGGGTGAAATTAGGAGTATTTAAGCCGAATTGTGAATTTATTGGCAGCTATTTGCAAACCTTCTTTACCTTCAACAATTACCGACAAAACTATAGATTCTCTAAGATAGCGTTTATTTGAAGCGAGAATTCAGCTAGTGATGAAGTTACAATACTTTAGGAAATGATAAAAGGAGTGAGAATAATTAAAAAATCACTTTTAATTTCCTATTTCCAATCTACACTTTCAAGAAATAAATTGAGTAGTTTTGCGGTTTCATTACCTATGCAAAGAATTCTATATATATTGGTTTACCCTATTCTGTGGCTTATTTCAAAGTTGCCAATGCGTATTTTATATATAAAATCAACTGCGTTATTTATATTGGTTTACTACATTGTCGGGTATCGTAAGAAAGTAGTAAAAGAGAATTTGGCCTTAGCTTTTCCCGAAAAAACCCAAGAAGAACGCAATAAAATCACTAAAGCCTTTTTCAAGCATTTATGCGATCTTATTTTTGAAACCGTAAAAGCTTTTACCATTTCAGAAAAAGAAATCCGCAAGCGCTTTCTAGTTACCAATGTTGAAATTCTAGACAGCTATTACAACAGTGATAAAAGTATTTTATTGATGGCTGGGCATTATGGAAATTGGGAATGGAGTGGTATTCTAAACAAACTCATGAAACATCAAGCTCACGCTGTTTACAAGCCGTTAGACAATAAACAATTTGACGATTTGGTTAAAAAAACTCGGGAGCATTTTGGAGGTATAATTGTAAGTAATAGAAAAATTGTTCCGGTTCTTTTCCGAAAATGGAAAAAGGGAATAAAAACGCTCACCTACATTCTTTCCGATCAATCTCCTAAACTGAATGCCTTTAAATATCGCGATACATTTATGGGTATAGATGTACCTATGTTTACTGGAACCGAGGAATTGGCTAAAAAGTTAGACTTTGCAGTGCTTTATTTAAAAGTTGAAAAAGTAAAGCGCGGGTATTACACCGCCACATTTGTTCCTATTGCAGATCACCCAAAGACGTATGAAGACTTTCAAATTACAAGAATGTTTTTTGATATGTTAGAAACGCAAATTCGTGAAAACCCAGCGCATTATCTATGGTCGCACAAACGTTGGAAACACAGAAAACAATAACAAATCCAAATTTTTTTTAGCGTCTTTTAAAAGACACCCTTTGAAGTAATAAGGAAGTTAATAATTTAAACTATCTAATGGACTTTTAATTTTATTTAGTTGTTTTTGAGTTACATTGGTATAAATCATAGTTGTTTTAATACTGTAGTGTCCCAATAAATCTTGAATCAACCTAATATCTGTCCCGGTTTGTAATAAATGCGAAGCGTAACTATGCCGCAAGCCGTGTAGGCCTACATTTTTATTAATTCCTGCATTTTTTAAAGCTTCTCTAAAAATTGTTTGTACAGTTCCTTTAGAATATTGTCCGCCAAACCTACCTTCTAGTAAGTATTTTTTTGGTTTATACTGAAAATAATATCTCCTTAATAAAGGCAAAATCGAATTTGGTAACGGGACGTATCTGTCTTTTTTGCCTTTTGCTTGAGCTATCAGTACTATTCCGTCTTTAGAATTAATGTGTTCTAGTTTAAGGTTAACCACCTCACTTACTCGCAAGCCCATACCGTAGCATAATTGTAATGCTAAGAGGTGTTTGATGTTTGTAACTTGTTTAAAAAGTAAAGAAATTTCTCGTTGGGTTAATGTTTTTGGTAGCGTTGCCGGCTTTTTAGGTCTTGGGATATCAAAAAACATCTTCTCCCGGTGTAAGACTTGCTCGAAATAAAATTTAATTGCATTTATTTTCCCATTTAATTTTCGCTCTTTCATTCTTTCATTTTTTAAACAATAGAGGAAATAGGACTTAAGTTTCTCTGGAGTAAGCTTTTCTACAGGATAATTATTTAGCAATAACAATAAATGCTTTAGTTCTGTGCAATAAACCCGAATTGTATTTTCGCTATAAGCTTTAAGATTTAATTGGTTTACAAAGTTTAACATAGCTTGCTGATTTACTGGATGAATATTATACAGCAATTTATCTTCATTGTTTTTTTTAGGTAGGTATAGCACTTCTCTTGCGGCAGGTGTGTCTAATAAATACCAAGATTTATTGGATTGGCTCCATTTAGCTGATGGAAATCTTTTTTTTAAGGCATTTTTTAGATGGAAATGATATGGAAATCTAACCCAAATAACGGGTTTATTCTGATGAGCTCCAGGTTCAAATTTATAGTTTTTCAGGTCCATAGCATATCGTCATTTTGTATATCAAACCATCTGAAAATTCGTGATATACGCCTAAAGATATACAAAATAACGCATAGAAAAAACTGTATAAAGGCTTATGTATTGGTAGCTGAGTAAAAATTTTGGTTTTTTTGAAAGTGAATAATTTAATATATTTACGTTGTGCTTAGTAAAAGAATACTAGAAAAAAAAGAAAAATCATGAAAACAAAGGACAAAAAAAGTAATATTATAATAAGAGCAAAATTAATCTTACTGACAATAATGACACCTTTGTCTGTAGTTGCCCAGAATAATCTGGAAATAAAAGACTTTAATAAATCATTTACTTTCAACAATTCTTATAATATAAACTTGGAAACAAATACAAATTCAGAAACTATTACTGACTTCACAGCAATAGCAAAGTTTGATATTGATGAGAATGGTAAAGGAACTGTTGAATTTAAAACTTTCAAATCAACATTGGTAAATGTGAATTATTCGCAAATTAAAACAACAAATGGAATGACATATTGGAATTTTGGGTGTACCCACAGTGAAAAACCTGTAAAAATCCAAATGACATTAGAGATTAACCCAAAATCAAATGCAGTCCAAAGCTTTGTCGTATATAACGAAGGAAATGAAAAAGCTTATGTATTTTACTGATTTTTAGTTATAGATTTTAATACTAATGCAGCGTGAAATTTAGCAGTAAATTTTATAGATACCGAATATGATTGTTATAAATCATTACTAAGCACAACACTGTATAAAAAAAATAGAGCAAGTCAGTGCTAAACCCAATGTTTTAGAAGAATTTGCGAGGTCGCCAAATCTTTTGATTTACGACTACTTTTTATTGTATATTTAGGTAGTCGTAGTCCTTCGATAGGCTTTTAGAGCAAAAATATAAAACAAAATGCAAAGGATTAAACTTGTGGATAATCCGAAAGGTAATTGCTTATTTACAGCTCTACTTTTCTTAAACTTGAAAGTTATATGGCATTTTAAACCAACTAAATGGCAATTTTAGAACCGAAATTAGAAATTATCAAAAGACAGAAAGTCCAACCTACTGAAGGGGAATGGAAACTTTTGAATTTCTTGCTCGAAAAACTTGACAACAATTATGAAATATACTTTCAACCATTTCTGAATGGAGACAACCCTGATTTTGCCATTATGCAAAAAGGGAGTGGTGTTCTTTTAATTGAAGTCAAGGATTGGAATTTAGACCATTATTACATTGACGAACGAACTAAATGGCATTTAATAAAAGACGATACATTTATTAAGTCGCCTTTAAATCAAGTAGAAACATACAAAGACAATCTTTTTCAATTACACAGTGAAGAACTTTTTTTAAGAAGCGTTAAGAATAAGAATAATTGGGCAACTGTAAATTGTGCCGTTTACTTCCACAATGCTACACAACAAAGACTAAATAATTTTTTGCTAAAAGACTTTCAAGGAGAAAACTATAATGGTTACCGAAAATTCGTTAACTACTTTGGCCTTTTAGGCAATAATTCATTAAATGAAAATTCGCTAAATCAATTATTGTCTAAATTTTGGCTTAATAGAAAGTCCTACTATTTTGATGAGACTTTGTACAAAAGTATTCGTAGATATTTAAAATCACCACTTCACCAAATAGAAGAAGGAATTAAAATTAATTATACAAAAGAACAACAAGAACTAATAAGAAGTGAAATAAGACCTCGTAGAAAAATCAAAGGAGTTGCTGGAAGTGGTAAAACTTTGGTTTTGGCAAAACGAGCTGTAAATGCTCACATAAGAACAGGTCAAAAGGTTTTAGTTTTAACTTACAACCTATCTTTAAAAAACTACATACATGACAGAATATCTGATGTAAGAGAAGAATTTTATTGGACAAGCTTTTACATAACTAATTACCACCAATTTTTTAAAACACAAGCTAATAATTACAATCTTGAAATAAATAGTATTGGGAATTGGCAAGATGTGAACTTCTTTGAAAAGGTAAAAGATAGTATCCAAAAATTTGACGTTGTCCTAATTGATGAAGTACAAGACTATCTGCAATCTTGGATAGATATTATAACAAAATACTTTATGCACAATGAAACAGAATTTGTTGTGTTCGGAGACGAGAAACAAAACATTTATAATCGACAATTGGATGAAAACAATGAACCAATTGTAAGGACAATCCCAAGTGTTTGGAATAAAACTCTAAATACCTCACACAGATTCTCAAGTAATATTGGGAATATTGCTATTAAATTTCAGAAAACTGTTTTCAACCAGAAGTACAACCTTGACGAAATTAATGTCTTGTCCCAACTCGACTTTGAGAAAAGGATAATTGAATACCATACATTTGATACCTACACAGCCCACGATTTGTATGACGTAGTTTTTGACGTTTTAAATAGAAATGAAATTCATTCTTCGGATGCAGGAATTTTATGTTCAAAAGTTGAATTGTTAAGGGAATTAGACTTTTTAATAAGAACAAAAAGGAAAGAAAAAACCGCAACAACTTTTGAGAGTCAAGAAGAATTTGAGAGAATAAAAGGTAACGTTATAGCAATCGAAAAATTAAGGAGAACAAAGAAAAACCACTTTTGGATGAAAACAGGAACTTTGAAACTTTCAACAACTCATAGCTTTAAGGGTTGGGAAATAGATACGTTGTTCTTGTTCATAGAAAAGGAAGAAGATGATAAAGAGTTTACTAACGCTGAATTAGTATATACAGGTTTGACCAGAGCAAAAAGAAATTTAATTATGTTCAATTTAGGAAATCCGAAATACGACAATTTCTTTAAGTCGGAAATCCAAAATTGCTTTGAACATAGAGTGAAAAACACCATATAACAAAGAACTGAGATAAAAAACAACTAATTTCTTTATTAATTTTTGACAATATAATTCTAGGCTTACAGATAGAAAGAATAGATCCGTAAGCTCTTTTTTATTTCAGGCACAATTATTT